>JBFLWJ010000004.1:90125-235061 GCA_040757835.1 Actinomycetota bacterium
AAGCGGTGCGGATGCCCACCCCGTCCGCGGTCCACTGTGGGGTGCCGGACGCGTTTACCCGCTGGGCATAGATGTCCCATTTCCCGGAGCGGTAATCCTGCCAGGTGATGATAGCCCCCCCGGAGCCATCCGAGGTTATCTGCGGGTAATCAGTGCTGCCTGCTGCTGCGGTGCGGATGCCCACCCCGTCCGCGGTCCATAGCGGGGTGCCGGACGCGTTTACCCGCTGGGCATAGATGTCCCATTTCCCGGAGCGGTAATCCTGCCAGGTGATGATAGCCCCCCCGGAGCCGTCCGGAGTTATCCGGGGAAACTCGGCGCTGTTTGCCGCGGCGGTGCGCACCCCCACTCCGTCCGAGGTCCACAGCGAGGTGCCGGACGCGTCCACCCGCCGGGCGTAGATGTCGTACTTGCTTCCGGAGCGGTAGTCGTGCCAGGTGACGATGGCTCCCCCGAAGCCGTCCGGAACTAACTGGGGTGAACCGGCAGTGTTTGCCGCAGCGGTGCGGATACCCACCCCGTCCACGGTCCACTGCGGGGTACCTGATGCGTCCACCCTCTGGGCGTAGATGTCATTGATCCCACGGCGTCCATCCTCCCAGGTGATGACGGCCCCGCCAGCCCCATCCGAAACTATCTGGGGTGAACCGGCACCGTTTGCCGCAGCGGTGCGGATGCCCACCCCGTCCGGTGTCCATCTCACCCCGGCCGCGCACTGGGGTGCCCCGAGCAACATGGACAAGAACAGGACCAGGGAGAAGAGGAATAGAATGGACCATCTCGACGTCGTCTTCATGACTGCCTCCTTTACAGGGTCACGGCATATCGGCATCTCCGCACGGTGCGCAATACGCAGCGAGGAGACTTCCAGCCGGCTTAAGAACGGTCATACATGAAAAGGGGGATAGAGGCGCCATGCACGAGAGCATAAGGTTCAACCCCTTCCCCTCGGGATACCCACAGGAAGCGCGAAACAGCCGTTCGGTGATCTTTGAAAAGCCCTAGGTTTATTATACTCCGGGAGCGTGTCTCCGCTACCAGGGAGCCTCTTCGGTCAGAATGTGGGAGCATACGGGGAAGTTGGAGTGTGAAAGGGTCACCGGGCTCTCCGTCGTGTCCGCGCGTCCGGGTCACTCGAACGTAGGGGGTCGATCATCCGGGCCCGACGCCAGGCGTTATGGATATGGCCTCGGCCGCCTATGCCGGGGAAGGGAGCGTCGAGCCCTTTGTCGTACCCCGTCTGTCTGGTCACCTGACTCAGGGTTCGTCTTCGGGCCCGGCGCCAAGCGTTATGGGTGTGACCTCAGCCGCTCAAGCGTCAGCCGCCGAGGTCTTTCTTGATCCTCTCGAATTCCTCCTGGCCTATCTCGCCCGCCGCATACCTGCGCTGGGCGATCTCCAGAGGCGACTCCTTGTGGTCCGGGGCCGCATAGGCGGCTCCGTCGCCGGAGAATTGAGAACCCCGGAAGAGCAGGTAGACAACTGCGACAACGAGCACCAGTCCGGCCAGCATCATCAGTCCCATCCAGATCCAACCTCCCGTTCCCCAATGGGAAACACCTTCCGCACAATCGGCCAATAAAGACAGTAAAGCAACCATCTTGCATCACTCCTTGCCGGCCATCTTCAAGGTGATCATAGCCCACCGTTTAATGGCTTCATACGTCTTCACCTCCAATCATGAACGGCTCATGCGGGGATGTTCATGAGAACCGTCAACCGCAGCGTGGTGGGGTATGTGCCGGATCATGTCTCCTGTTAAGGGCCGTCCTTGCGGGAAGTCCCGCGAGACCTTGGACCCCGGCATCATCACGCGCTCTGGTCAAACGGGGACCCGGGGGTTGACAATCAAGTATATGCATATTACAGTTAGATGTATATAAACATATAGATGTGAACAGCAGGGGTGAGAGAGATGGCCAGAGGAACGGTAGGGAATAAAGCGGCTAAGAGCAGGGGGCCAGACCTCGCCGACCACGAGCGTTTCGTGCGTGAGGGACCCCAGAAGAGGTTCATCGAGCCCCGGCTGCTCTACCTCATAAAGCAGAGCCCCGGTTACGGTTACCGGCTCACCGAAGATATCGGCAGGCTCCCCTTCCCGGGACCCACCCCCGATTCCGCGGCCGTCTACCGCGCCCTGCGGGACCTGGAGAAGGAAGGCCTGGTGCGTTCAGCTTGGGAACACGGTGAGGCGGGGCCGTCCAAGCGCGTCTATTACCTCACCCCCCAGGGCGAGGCGAGGCTTGAGGTATGGGTGGCGGCCTTCAAGGAGAGGGTCGAGATGCTCAACTCCTTCATCGCGCTGTGTGAGAAGGAGAGGTGAGCGCCGATGTCCATCACCGCCATCGTCGTCAATGCTTTTGTTGCCGTCTGCCTGGCGGTATCCCTGGCCAAGAGCCGGGAGAAGACACGCACCGCCCTGCTCATCGCGTGGAACGGCACGAAGAGGATGGCACCCAGCGTGCTCGCGGTCATCGCGATCATCGGGATCATCGTGGGATTCATCCCGCCCAGGTGGATCGCGGCCGGCATCGGGGGCGACAAGGGAATACTGGGGGTACTCATCGCCGCCGTCCTCGGGTCCGTGCTCTTCATCCCGGCTATCATCGCCTTTCCCCTCGCCAAGTCCCTCCTGGACATGGGGGCCGGCATCATGGCCATGGCCGCCTTCATCACCACCCTGACCATGATCGGCTTCGTCTTCCTCCCCGTGGAGATCAAGGAGCTCGGGACCAGGTTCGCCCTGCTGCGTAACGGCCTCAGTTTCGCCGCGGCCCTGCTCATCGCGGTGATCATAGGCCTGGTACTGGGCTGATGGGCTGGAGTGGAGGTGACGGAAGATGAAGAAAGAGATGCAAGAGCAAGGGGCGGCGCCCAAACTCCCCCTGCGCAAGAGGATCAAGTGGGACAAGACCGCCATGGTCGTCTTCGCGATAGTCCTCTTCGGCCTCGCCATGGTCTTCCCCGACAAAGGGGAGAAGGCCCTCGACATCTCGTGGGAGTTCTTCAAGGAGATGGTCTTTATCCTCCCCGCGGTGATGGTGCTCATGGGGATCTTCGGCGTCTGGGTGGAGAGAGAGGTCGTGGTTAGGTACCTGGGCAAGGGCTCGGGGGCTTCCGGCCTGCTGCTCGCGATCCTCCTCGGCACCCTGCCCACCGGCCCGCTCTACGTGGCTTTCCCGCTGGCGGCCATGCTGCTCAAGAAAGGCGCCAGGGTGGCCAACGCCATGCTCTTCCTCTCCTCCTGGGCCTGCATCAAGCTGCCCCTGGAGCTCATGGAGCTGCAGTTCATGGGCTGGAAGTTCACCCTGTTGAGGTTGGGACTGACGGTGGCCGTCCTCATCCCCATGGCGCTGCTGGCCGAGGTCCTCTATCACCGCGGCGACCAGGGAGGTATACAGCCGTTCGGTGAGGAAGAAGTTGAAGCGGTGGAGGAGACGGTGGGACTCGAGGTTCCCCAGCCGGGCGCGGGCTCATGAGCCAAGGAGAGAAGATGGAAGGGAATGGTAACAGCTACATGGTGGAGGCCAGCGGCCTGGTCAAGCGGTACGGTAGCTTCACCGCCGTCGACGGCCTTGACCTGCGGGTGAGGAGAGGCGAGATCTACGGCCTGCTGGGCCCCAACGGGGCCGGCAAGACCACCACAATCAAGATACTGTGCGGGCTGCTGAGGATGAGCGGCGGGGAGGCACAGGTGGGCGGCAGGCGGCTGCCCGACCACCGCGCCGCCGCGGAGATAGGGTACATGCCCCAGGAGACCGCCCTCTACCTGGGGCTCACCGTCCACCAGAACATGGCCTTCTTCGGGGAGGTCTTCAAGCTCTCCAGGCGGGAGATAGAGGAGAGAGAGAAGGAACTGCTGGAGTTCATCGGCCTGCCGGAATGGAGAAACGAGCTGGTGGGCAACCTCAGCGGCGGCATGAAGCACCGCGTCTCCCTGGCCTGCGCCCTCATCCACCATTCCCCGCTCCTCCTCCTGGACGAGCCCACCGTGGGCGTGGACCCGGAGCTACGCGTCTCCTTCTGGGAATACTTCAACCACATCAAGGGCGAGGGCAGGACCATCGTCATCACCACCCACTACATGGACGAGGCGGGGCGCTGCGACCGCATCGGGTTCATGCACAACGGGCGCCTGGCAGCCGAGGGCGAACCGGGAAAACTCCTGGAGATGACTGGCACGCACAACCTCGAGGACGCGTTCCTGAGTTTCACCGCCGGAAGCAAGCGGGAGGTGGAGCCATGAGAAAGCCGGCTTTCCTCACCGTCACCAAGCGGGTCTTCCGGGACCTCAAGAACGACAGGCGCTCCCTCGCGCTCATCGTCATCGCCCCCATCTTCGTCATGTTCGTGTTCGGCCTGGCCTTCGGAGGCGGAGTGAAGAACGTCAAGGTGGTGGTGGTCGACCTCGACCAGGGCGCGGCCATGGGCGGCGCGGGCACCGTGTCCCTGTCCGAGAAGATCATCTCCAACCTCGATACCGAGGTCATGAAACTGGAATTCCTGGACGACCGCGACGCGGCGCTGGCGATGGTGGAGGACGGCGACGCATACGCGGCCATCATCTTTCCGCCCGACTTCACCGCCGACGCCGTCTCCAGCATGAACGGCCTGGCGGGGGAAGCGTCCGCCACCATCGAGCTGCAACTGGATAAGAGCAACATCAACGTGGCCAACGCCGTCACCAAGGCGGTGGCCGACGCCCTGGCCGCGACGGTCGAGCAATTGGGGGTGAAGATGCCGGTCACCGTAGACACCGTGGCGGTGTTCGGCGAGGGCGCCGAGTTCATGGACTTCTTCGTGCCCGGCATCATGGCCTTCGCGGTGTACATGATCACCACCCTGCTCACCCTGGTAACCTTCGTGGGGGAGAGGACCTCCGGCACCCTGCAGCGCATGCTGGCCACCACCCTGAAGGAGCGTGACATCGTGCTGGGCTACGCGGGCGCATTCAGCCTCATCGGCATGGGCCAGGCCCTGCTGCTGCTGCTCGTCGGCATCCTGGTCTTCGACATCTCCGTGGTGGGCAACGTCTTCCTGGCCTTCCTGGTCATCGCCCTTCTGGCCGTGGTCTCCCAGGCGCTGGGGATACTGCTCTCGAGCACGGCCAGGCGGGAGGCCCAGGCCATCCAGGTGCTGCCCTTCGTGGTCCTGCCCGCTTTCCTGCTCTCGGGGATCTTCTGGCCCATCGAGGCCATCCCCGCCTGGCTGCGGTCCCTGTCCTACCTGGTCCCCCCCACCTACGCGGTGGACGCTTCGCGCGCGGTCATGCTCAAGGGCTACGGCATCGGGAAGATCTGGATAGACATCGTGGCCCTGCTGGCCATGGCGGCGATATTCCTGACCCTGGCCGTCCTCTCCCTGAGGACCCGGAAGGACTGACGAGAGCAAGCAGGAGCCGTTTCAAGGAGTCGTTGGCTGTCTGAGGGAAGGGGTACGCGATATGCGCAAAAGAGAAAAGGAGATAACGGACCCCGCTGTCATCGAGGAGGTCATCAACCGGGCGTCCGTCTGCCGCATCGCCATGTGCGACGGCGGCAAGCCTTATGTCGTGCCCATGAATTTCGGGTACCGGGACGGACGCGTCTACCTGCATGCGGCCCGCGAAGGAAGGAAGCTGGATATCCTGCGCGAGAACAACCACGTGTGTTTCGAGGTCGACGTGGACCACGAACTTGAGACCGCCGGCCATTCCTGCGGTTACGATATGAGGTACCGCAGCGTCATCGCCTTCGGGAAGGCCTTCCTGGTCGAAGACGATGATGAAAAAAGGCGCGGTCTGGACGCCATCATGGAGCATTACGGAGAAGAAGGCCCGCATCTCTACAGGGAGAAGAACCTCTCTCTCACCCAGGTCATCCGCATCGATATCGAGGAGATCACCGCCAAGGCCAACGGCTATTGACCGTCCCCGCCGCGGCTCAGCTCCGCCCCAGGTTCTCACGGGCGAGGATGGCCGCGCCCAGCATACCGCCGTCCTCCCCCAGGGTGCCGGCGAGGATGCGCGCGTGGTCGCGGCTGATGGCGATGGCGTTGGCATCGAAAGAGGTGCGCATGGCCTTCTCCATGTGGTGGAAGCAGCCCAGCAGGCCGCCGCTGAGGGTCACCGCGTCGGGGTTGAAGATGTTCACCAGCGAGGCGATGCCGATTCCAAGGTACCACCCAGCCTGCTCGAGGATCTCTATCGCCAGCCCCTCGCCCGCGTCGGCGTGGCGGCAGACGTCCTCGGCGCTGAAGACATCGGGAGCGGCGAGGAGATCCTTCACCAAGGGTGACTCGTGCCCGACGGCGGCCATTTCCTCCACGCGGCGGTGGATGGCGACCCCGGAGACCATGGCCTCCAGGCAACCCTTTGCGCCGCAGTTGCAGGCCGGGCCGTTACCGCAGACGATCATGTGTCCCAGCTCGGCGGCTGCTCCCAGGGCGCCGCGGTAGACCTGCCCGTCGATGATGATGCCGCCCCCGATCCCCGTCCCCAGGGTGAGGTGGACCAGGTAGCGCGCGCCGCGGCCGGCTCCCATGCGCGCTTCGGCCAGGGCGGCCGCGTTGGCGTCGTTGTCCACGCAGACGGGCAGGCCGAAGCTCTCTTCCAGGATGTCCCTGACCTGGGCGTCGCGCAGGGGGTGGTTGGGGGCCTCGGTGACCACGCCGCGCTCGAAATCCACGAACCCGGCGATGCCCAGGCCCACAGCTTCAACGGTGATACCCACGGCAGAAGCCTTCTCCCGCAGCCGCCCGCACATCTCGAGGAGCCCCCGTATCACGCTGTCCTGGGAACTCGTGTCCGTCGCCAGGCGGATCCTCTCCACGACGTCCTCGCCCTCGAGCACCATCCCCGCCGTCTTGGTCCCGCCCAGGTCTATCCCGATGACCGCCAAACCACCCTCCTTAGGGGGTCACGCCCGGAAATCGGCCCGGCGACGCCCCCTCACCACCTGTCCACCCGCTTATCAACCTTTATATCACCGCCTCTCGCGGGCTAACAACTGCGGGGGTGAGCCTGGAGGCGTGATGACCACTAATGAAAGTGCATATAGAATGGTCGGTGTCGCTGGATTCATACGGAAGGGGGAGATATGGCGGAAAAAGACGGCCAGGCCATGGTGGAGGATGCGGCGCGGCTCGCCGAGGATTATGAGCGCAGGTGCACGGGCTGCGCGCAATCCGTAGTGGCGGGGCTGCTGGATGCCCTGGGAATCGAGGACCAGAACGAAGGGGTTTTCCGCGCGGCCAGCGGGCTGGCGGACGGCATCGGCCTCACGGGTGACGGTTCCTGCGGCGCCCTCACCGGCGCCTGCATGGTCTTCGGCCTCCTGTACGGGCGGGAGCGCAAGGACCACCAGGACATGATAAAACCCATGCGGTCCTATCTCATGTGCAAGGAGCTGCACGACGATTTCACCGCGCGCTACGGGAGCTGCCGCTGCTTTGACATCCAGGAGAAGCTCATGGGGCGCACCTACAACATGTACGACCCCGAGCAACTCCAGGAAGCCTTCAAGGACGGCATGATGGACCACTGCTCGAAGGTAGTGGGCGAAGCGGCGCGCAAAGCGGCGGAGCTGATCCTCGCGGAGAGGGAGAAGGACGCCCAGGATTAGGGGTCCTGATCGGAACGTCGCTGGAAAGCGCCCGCAAGCCCATTTATAATGTTTAGGCGCCCATGCGGGGCGGTATGTTTCAGATATGGAAGGGTGTCCGAGTCTGGCCTAAGGAGCACGACTGGAAATCGTGTGGGTGAGGAAACTTGCCTCGAGGGTTCGAATCCCTCCCCTTCCGCCAGGAAATCGCGTCTAGGCGCTGTGATAGAATGGTATTTGCACGCGCCCGTAGCTCAATTGGATAGAGCGACAGACTACGGATCTGTAGGTTGGGGGTTCGACTCCCTCCGGGCGTGCCACATGAAACAGCAGGTCAGGAAGCTTATTTCCTGGCCTGTTTTCGTTGTGGCTCGAACCCTGATGCTACCACCGGCCATATCGCGGACGTGTCATTGTTTTATCGGTGCACGCCTGAACGGGAGACACAAGGGAATAATTACAGCGGGAGGTGATGAAGATGACCGCGAACCACGGAGAAGAAGGATGGGCCGAACTGAGACAGAGGCTCGAAAGCGACGATCCCGAAACGAGGCAGGTTGCCGTGAGGACCCTTCGGAACATAGGGGGCAGTGAGGCCATAGAACTGCTGATAGTATGCCTGCAGGACGAACATGACCGTGTGAGATGGGACGCGGCCGACGCCCTGCTCGCCGTCGGCGATGACGTGGTGGAACCGCTGCTGCGATCGCTGGACACGGAGAAGAACAAGTACGCCCGGGCCGAGGCGGCGGGGGTCCTGGGCAGGATGAAGGACGCGAGGGCGATAGACGCCCTGATCGAGTGCATGAAGGACGATGACGGCAACGTGCGCTGGATCGCCAGGGTGGCACTCGTCGAGATCGGGGAGCCGTCCGCCCTGCACCTCATCGACGTGCTGGACGACCCCGGCATACGCGTGCGCAAGCGCGCCCAGAGGACGCTGGTGCAGATGGACGAAGCCGCCGTCAACGCCCTGATAAGGTCGCTGGACGATGACAGGCTGCGCGTGCGGCAGGGCGCCCTGGAGGCCCTGGAGACCATCGGCGAGCCGGCGGTACTGGCCCTCCTGAGGACCCTGGAGACGGGCAGCCCGCGCGCCCGCTGGAGGGCCGCGGAAGCCCTGGGGAGGATAGGCGACGCGAGGGCGGTCGCACCCCTCATCCGGGCGCTGCACGACAGCACCCTCGATGTCAGGTGGAAGGCCGCGGAAGCCCTGGGGTCCATCGGGGACAAGCGGGCGGTGGAAGCGCTCATCACCGCCTTGGGCGACGGTGAGAAATACGTGCGACAGGGAGCGGCGAGGTCCCTGGGAAAACTGGGAGACGCGGCGGCCATAGAGCCCCTTTCCCGCGCCACGGAGGACGGCGATCCCGACGTAAGGGAAGCGGCGGCGAAGTCGCTCAAGCGGTTGAGGTTCTCCATCTGAGCGAACCGCCCGGGCGGAAGTGTCGCACCGGCAGCAGAGCGATCAAAACGGTTATAATCAAAGCGTGGCCGATATCGCCTGCCTCCACGCCGTGGTGGGCACGATCAAGGAGAGTAGCGGGGATGCAGGGGGATGCCCTCTACAAGGACCTGGCGGAAGCGGTGGGAGAGGAGAACGTCTCCACCGAGCCGGGCGTCCTCGACGGCTACGCGTTCCAGAGCTTCGGCAACATCGGCGATTCCCTCCCCTGGATCCACCGGCCCGTGGCCGTGGTCCTGCCCTCCAGCGTCGAGGAGGTGCAGGCAACGGTGCGGGCGTGTGGCCGCCACGGGTGCAGGATCAAGGCCTTTTCGACGGGCTGGGGGGCGCACGGGGGACCGGGCGGGGACGGCGTCGTCCAGCTCGACCTGCGCCGCATGGACCACATCCTGGAGATCGACGAGAAGAACGCCTATGCGGTGGTGGAGCCGTACGTCATCTGCGCCCAGGTGCAGGCGGAGGCGCTCAAGAGGGGGCTCAACCTGCACATCATCGGCGCCGGCTGCGGCACCTCGCCCCTGGCCAGCTGTACCTCCATGGACGGCACGGGCTGGACGGGCCTCTCCACCGGCTACAACTGCCGCAACGTGCTCGGGGTGGAATGGGTGCTCCCCGACGGCGAGGTGCTCAAACTGGGGAGCCCCGGCAGCGGCACGGGGTGGTTCTGCGGGGACGGCCCGGGGCCCTCCCTGCGGGGGATCATGCGCGGACTCTTCGGGGCCCGCGGCGCCCTGGGGGTGTTCACCAAGTGCGCCATCAAGCTCTACCCTTGGAACGGGCCGCCGCGGCCCGAGATAGGGGGCACCCTGGCGGACCTCGAGGCCGCCATCCCCGACAACTTCAGGATATACATGTGCCTCTTCCCCTCCTTCGAGGCGTACGCGGACTTCGCCTACGGCATCGCGGACGCGGAGATAGGCTTCATGATCTGCAAGAACTCCATCGGGCTCGTCCTCTCCATATTCGTGCCCAGGCTGCTGAAGAAACTGGCGTCCGCGCGCAACCTGAGGAACGCGCTCGGCGCGGCCGAGCACATGTTCCAGTTCATGATCGCGGCGAACTCCCCCGGGGAGCTTGCTTACCAGGACGAGGTGCTGCAGAACATAGCGGCCTCCACCGGCGCCGTGCTGATCGACCTCAGCCTGGCGCCGGGCTTCGGAGGGGCGGTGTGGTGGGGCCTGGTTCGCGGTGCCCTGCCGCCGCTCTCCTTCCGCATGGGGGGGATGATGGGCACCTCCTTCGGGACCTGCGCCGCCTTCGACAACTGCGTCAACCAGTCCCGCGCCGGCGCCGAGCTGAAGCGCGCCTACATCGAGCAAGGCAAGCTATATGACGACCTCGCGGACAACGCCTGGGGAGGCATCTACGAGAGCAGCGGGCTCTACGGCCACCAGGAGGAGTTGATCCTCTTCGACCACCGCGACCCCCTCCACCGGAGAGGGGTGGCGGAGTACGGCATCGAGGCGGCCGAACTCATGCGGGACGAGCACTACGGCGTCGGACTGGGCGCCTTCATGCTGGACGCCGGGGCCCGGGACGGTATCTTCGGGGCGTCCACCTGGGACTATCCCTCCTGGCAGAAGAAGATCAAAGAAGCCTTCGACCCCGAAGACCTGGGGGACGGCCGCTTCTATTCCGCTGATTGATAGCGGATCGCAAAGGCTCGGCGCAAGGCTTTCCGGCTTTACGCCTCCTGCCATGGCGCACATCCACCGCGTTCACGGGAGATACTCGCCCAGCGACCCCGAGAGCAGCCTGGCGGCCTCTTCTTCACCGATGCCCGCCACGATCGCGGTGATGCTCAAGGTAAGACCAGCCTGTGCTGCCAGCGGCCCTCCTTTTATCTGCGGCTCCGCCTCGAGGGAGGTGACGCTGAAGAAGAGCGGCGACGGCCCGCCGTCCTCCAGCATGCCCTTGATGTGGCCCACCATGGTGCACCCACCTTCCCGCAGCGCCTGGACCAGGGAACCCAGGAGGCCGCGCAGGGCCTCCTCGGGAGAACGCACAGATGCCGGGGATGCCTCCCTGCGCGCCGAGACGGTCACGAAGTCGTGCGCATCCATACCCCCACCTTCTCGGCCACCTGCTCGAGGTTGCTGCCGTGCAGCGCCGAGGCCTTGATCAGTCCGGCCCGGGGGTTCAGCTCCGCCAGTCTCTCCTCCAGGGCACGCACCAGTTCTTCGCCCCCGCTGTCGGTCTTGTTGAGCACCACCAGGTCGGCGCGGCTGACCTGGTTGATGACGAAGGGCATGGGCTCCTCCAGGTAGAGCTCGTGGCGCTCGAGGTCCGCCAGGGTGATGACCAGCACGCCGTCCACCTCGCGGCAGTACCTGTCCAGGGTCTCGAGGATACTCTCCACCTTGGCCAGCCCCGATGCCTCCAGGATGACCGCGTCGGGCGCGAGGGCGGCGGCGATCTCCCGCAGGGTGACCACCAGGTCGCCCGCTAGCTGGCAGCAGACGCAGCCGGAGAAGAGCTCCCTCACCTGCAGGCCCTCAGCCTGGAGCAGGGCGCCGTCTATGCTTATCTCGCCCACCTCGTTCTCGAGGACGACGAACTTGTGTTCCCCGCCCGCCGTGAGCAGGCGCACCAGCCCCAGCAGGAGGGTGGTCTTTCCGGAGCCGAGAAACCCGGAGATGATGATCAGTTTCATCACCGTTTCCTTCTCTCTGCCAGCCATGAGACAAAGACGAGATCATTATAACCGGCCTCTGGGGCCATTCAGGGCCTTTGTGTTCTGGCCCCTTGCCGCCCCTGCCAACATTCTGTATACTTGTATATACAAGTATGGTCGTTTATGCAACAGGACCCGGGAGCGCCCTTGAACAAGCGGCTCGAAATAGACACGGATTCCTTCACCCCCGCTTACTTCCAGCTCGCCCAGATCCTGCACCGGGAGATCATGGACGGCAGCCTGCGCTCCGGTGACCGCGTGCCCAGCGAGAACGAGCTGAGCGAGGAGTACGGGCTGAGCCGCATGACCGCCCGCAAGGCCATCGGCCTGCTGGCGGAGAAGGGCGTGGTGCGCAGGGAGAAAGGCAGGGGGACCTTCGTCAGCCGGCCGCGCACGGAAGGCGGACTCTTCCACATCCCCGACTTCCATAACGAGATGAGGATGCAGGGGCTTTCAAGCGACGTCAGGCTCCTGGGGGTGAGGGTGGTCCAGGCTGGCAAGGTCCCCGCCGCCATGTTGGGGGTGAGGAAGGGCGAGAAGGTCATCTACCTGGAGAGGGTGCTCGAGGGAGGGGGGGAACCCCTGGTGCTCGACCGCAAATACTTGCTGCTCTCCAGTTCGCAGCCCCTGCTCGAGTCCGAGTTGGGCCACGGCTCTACCGCGGACCTCTTCGCGGACATCCCGGAGATGGCCCCGGTGCGGGCCGACCTAAAACTCTCCGCCACCACCCTTTCGACCCGCGAGGCCCAACAGCTGGGCGGCAGGAAGGGAGCGCCGGCTTTCTGCATGGAACAGGTGATCTTCGCCGCCAATGACAAGCGGGTCATCTGGGGATGGCTGATATTTCGCGGGGACAAGTTCAGCTTCGAGTCTTCAAGCCTGTTGTTATGAGGTGATGCGCATGGATGAGGACGAGACACTCGTAAGAGCCATGGGTGACCTGGACGAGGAGGGGGTGATCGCCGGCGTGGAGAGGATGCTCTCCGCGGGCACCGCTCCGCTGCACATCGTCGAGCTGTGCCGCAAGGGCTTCGAGATCGTGGGGAAGCGTTACGAGAACAGGGAGTACTTCCTCTCCGGCCTGATCATCTCGGACGACATCTTCAGCAGCGTCCTGGATCTCCTGGAGCGCTCCGGTTGCCTCCGTCCCCGCGAGGAAGAGGCGTTGTGCAAGGTGGTCCTGGGGGCTCCCCTGGGCGACGTGCACGACATCGGCAAGGGCATCGTCGGCCAGCTCCTGCGCTATTCCGGCTTCGAGGTCATCGACCTCGGCGTCAACGTCAGGCCGGCCGGGTTCCTGGAGGCGGCCGTGGAGAGCGGCGCGAGGATAGTGGGGATAAGCACGCTTATCACCGTGGCCTACGAGTCCCTGCGCGAGACCGTGCTCGACTTCGAGCGCGAGGGCCTGCGGGACGAGGTGAAGATCATGCTGGGCGGCGGGGCGGTCTCGCAGCGGGTATGTGAGTACGCGGGCGCGGACGCCTGGAGCCGCGACGCCGCGGACGCGGTCAAATACGCCAGGGCTTTCACGGGAAAGGAGTGATCGGGGTGAACGAGAGGATCGCGGCACTCATAGCCGAGGTGGAGGAGGACGGCACCCTGGTGGAGGTGCGCAAGGCGCTGGACGAGGGAGCCGACCCCCTCTCCCTGGTGGAGGCCCTGCGCGAGGGGATGTCCGTGGTGGGGGACAAGTACGAGGCCAAGGAGTACTTCCTGCCGGACCTCATCCTCGCGGCGGAGATCTTCAAGGAGGCCATCGCGCTCATCGAGCCCCGCCTCGAGGGCGAGAACGTGGCGACCAGGGGGACGGTGGTCATCGGCACCGCCCAGGGTGATATCCACGATATCGGCAAGAACATAGTGGCCACCATGCTGCGCTGCAGCGGCTACCAGGTATACGACCTGGGAGTGGACGTGGCCCCCCAGGCCTTCGTGGAGAAGGCCTCCCAGGCCGGGGCTGGCCTAGTGGCCATATCCGGCCTGCTCACCCTGGCCTTCGACGCCATGAAGGACACCGTGGACGCCCTGGCCGAGGCGGGCCTGCGCGGCAAGCTCAAGATCATCATCGGCGGCGGACCCGTTAACGAGAAGGTGCTCGAATACTGCGGCGCCGACGCCTTCGGCAAGGACCCCACGGAGGCGGTGAGACTGGCAGAGAGGCACATGGGTTAGGGGCCGGAAACGGCGAGATCGAAGCCCGAAGGAGGGCCTTATCATGAAGACCGCCAAGCTTCTTCATCCCGGGGACACCATGACCGCCGAGGAACGCCTGCAGGCGGTCATCAACCTGAGGGTTCCCGACCGCGTGCCCTCGTGCCCGTTCATCTATTATTTCGCCGCCTTCCATGCCGGGATAACCGTGCACGAGCTGTGGTCCGATCCGAAGAAGTACCGCATGGCCCTGGACAAGTGCTACCGGGAACTGGGCCCGTGGGACGTCTATTACCCGACCAACCCCCTGCGCCCGGAGCTCTACACCTTCATCATGCCCATGAAGGCGAAGTGGCCGGGCATCGACCTCCCGCCGGACAGCATCTGCCAGCTTCTGGAAGAGGAGATCATGCAGGCCGAGGACTACCAGTGGATAAGCGACCTGGCGCGCCGGATCCCCAGGCTCACCTACATCCCCTTCTTCATGCGCATGATCTCCCGCGCCTGGGACGACGTCGGCGAGGACGTGAGGGGATACGCATTGATGCTGACCCGCCTGGTCTGGAACTTCGCCAACTGGCGCTACGATTTCGAGCAGATGAAGAGGAGGGGTACGACCACCCTCTACAGCTTCCTGCCCGAGGCCGCCTTCGACACCTTCTCCCTGGCCCGCGGCTTCCTCGACTTCGCCCGCGACCTCAAGAAGCGGCCCGAGGAGATCGCCAGGGCCGCCGACGACCTCACCGCGGGCTACCTCTTCGCTTGCCGCCTCATCTGCGCCGTCATGGGCATAAGGCGGGTGGAGATATTCGTGCACCGCTCCTCCACCGATTTCATCTCGCCGGAGACCTTCCGCAAGCTCTCCTTCCCGTCCCTGAAGGACCTGGTGGAAAGGCTGGTGGCCGTGGGGATAAGCCCCATCCTCCACTGCGACGGCAACTGGGACCTGAACCTGGAGGCCCTGCGCGAGCTGCCGGCCGGGAACGTCGTCATCCAGTTCGACGGACCCACCGATATCTTCCTGGCCAAGCAGGTCATCGGGGACCGCGTATGCATCATGGGAGACGTGCCCTCGGACATGCTCGCCCTGGGCTCGCCCGCGGAGGTGGACGAGTACTGCCACCGCCTCATCGAGGAGGTGGGCAGGGGCGGCGGCTACATCATGGGCGCCGGCTGCGAGATACCGCCCAACGCGAGAGCAGAGAACGTCAAGGCCATGCTGGACTCGGTGGTGAAGTACGGCTATTATGGCGAACCCGGTTAAACGATGGGCGGGAATGCCGCTGGTCACCTCCGCCTTTCTCCTGTCCGGGGTAAATTAAAATCCGGCGGCCAGAAGCCGCCGGACAGGATATCCGTAACGCCTAGACCTTGATGGCCCTTATTTTCTCCGCCAGCGCGCTCCCCACGTCCTTGCCGGAGAAGAAAGAGACCGATTTGTCGATCTTGTCGGCCAGTTCCGGGAGCTTATCGGCGGTTATGGTATCGGGAGTGGTGCCTATGAGTTCGCAGTTCTTCTTCACCGTCGCCCGGGCGATGAAATCGCCCACGGCGTCGGAGAGTATCTTCTCGATCTCCTGCGCCAGTTTATTCGCCAACGTCCCCTCCTTCTATTCCATCCGCTTCCTCGGCAGCGGTCACGGACTCTATCCTTATATACCTGCTCTATCCCCTCATGGTCCGGAATCAGCGATTCCCTACAATATATCGTTTCCCGGCCGCTGAAACTTTATCCCCTTCCAGGGATTAATATCCTGGTATTATTCCCGCATCTCCTCGTCCATGCGGCTGAGCACCTTCTGGCCGCTGCGCAGCAGCCCCTGCAGGGCGGCGTAGGCGCTGTCCTCGTCCACCTCCACCTCTCCAGTGAAGGAGCCGTCGGCTATCTCCTCCGCGGTGCGGTTGAGCTCCTCGATGGGGTTGACCACGTATTTGCGGGTGAAGTAGCGCAGGCCGAAGGTGGTGAGCAGCAGGGATATGATGATGGCGAACACAGAGACGATGGACATCCTCAAGATCATGTCGTTCCTCTGGTCAGTGAAATAAGCCTCGATCTCGGCCAGTTCTCTAGTGCGATCGACGATCATGTTCACGTAGATGGTCTCGTCTATGCCCACGATGTCCAGGTCCAGTGGGAAGAACGCGGATACGAAGAACCCATCCGCTCCTCCCAGGTCGTCCAGCGTCTCGAAATCGCCCTCGGGGACCTCGGTGGGCAGAGCAGAAGGCTCGATATCTTCGCCCGGCTTGGCCGCGTAGGCTACCAACTCTCCGTCACGTATGGTCCCGATGTATTCGATAGGATAAAAGCCCAAGCCGATGGTGCTGACCATGTCGTAGACGACATCCCAGTTCCTGGTGGTGATGAGCTCGTTGACGATATCCTGGTTGAAGAGCTGTAAAGTACCGGGATCCGTCATGAGGGCATTGATGTTTTCCCCTATCTCGGTCAACGACTGTACCGACTGATCGATCACCTTCTGCTTATTTTCCTCGATGTTCTGATTGGTGGTGGCGATGATGTCGATCATGAAGTATGCGATCACCGCCACGACCAGGACCAGGGTGGTGGCGGATACCGCCACCATGAGCGCGCGCATCTCTTTGCCGGTCTTCCGCTTCATACTCGTCCTCCTTGATTACAGGTCTTGCTCGTGATCGGCTGTGCAGCCTTGGAGATTATCGGAAGAACCGCAAGGCTACTTGACAGGAAATCCCAGCTTGCTCTGGTTTATGCAGCAGAAGAAAAAGCCCGGGGCGTTCACCCCGGGCGGTGCGCACTCAAAGCCGCCAGTGGCTATTCCCGCATCTCCTCGTCCATGCGGCTGAGCACCTTCTGGCCACTGCGCAGCAGCCCCTGCAGCGCGGCGTAGGCGCTGTCCTCGTCCACCTCCACCTCTCCAGCGAAAGAGCCGTCTGCTATCTTCTCCGCGGTGCGGTTGAGCTCCTCGATGGGGTTGGCCACATACTTGCGGGTGAAGTAGCGCAGGCCGAAGGTAGTAAGCAGAAGGGAGAGTACGATGGCGATGACCGACACCATGGAGAGCCTCATTATGAGGTCGTCCCTCTGGTCCTCGAAATACTCCGTGACTGTGGCCAGTTCATCGGTACGGTCCACGATCATATTGACGTAGAAGGCCTCCAGACCGGGGTAATTCAGATCCACCAGGTAGAAGACCGAGACATAGACTCCCTCCTCTCCTCCCAGGGAATCCAGGGTGGCGTAATCCTCCGTGGGGGGCACGGTGGGCATCTCCCCGGGATCGACGTTCACGCCCGCGGCAGTCGCGTAGGAGACGACCTCACCGTCCTGGACCATACCGACATATTCGATGGGATAGAAGAGGATGGCGAAGCGGTTAATCAGGTCATAGAAAGCCTGCATGTCACCGCCGATTATCTTGTTGATCTCGTCCCGGTTGAAGAGATCGATGACGGCAGGGCTCTCGGAAAGCTCGGTGATCTTCTCGCCGATCTGGACGAGGGAGAGCACCGACTGCTCTATCACCAGGTCCTTGTTCTTCTCGATGTTGCCGTTGGTGGTAGTGATGATGTCCACCATGAAGTAGGCGATGATGGCGAGGACCAGTAGAAGGACGGACACGGACACCGCCATCATCAGCTTGCGCATCTCTTTGCCGGTCTTGTGCTTCATCTTCAGCCTCCCCTGAGATCGGACGCCCCACCGTCCTTGCCTGGATACTTAATCGGGTCCAGGCTGAGCAAGCTTGAAGTAATACCCCACAGGTGCGCGTAAACGGGGTTGGAAGGCGCATCCTGGGGTGTTTGCGGGCATTACCGGGCCCCCAAGGGTATCATGGTGTTATGGACGGTGTGTACCGCCGTGTGGGAGGAAAGCCGTTATGATACATATTCCCGAGAGATGTACCGCATGCCTGAACTGCCAGCTCGTATGTTCCCTGTTCCATGACGGCGAGTGCGCTCCCTCCCTGTCCCGTATCGTCCTGAGCGTGCAGGGTTCGGAGCGAAGAGCCGAGTTCACCGATGATTGCGATGAATGCGCCAGGTGCGCGAAGTTCTGCCCGTACGGGGCGATGGAGAAGGGCAAGTGATATGGAGGGCGGATACACCGGCCGCATGATGGTCGTGGACCTCACCAGCGCGAAGGTCTCTATCGAGGCCTGCCCGGAGGGACTCGCGGAGGACCACCTCGGCGGGTTCGGCGCCTGCAACCGCCTCTTCGCCGATTACTCCCGCCCGGGCACGGACCCCTTTGCCCCGGAAAACCCGGTCATCTTCGGGGCGGGGCCCCTGGTGGGTACAGTGGTGCCGGGCTCATCCCGAGTGGTGGCCCTCGCCCGCGTCCCCCTCACCGGGGCGGTGGCCTCGGCGGGCGGGAGTATGGGGCTGGGAGCGCACCTGAAATGGTCCGGGCTGGACCACCTCATCCTCACGGGCAGGGCGGAGCAGCCCACTACCTTATATATAGAGGACAGCCGCGCCGGGTTTCACCCCGCGGCCTCACTGTGGGGCAGGGGCATCCTGGAGGCTACCCGCTCGCTGTGGTCTTCGTATCCCGGCGCCTCGGTCACGGCCATAGGTCCCGCGGGCGAGAACGGCGCCCACTCTTCCCTGGCAATGATCGACGGCTGCGCCACCCTGGGGCGGGGAGGCCTGGCGGCGGTGCTGGGGTCCAAGAACCTCAAGGCCCTGGTGGTGAAGGGCGGGGGCGGGGTGAAGATAGCGGATGCGGACCGCCTGCGGGAACTGGTCAAGGGGCTGCACGAGCGCCTGCAGGGTTTCGATATGCGCGAGGCCGCCGCGGCGCTGGGAATGATAGGCGCCTGGCCCATGTACGCGGGCCAGCTGCTGCCCCACGGCGCCAGCGAGGAGGACCTGCGTGAGCTTACCGAGCGCTTCGGCCCCGAAGCTTACCTGAAGCTGAAGAAATGCAGGGTATCCTGCCCCTCGTGCTTTCTGGCGGATAAGGACGAGCTCTTCCTGCCGCGCACGGGTCAGAGCGTCTATTCCACCTCCTTCCTCAACGCCGCCATCATCGGGTGCGCGCTGCTCATGCGGGACGCCGAGGAGGCGGCTGAGGTGCTGGCCCTCCTGGACGACCTGGGGCTGGACTTCATGACCCTGAGCTGGCAGGCGGCCTTCCTCCTGGAGCTGCAGGAGCACGGCATCCTCTCCCGGAATGAAGCCGAGGGGATCCCGCTGGAGCGGGGCGCCGGCATCCTGCGGGAGCTGGCGCTGCGGGTGGCCCGGCGGGAGGGTGAGATAGGCGAGGCCTTCGCGCGGGGCTGGCGGGGGGCGTTCGAATACTTCGGAGAGGACACGCGGCGCTATACCATGCTGGTGCGGGACCAGGACTGCCTCTACGACCCGCGCGTGAGCGGCCTGGGCACCATGGAGTTCGAGCAGATCGTCTCGCCACGGGGCCCAACCTCGGCCAGCGCCGGCTCGGCCACTTATGTACCCGGCCTGCCCGAGGAGAGGCTGCGCCGCCTCACCGCGCGCATGGGGGCCGGGGAGGAGGCCCTGGAGCGCATCTTCTCGCCGCCCTGGGGCATGAACGTCGGGCGCCTCACCCGCTACTCCGAGGACTGGTACAGCCTCTTCAGCTCCCTGGGCATCTGCAACCGCTATCAGATCAACCGCTTCTACCACGTGGAACTCATCCGCGACCTCTACGCGGCCGTGACCGGGGTGGAGCTGGGCGTGGGGGAGATGGTGGACAGGGCCGCCGCGGGGTGGGAGCTCTACCGGGAGCTCAACGACCGCGAGGGGCTGGGCCTGCAGGCGGACGTTCCCCCCGCAGCCTGGTTCGACGAACAACCGTTATGGGGAAGGGGCGGCCGCCTCAGGGATTACTTCGGAAATGAACTGACCAGGGATGATATTCTAACCCTCATCGCCGATTATCACGATGAGAGAAAGAGGAAACACGGTTAGACCTGTGACTTAAGGACGGACACGCTTGAAGGACAGGGAATACATGCTGGCCGCGCTGGAGCAGGCGCGGGCCGCCGCCGCAGAGGGGGAGGTCCCGGTGGGCGCGGTGCTGGTGAAGGACGGCAAGATCCTCGCCTGCACCCATAACCGCAGGGAGGCCACGGGCAACCCCATGGACCATGCCGAGGTGATAGCCCTACAGGAGGGGGCGGCCCACCTCGGGAGCTGGAGGCTGGAAGGCTCGACCCTCTACGTCACCCTGGAACCCTGCCCCATGTGCGCGGGGGCGCTGGTGCAGGCCCGCGTGGGCAGGCTGGTCTTCGGGGCCAGGGACCTGAACCTGGGGGCCGCGGGCAGCCGCTATAACCTGGTCAGCGACGAGACCACCCACCACCGCATGGAGATAACCGACGGCATCCTCGAGGAGGAGTGCCGGGAGGTGCTGCGCGAGTTCTTCGAGGCCCGCCGCAACGGAAACAAGCCTCCCGCATGATCGCGTTACGTCCGCACTCGCGGTATGCCTTACCTTTCATGCCCGTATGGTCCTTGTGAACAGCTACTGCTGCCGCCCGCCGGAAGATGTTGAGCTGGCCCGCCCACCTGCCGAAAAGAATAGGGATGGCAGAGGAAGCTGGGGATCATCATGGCGCTCGAAGCACGGGTCTCCCCGGCATGATGGTCGCTAGATGACCTCGAAACGAGAGGAGGATGCAAATGCGCAGGATTGTGCCGATAGTGTTCGCCGTGGTGCTGCTGATGGGGGTCTCCATGTGGGCAGGCTGCAGAGTTGGTGGCGACACCACGGGGGCCACCACGGGGACGGAAGCAGGACAGACCGAGCCGCAGGACACGACTCAATGGGCAGAGGGGTTCTCGAGTGCGCCCACCTTGGAGGAACTGGGAGTGCAGCCGTACCCGGCCAGCGAGTTAGACGAAGACGAGTCGGTGATAGTGTGGGAACCGGCCCATAAGTCCGAATGGTTCGTCTATCATGCAGACCAGTGCCCGGTGGTAAACGTCGCCGCTTTCTTCCGTGAATCGTTAAGGGGCATGACGGACCTGCAGGAAACCGAGGGAGAAGGGTCTGTGACGTTCAAGTTCAAGAACGCCGCTGGGGTGCCGATGATGATCGAGATCACGCCCCAGGATCCCAACCGGCCTGACGGACCATCCGATATCGATATCTTCGTCAATCCCTGAGCCCACATATTCTTGTAGAACGAGACCTGGATGGAATCACCCCGGCGTACACACCGCCGGGGCTTTTCCATCGCAGCGATGGTCTGTTTCAACCACGGTCTCGACCTCGCTATAATGGTGGGGCGGAGAGGTGGCAGAGTGGACGAATGCGGCGGTCTCGAAAACCGTTGGGCCTCGCGAGGGGTCTCGTGGGTTCGAATCCCACCCTCTCCGCCAGCTCACATGTACGGGGCTATTTACTGACCACCTGTTTCTCGAAGGGCTAGGCGGCCAAGCCGCCGTCCAGCACCCAGACATCACGGTGGTCGTTGTGCGTCAGGATGATGGATGCCTCGTAGGCACGCGTGATGTCTTGCAAAAGGCCACCCCGAGGCCATCGCCCATTGCGAGGCCAACGGCATAGAGATGATGCACGATGCCTGTATCATGATCTACCACAGGGACGGGGTCCTGGCGGAGAGAATGATCCGTAGCGACCAGCCGCGATTATCATGCGATAAAGTAAATCGGCCACCTTTCCGATTCATAACTGTGGCCCGAGGTTGGGAAAAATCTGGTTCTTCCCGGCCCGCCAACAGGAGAGGACACAAAGATGGACGTCAACATGTGCCCGGAATGCGGTATCCCCGAGCCCTTCAGCCAGGGCCAGGTCTGGCTCAACAACGGCGACGTCGTCCAGAAGGTAAACCCCGAGGCCCGCCTGGGATTCATCGAATGCGAGAACCTGGACCCGCTGTTCAACAACATCGGGGACATCATCGGTATGAACATCGAGAGCATGGTCATCAACCTCACCGCGCGGGGGACACAGAAATATATGAGCAGCCTGATCCCGCCGGTGGTCAAGGAGATGGTTCAGGCCAGGCAGATGGACCCGGGCGCTTTCGTGGCACCGGTAGTGACATTCTGCCATATAGTCGGGTTTGGAAAATACGAGGTCATCGATTCACGTTACGAGAGGGATGAAGACGATTACTCCATCACCCGCATCGAGGCACCCTTCTCCGTGCCGGAAGCCGCCGGGGCCATCGCCGGCGTGTTATCGGCCACGGTGGGGGGCGAACACGCGGTGACCTACAAGGAAGTCTCGCCGGGGGTATACGATTTCACCACCAGCTGGACCGAGTATCCCGAGGTGCTTGCGGAGAAGCTCCAGACCTCCGCCTATCAACACCGCGACGGCGATATAGAGCTGGAGCGGTGCGCTACCTGCGGCCTTCCCGCCGCGCTCTCGGCGTACAGCTGGTACCTGGACCGGGGCCTGATAGTGAACCGGCGTACGAAACGCCGCATGGCCGTCCTGGGACCGGAGCTGCTGGACGTGCTCTTCAGGGCGCTGGAAGCGGAGCTGGGAGAGGAAATCCCCGCCGCGGTGGTGGAGGCGCAGCGCAGGTTCGTGAAGACCGGTTTCTTCTCCATCGACGAACTGAGCGACGAGGGCGACTTCCGGCTCCAACTGGCGCTGCGGGGCATGGGCAACCTGCGGGAACTCCGGATGGGCGCGCAGGGGATGCACCTGCGCGTGGACAACGCCGCCTGCAACCTGCTCATGGTGGGCATGGTCCAGGGCCTCTTCGAGATGATCTTCGACGTGGACTCAGGCGTGGAATGGGAACTTTTCCAGGGCAACCTGGAGGTGGACGTAAGGCCACGCGGGGTAATGGCGACGGTTTAAAGATCCCGCGAACTCACCTTCCTCGAATGTAAGATACTTGTGGTTGAAACACTACTAATAAGATAGTATTAATAGAGATTACCCGGTTCATCGGATTTCCCCGGGAACGGACTGATATATGCAGGATCGATATGAGAGGGGGAGAGGTATTGAGACTGTACGATGATATTACCAAGACCATCGGAAACACCCCCCTGGTGAGGCTCAACCGGATCGCGGAGGGATGCGGGGCGACCATCTACGCAAAGCTCGAGTTTTTCAACCCCCTCTCCAGCGTCAAGGACCGTGTCGGCGTGAGCATGATCGAGGACGCCGAGGAAAAGGGGCTGATCGGAGAGGGAAGCGTGATCATCGAGCCCACCAGCGGGAATACCGGCATCGCTCTGGCCTTCGTGTGCGCGGCCAGGGGGTATCGCCTCATCCTGACCATGCCTGACACCATGAGCGTGGAGCGCAGAAAACTGCTGGCCGTGATGGGAGCCGAGCTGGTACTGACCCCGGGCGCGGAAGGCATGCGCGGGGCCATCGCCAGGGCAGAGGAGCTCCTCGCGGAGACGCCGGCGGGGTACATGCCGCAACAGTTCAGTAACCCCGCCAACCCCGCCATCCACAGGCGGACCACAGCAGTAGAGATATGGGAAGATACCGAGGGAAAGGCCGATATCCTCGTCAGCGGGGTGGGAACCGGGGGCACTATCACCGGGATCGCGGAGGTAATCAAGGAGAAGAAGCCGGGCTTTCAGGTGGTGGCCGTGGAGCCAGAGAAATCCCCGGTCCTGTCCGGGGGTAAGCCCGGCCCCCACAGGATACAGGGGATCGGGGCGGGGTTCGTGCCGGACATCTTGAGAACGGACCTTATCGACGAGATCGTCACCGTGTCCGAAGAGGACGCCGGGGAGACCGCGAGAAGGATGGCCCGCGAGGAGGGCATCCCGGTCGGTATATCCTCGGGCGCGGCGGTATGGGCGGCCCTCGAGGTGGCCAGGCGGGACGTGAACGAGGGTAAGCTGCTGGTGGTAATCGTCCCTTCCAGCGGTGAGCGTTACCTTTCCACCTGGCTCTTCGACCCGCTTCTGCCGGAATGAGCTGAGCGGTGATCCCATGGGAAAGATGAACAGAGAGATATACATGGACAATTCCGCGAGCACTCTCATCAGGGAGGAAGCCCTGGAGTCCATGGTCGACGCCTACCGGCGATGTTTCGGAAATTCGTCGAGCGTCCACTTCTTCGGGCAGGCGGCAAAGAGAGCACTGGAGGACGCGAGGGAGGAATTCGCTTCCCTTATAGGCGCTGAGGCGGAAGAAGTGGTCTTCACCAGCGGGGGTACCGAGAGCGACAACCTCGCTATCCGCGGGGCCGCGATGGCTTACCGGGGCCGTGGGAACCACATCATAACCTGTACGACCGAGCATCATGCCGTCCTTCACACCTGTCGGGACCTGGAGCGCGAGGGATTCGAGGTCACTTACCTGCCAGTCGATGGCGAAGGGATCGTACACCTGGACGGGCTCCGGGAGGCGATCCGGGAAGACACCATCCTCATCTCCATCATGATGGCCAACAACGAGACCGGCGCCCTGCAGCCGGTCAGCGAGATCGGCCGTATCGCCGGGGAGAGGGACATCATCTTCCATTCCGATGCGGTGCAGGCGGCCGGCAAGATGCGGCTTGATGTGCGGGATATCGGGGCGCACCTGCTCTCCTTTTCCGGCCACAAGTTCTACGGCCCCAAGGGAGTGGGGGCCCTGTATATCGGCGAGGACACGACCGTCGTTCCGCAAATGCACGGCGGTCACCACGAGTGGGGCTTGCGGCCGGGCACCATGAACGTACCGGGCATCGTGGGGATGAGCACGGCGCTCAGGCTGGCCACCGCGGAACTCGGCGAGACACGGTCCCGTCTGGCCGGACTCAGGGATCATCTGGCCGCCGGGATCATGGAGCGTATCGATGGGGTGCGCCGCAACGGCGGCAGCGGGAACTCGCTGCCCAACATCCTGAACCTCAGTTTCGAAGGTGCGGAAGGAGAGGCCTTGCTCCTCGGCCTGGACGCGAAGGGCGTCGCCGTTTCCACCGGTTCCGCCTGTACCTCGGGCGCGGTGGAACCCTCGCACGTGCTCCTGGCCATGGGCGTGCAGCCGCGCATAGCCCAGTGCAGCCTGCGGTTCTCGCTCGGGCGCTATAACACCATGGAGGAGATCGACTACGTTCTGGATGAACTCCCCGATATCGTGGCCAGGATCAGGGAGGTAGCATCAGCGGGCTCGCGAACCCGCTCGCAGGCGTGATCGGAAGCGAGGATGCCCATGCGACTGCCCACCAAAGCAAGATACGGGATGCGGGCCATGCTCGACCTGGCGCTCCACTACGAAGAAGACAAGCCGGTCCTCATGCGGGATATCGCCGCGAGACAGGGCCTTCCCGAGAAATACCTGGAGCAGGTACTGATCCCCCTGCGCCATGCCCGCCTGGTGCGCAGCGTGCGCGGGGCCGGAGGGGGGTATCTGCTGACACGTGATCCTGCTCAGATAACACTGCTTGAGATCGTCGAGGCGAGCATCGGGGAACTGACCATGGTCGACTGCACCGGGGACCCGGGATATTGCGAGAGGGGCGAGAGGTGCGCGACCCAGGTGGTATGGAAGGAACTCACCCAGGCGATCAGGGATTCCCTGATGAACAGGACCCTGGCGGGCCTTGTGGATATAGAGACGGGCCTTAAGTCTGGCAAGTCTTTGGCTCCCCATGAGGCGGGTGGAAAAAAGTGAGCCGTATCCGGGATTAAGCAACAGGCTCTCAGGAGATGAAAATGGAGGACTTCGAGGAACTGCTCATCCCAGGGGAGGAGCTGGTCGCACGCATCCAGGAAGAGAAGCACAAGAGAAACGCCATCATCCTGGCCCACAATTACCAGCGCCCGGAGGTCCAGGACATAGGTGACTACGTAGGCGACTCCCTGGGTCTGGCCCGCCAGGCGGCCCGGGCCGACGCGGAGGTCATCGTCTTCTGCGGGGTCCACTTCATGGCCGAGACCGCCTCCATATTATGCCCGCAGAAGACGGTCCTCCTGCCCGACCTGCATGCGGGATGCCCCATGGCGGACATGGCCGACGCCAGGGCGGTCCTGCGCATGAAGGAGCAGCTCCGCAGGGCGGTGGTGGTCTCCTACGTCAACACCACCGCGGCGGTAAAGGCGGTGAGTGACTACTGCTGCACCTCATCCAACGCCGTCGAAGTGGTGAAAGCCATTGATACGGAAGAGGTCATCTTCGTGCCCGACCGCAACCTGGCCGACTACGTGTCCGAACGGGTGCCGGAAAAGGTGGTCTTCCCCTGGAACGGTTACTGCCACGTCCACCACTACATTAGCGCCGCACATATCCAGGAGGTCCTGGAGGAGCACCCGGGCGCGGAGGTCATCGCCCACCCCGAGTGCACCCGGGAGGTGCGGGGGATGGCCCATCACGTCAGGAGCACATCCGGTATGGTGGAAGCGGCCATGGCATCCCCATGCGACGAGTTCGTGCTCGCCACCGAGTCGGGCATGGTCCACCCCCTCTCCAAGGCGATGCCGAGCAAGCGTTTCTATCCTCCCGCAAGCGAGCCGCTGTGCCCGAACATGAAGCGTGTCACCCTTTCCAAGGTGCTGCAGTCCCTGCAGACGCTGACTCCCCAGGTGAGGGTAAAGGAGGAGACAAGGGCAAGGGCCCTGCAGGCGGTCGAGAGGATGCTGGTCCAGGGCGGCTCGCTCCTGTAACAAGCCCCCTCTTCATAATTCCTTAATAATCCGGGCCTATGATGTCGCCATGACGGAGCGGCCCGGGATGCGACTGGCCGCCGGAGGTTGTATCGTAAATATCGAAGACACCTTTCCGGAGAAGCTGCTCACGGTGGAGCCGGAAAAAGTCCATCTTTCGGAGCGAAGATGAAGGAAGAGAAGATAATGATCGTGGACGACGAGAAGGACATCGTCGATTTCGTTGCGGCCTACCTCACGAAAGAGGGCTACCCGACCATCGAGGCCTACGACGGCGAGACCGCCCTCAGGTTGTGGAAGGAACAGCGGCCGGACCTGGTGGTGCTGGACGTCCTCATGCCCCATCTCGACGGCCTCTCCTTCTGCCGCGAGGTGCGCAAAGACTCCAGCGTCCCCATCATCATCCTCTCCGCCAAGTCCGCCGAGGACGACAGGATCGTCGGCCTGGAGTACGGGGCGGACGACTACATGGTCAAACCATTTAGCCCGCGTGAGCTGGTGGCCAGGATCAGGGCGCTGCTGCGCAGGCGCAGGGAGAGCATGGTGGGAGGGGGATCGCTCACCGCCGGGCCTATGGCCATCGACACCGGCAGCCACCTGGTGAAGGTCAACGGCGAGGAGGTGCCTCTGACACCCATGGAACTGAGCATCCTCGCGGTGCTGGCGACCCATCCCGGCCAGGTGCTTTCACGGGAGAAGATAATCGCCCTGGCCCAGGGCGATTGTTACGAGGGTTTCGACCGCAACGTCGACACCCATATAAAGAACATCCGCAACAAGCTGGCGAAGAGGACGGAAGAGTGGACCTTCATCGAGACCGTCTACGGTGTCGGTTACAGGTTCCAGGCAAAACGGAAACAGGAGGGCTGACATGAGGGCGCAGACGGCTCGGCCGGCGCCGGCCGCATCGCGACCCCGCGGAGGAGCTGAGCTGCCTTGAGGAGATCCGCCGCGGCGGGGCCGGGCACCAGGCAGAGGAAGAGGCTCGGCCTGCGCCTCAAGCTCTTCCTGGTCATCCTGGGGGTCACCCTGACCTGCATACTCTTCTTCGCCCTGCTCTCGAACTACCTGGTGCGCCAGCAGTTCGACCGCACCTTCGAGGGCTTCGAGCGGGACTTCGTGATGGAGCCGCTGGGGCCTCCTCCCCCCGAACCCCCCGACATAAAGGTGATGAAGGACGAGCGCGTCGACGTCGTCAACGTCAGCTACATCATCACCGGGATGTTGGGGGTGCTGCTCGCCTTCGTCTTGAGCTGGTACCTGGCGGACAGGATCTCCAAACCCCTCTCCGAACTAACCCTGGCCACCAGCCACATCGCCGGTGGGGACTACGGCCGGCAGGTCGACGTCAAAGGGGGAAGGGAAGTCGAGGAGCTGGGAGAGGCCTTCAACGCTCTCTCGCTGGGCCTTGAGCGCAACGAGGTCCTGCGCAAGAACATGATCGCGGACATATCGCACGAACTGAGGAACCCCCTGGCCGCCCAGCGCGGCTATCTCGAGGCCCTGCAGGACGGCGTCATCGAGCTCAAGCCCGAAGCCCTGGAGGTGCTGGTAAAGAACAACGCCCTGCTGGCGCGCCTGGTGGATGACCTGCAGCAGCTTTCCCTGGTGGATGCCGGGCAGCTCAACCTCGACCTGATAGCGGTTAACGCGGAGGAGGCGCTGAAGGCAGCCGCCTCCGGATTCGAGCACGATCTTGCCGACAGGGGCATCACCTTGACCACGGACGTGGAAGCGGGTCTTCCCGCGGTGATGGCCGACCCGGGCAGGTTGTCGCAGATACTCGGCAACCTGCTCGCGAACTCCCTGCAGTACACCCCGCGGGGCGGCTCCATAACCATGGGAGCGCGGGGGGAAGACAGGGAGGTGGCCATCTTCGTCTCCGATACGGGACCGGGGATAGCCGCGGAGGAGCTGCCCTTCATCTTCGACCGCTTCCACCGCACCGACAGGTCGCGGACGCGGGACACCGGGGGCACGGGCCTGGGCCTCTCCATAGCCAAGGGCCTGGTGGAAGCCCAGGGGGGCCGCATGTGGGCCGGGAGCGAGGCCGGCAAAGGCACCACCATCTTTTTCACCTTCCCCACGGCCTGAACAGCCACGCTCGATAGCCTGCATCGCGTAAGCGAAGGGGGATTTAACAACTACCACATCTCGCCACCACAATTCCTTCACTTCTCCTTCTTAGCATCGAGATGTCGGTCAACGACTCTGATGTTGAAAAGGAGTGGAAGATGAGATCCGAGAGAAGGTCCATGGCCCGTGGGTTCAAGCTGCTGTCCATGCTGCTCCTGGCGGCAATCGTCACCCTGGCGGCGGCTTCATGCGGAGGCAGCTCGGGATCGTCGCGGACCTCGGAGACGGCCACCAAGCTGCCTCCGGGCGCGACGACAACGGAGAGCACGCTGACCACCACGTCGGATGCCACGGGGGCCGCACAGGCCCAGGCCACCGGCGAGGACGAGGAAGAGGAGAGCGGATCGGTCGGAGCCGATGCGAACGCGGCGTCCTCGGGCGAACTCACCAAGACCGCATATCTCTCCGGAGCGAACTTCTCCGTGGTCTCGGTGACCAGGGAGGACAGCAACGAGACCGTTGCCGGCTCCGGCGTGAGGGAGGTGGCGGGCGACTTCCTGCAGATCGAGATGGCAGTGGAGAACGCGGGTGGCGAGCTGGTGGACCTCTCGAGTTTCTCGTTCCGGCTGTGGAACCCGGCCATAGAGGCCGGCCTCTACGATGACTTCTACGGCAGCACCGGCACCTACGGGAGTTACGTGTCCGAGAACATGATCTCGGCCGCGCTCCTGGACTACGAGAACCTGCAGTCCGTTTCCATGAAGTTGCGGGTGGGCGAGACGGTGGACAACATCTTTCTCTTTTTCGACCTCAACCCCCAGAGCACGGCGGTGAACGAGGGGGTCAGCCTGGCCGGCACCAACCTGGTCATCTACGACACCGAGACCGGCGACCAGGTGGAGATCAACCTGGCCGATTATGCCGGCTAGCGAAGGGGGGCCCATAGCGATGCGTTCCATCAAGCGGGGTTTCAGGAACTTCCGGCGCCACCCCCTGCGTAACCTGGTGGTCATCCTGCTGCTCTTCGTCTGCCTGGCCTTCTCCCTCTCCATGCTGGCGGTGAAGCTGGCGGCGGACAGCCAGGTGGACGAGGTGAAGCAGAGCGTCGGCAACTACGCCGAGATCAAGGTCAGCTCGGATTACATGATGGCCCTGTTCGAGGAGGAGCGTTCTGAGGATGAAGCCGACCGGGCGGCGCAGGCGCGCACCATGAGCGAGGAGGAGATGCTGGCGCAGCGCACCATGTTCCTGGTGCCGGAGGAGGTCACCGACGCCTTCTCGCAATTGAGCGAGGTCATCACCTACGACAAGGTGCTGGAGGCGCGGATAACCCTGGATGATATCGAGAACACCGAGATGGAGACGATGATGTCCATGCGGGAGAGGGGACCGCAGGGCGAGGGGCCCGCGGCCCTTTCCTCGAACTCGTTCGGCTTCGAGGGCAATACCAGCGGTTCCTCCGTCTCCGATTTCATGCTGGGCAACAAGGTCCTGGTGGAAGGGTCGTTCTATACCTATCAGGACTACATTGACGCCAATCCGGTGGTGATCGTCGAAGAGACTCTGGCCGAGGAGAACGATCTGGAGGTGGGGGACACCATCACCGCCACCATCAGCGGCGAGAGCGGAAAGGACGCGGAGGTCGACCTGACGGTCATCGGCATCTACGAGACGGTGGAGGCCGAGGAGCAGAGCGAGGGCTCCAGCGCCGAGACGTTCAACCCCATGGGCGACACCTTTTACGCCCCCCTCTCGGTGGTGCAGGCGCTCAACAACACGCTGGGCTATGTCGAGCTTGGATCATACTACTTCGACAGCGTCGACTCCACCGATGAGCTGCAGCAGGCCTTCGCGGCCACCTATGCCGGGGGCGGCAACTACGAGCTGGCCACCGATTACTCCGACTTCGAGTCCATCGCCGATCCCCTGCTCAAGGTGGGCAAGACCTCCATGATCGGCCTGGCCGGTGCGCTGGGCGCCTGCGCGCTCATCATCCTCCTGGCCATGGCCATCATCATCGGCGGACGCACCCGCGAGCTGGGAGTGCTCAAGGCCATCGGGGCCACCGACCGGCAGGTCATAGCCCAGTTCGCGGTGGAGGTGGTCTGCATCTGCCTGGTAGCCATCATCCTGGCCACGGGGGCCACCGCCGTGATCTCGCAGAGCATGGGCGACTGGCTGCTTTCGGACAAGCAGGCGGCAAACAGCAGCGACTCGGAGGGGACGGCCGCCGGCATGCCGGGAGCGCCGGGACAGATGATGGGAGGGCCAGCGGGATCAGGCAGCCTGTACAAGGAGGGGGGCGGCTTCAACGCCGCCTCCACCACCGAGCAGGCCACCAGCCTCGACGTGGTCTGGCAGGGCAGCATGCTGCTCTACGGCATCCTCATCCTGCTGGGCATCAGCCTGCTTGGGATGGCGGTGCCCCTGGTGTGGATAACCAGGCTCAGGCCGGCACGGGTTCTGAGCATGGAATAGGAGGAAGGCAAGATGCAGGACGTACTGGAGATAAGGGAAGTGAGCAAGACCTTCAAAGCCAAGGCGGGAGACGTGAAGGCCGTGGACGGGGTGAGCTTCCGCGCCAACAGGGGCGAGGTGACGGTCATCCTGGGCGCCTCCGGCTCCGGCAAGACCACCCTGCTCTACCTCATCGGCTCCCTGGAGAGCCCGGACGGCGGCGAGATCGAGGTATTCGGGGAAGACATCTGCAAGCCCGGGGCTGACCTCATAGGCTACCGCCGCGAAAGGGTCGGTTTCGTCTTCCAGTTCTTCAACCTCATCACGGCGCTTACCGCCCTGGAGAACGTCACCCTGCCCATGGACCTGGCGGGGGCCTCCGCCGCGGAACAGCACGAGCGGGCGCAGGCGTTGCTGAGCCGCATGGGCGTGGGCGGCAGGCTGCAAAAGGCCAAGGCCAACAAGATGAGCGGGGGTGAGAAACAGAGGGTGGCCATCGCCCGCGCCCTCGCCAACGACCCCGACATCATCCTCGCCGACGAGCCCACCGGCAACCTGGACTCGGCCACCGGCAGGGTGGTCGTGGACATCCTGGTGGAGCTGGCGCGCAGGGACGGAAAGTGCGTGATCATCGTCACCCATGACGAGTCCATCCTGGAGGCGGCCGACTGGGCCTACCGCATGGAGGACGGAAGGCTTGCCGGCATGGAGATCGCCCGGTAGCCGGCGATGACAGCGGCAGATCGAGACCAGAGGTGTACAGGATGATCGAGGACAACCGGCCGATATGCGGGACCCTTTCCACGGACACCCCCCCAAACCCCCCGCCTCCTCCGGGAGGCAGGGGGAAGACATTGCTCCTGGCCGTGGCCGTGGCGGTTATCGTCACGGCGGCCGTTATATTTGTCGTGCCCCTTACCCTGGGGGCCAATCCCATCGATGTCCTCAGCGGGAAGGACACCGACCAGCAGGACCAGGCCCAGGTGAGGGAGGTGCGCACCGTGGAGAAGAGGGTCGTCCAGGGCGACGCGGAGGCGGTGGTTGCCGCCGCCGGGAAGCTGCTGCCCTCCGTAGTCCACATCGAGGTCGTGACGGGGGGCTTCGGCGGCGGCACCGGCATCGCCTCCGGCTTCATCTACTCCTCCGACGGCTACATCGTCACCAACAACCACGTGGTGGAAAACGCCGTAAGAGTGACCGTGGCCCTGCAGGACGGCTCGACCTACGATGCCGGGGTGGTCGGAGCCGATCCCCGTACCGACCTGGCGGTGATCAAGGTCGACGCCACCGGGCTGCCCGCCGCAACCCTCGGGGACTCCTCCGGTCTGGTGGTGGGGGAGGCGGTGGTCGCCGTGGGCAGCCCCGAGGGTTTTGCGGGCAGTGTCACCTCCGGGATCATCAGCGCCCTCGACCGCGACGTGGCCATCTCGAGTTACGAGACCCTGTCAGGCGTGATCCAGACCGACGCCGCCATCAACCCCGGTAACTCCGGAGGCCCCCTCGGCGACATCGCGGGCGAGGTCGTGGGCATCAATACGGCCATCTATACGGAGAGCGGTGGTTACGACGGCCTGGGGTTCTCCATCCCCATCGACAGCGCCAGGCCGGTGATCGAATCGCTGATCGCCATCGGGTCGCCCGTCCGCTCCAGGCAGGGTATGTACTGATCGCTCACGAGACCGCATCTGGAAAGGCCCTGGGCCTGACCTTATAATTGGTCTTGTGCTGCGACGGGCAGACAGGTTTTCCGGAAGGGTGACCGAGCTGGCCTAAGGTGATCGCCTGCTAAGCGATTGTGCGGGAGACCGCACCGAGGGTTCAAATCCCTCCCCTTCCGCCAACGGAACGGCCCGGGGAACGCGGTTCCCCGGGCCTTTTCCTGGGGTGACAGGGGCGGGAAGGGGGTTCACCCCTTTCTTAATGGGGTAGAATATGGGGGATGTTCCAGGACTGATAACGGGCGATGAAATATCCCCGGCGGGACCAAAGGAGGAGGATGTGGGCAAGAGAAGGATGGAGGTCATCGAGTTGGACGAGGAACTCCTCAAGGAGGAGCTGGACAGGAGAAGGCGTTGCAGGTGCGGCAAGCTCTTCCTGCTCCTGTCCCTCGTCGGAGCCGGAGCCGTTGCCCTCAAGAAGTCACAGGCGAAAGGCGAGGCGCTGCCCCCGGGGAGCGGCACCGTCACCTTGCGCGATTCGGAGCCGGGCCCGCTGGCCTTCATGATGGGCGAGATGGTCAAGGCCGTTATCCAGGACCCCCGCAAGAAGTCCCTTGCCGACAAGATGAACGTCTCCGTGGCCGTCCAGGACCTGGACCACCCGGAGATGGCGGCCACCATTATCTTCAAGGCCAGCGATATCGAGGTCGCCAACGGGGTCATCGACGGGGTGGACATCTACATCGGGACCGAACTCGCGCTCCTGCTCAGTCTCTCCGGCGCCGGCAAGGGTAGACAGATGCTCAAGTGGCTGCAGAGCGAGGACGGGCGGAAGGTGATCAAAGCCGTGCGCACCGGGAGGTTCAAGGTGCGCGGCGCTCTTAAGAACGCCCAGCAGATGGCCATGTTCCAGAAGTTCCTGACCCCCGCGGGCTGAGGGGTGGAGGAAGCCCGCCGCTCCTGCCTATTCGGAGGGAGCCTGGTGCCCGGAGGGGGATGCGACGATACGGCTGACCAGATTGCGCAACTGCTCCAGGTTGAAGGGCTTGGTCACGTAATCCACGGCTCCCATCTCTTTGCATCTCAGGCGGTCGCCCTGGCTCGACTTCGCGGTGAGCATCACCACCGGGATGTCCCTGGTCTCCTCCGCTCCCTTCAGGTGCCGCATGACCTCGTAACCGTCCATCGCGGGCATCATCAGGTCGAGCAGGATGATATCGGGGTTCTCCTCGCGCGCCAGGCGTAGCGCTTCCGCGCCGCTGTCGGCGAGAAGCACCTTCATCCCAGCCTTTCCCAGGTTAAGCTCTATCAACCGTAAGAGCAGCCGGTCATCGTCCACTACCAGGGCGCTCGCCTCCATAGTGGACCACCCCCTCACCACGTATATTCCCATCTTCGCCAGCAGACAAACCATGCCATGACCGTCTTGGGCCCGCCTGCAGCCGCATATGGAGGCGCGATCTCTCGGCCGGTGCGGGCTGGGGTCGTTGACAGTGGCCGGCAAGGGATACTATTATGTGACTGACTACCCAGTCGCTTTCCGATATCAAGGTTCAGGGGCTCGAAAAAAGCTGCTCCATTACGAGAAAAGGACGGCCGGCGGATGGCGGAAAAAGAGACGGGCTGGGACCTCAACGGCTTCATCAAGGCCTACGAGGCGGATTCCGGGACCCCCGTGACCCGCACGCAGGTAGGCCGTTACCTCAGGGAGGGCATTCTTCCCCAGCCCGGCGAGGGGGAGACCTATACCTCGCATCATCTCGAGAGGCTGCGCATGATCGAGTACCTTCGCTCGCGCTACGGCATGTCCCTGAGGGACATCTCAGGCCTCTTCGGGGTCATCGTCAGCACGAGCCCGAGCGAGGTCAGCGAGGAGCCGGAAGAGGAGACCCAGGTGATGGACCGCAGGGAACGCATCGTCGCCAATGCCGCCGAGCTCTTCGCCGCCAAGGGCTACCACGGCACCACCGTCGATGAGATCGTGCAGGCCACGGGCATCGCCAAGGGCACCTTCTATATCTACTTCGACAGCAAGGAGGAGATCCTGGTCGAGGTGATCAAGCGGCTCATCGAGAACACCCTGGAAAAGATAGACCAGGAGCTGGAGCGTCAGGAGGGCAAGGACTTCGTGACCCGTATCGAGGTCAAGGGGAGGGAGATGCTCGATCTCTATATCAAGAGCAGCGAACTCCTGTACATGCTCATGGGGGAGACGGTCGGCAATAAACGCCTCACCGATCAGCTCCGGGAGGTCTATGGCAGGCTGGCTGAAAGGGTCGAGGTGGACATCAGGGAAGGGGTCGAAGCGGGGGACATCTACCCCTTCGAGGACCTCAAGTCCATATCCTATGCCCTGGTCGGCATGGGGCAGAGCATCGCCATCCTGCTCTCGAGCAGCGGCCCGGAGCAGATGGAGAGGACCTGGAAGACGATGCATATGTTCTTTACCCGTGCGCTGGCGGCGAGAAAACGGGTCAAAGAATAGGACCCCGGTTTCCGGCAAACCGGGGTCAGCAGGGAGGGAGGTGCTCCGATTTCGGGACCGGAGCACGGATGAGGTCACGCTGAGGCGGGTGCCTTGGCGGAACTCCTCCGAGGTTTTTGTGAGGGAGGGAAAGTCCCGATCCCCAGAGAAGTCCCACACCCTCGTCCTCTGTGCGGAGACCTGTTAAGTGGTTATGCTACCATAAAGTAACTTTCAATGCAAAGGGTTTCTTCGGTCAAAAAGACAAATCGCCCTGAAGGCTCTGCTATAATGTCTTCAGCCATGGTCATGGCCAGTTTCAGGGGTCTTTGAGGTTGGTTGAGCCTCGATGGACTCCTCTTTGATGAGGGAAACATGACCCACGAGTCGGGGTCGGCTCGCAGGCTGGCGAGCCGACCGATAGCAGGGAGGAGTACTTGCGATGTTGGGAGGAAACTGGGGCAAGATATTGAAGGTAGACCTCACTTCCGGAGAGTCCGAGGTGCTGGAACTGGAAGAGAAACTCTACCGCGACTTCCTCGGCGGGAGCGGCTTGGCAGCCAAGTGGTTCTTCGACAACGAGGGCTGGAAGGCCGAACCCCTTTCGCCCGAAAATCCCCTGATTGTCATGAACGGGCCCCTCTCGGGGACCAACCTGCCAGGCGTATCCCGCCTGGAGATCTGCGCCCGCTCTCCCCTCACCGGCATCTGGGGGGAGGCCTCCATGGGCGGGCACTTCTCGCCCCAGCTCAAGCGGACCGGATATGACGGCATCATCTTCGTCGGGGCCAGCGAGAAGCCGGTGTACCTCTACCTGACCGACGAGACGGTGGAGATCAGGGACGCCTCGCATCTCTGGGGCAAGGACACCTACGAGACCGAGGACCTGCTCAAACAGGAAGTGGGAGACAAGCGCGCGCAGGTCATCTCCATCGGTCCCGCCGGGGAGAACATGGTGAAGTTCGCCTGCGTGATGAACGACCGCGGCTCCACCGCCGGCCGCTGCGGCATGGGGGCGGTGATGGGCTCCAAGAAGCTCAAGGCGGTAGTGGCGCGGGGCAACGCGAAGGCGCCCGTGGCCGATGAGGCCGCCTTCAAGGAGACGCGCGAGAAGATGAACGAACTCCTCAAGTTCAGCCTGATAGCCGACGGCCTGCGCAACTTCGGCTCCAACGTGCACATGGAGTACGGGATGGCCATCGGGGACGTGCCCACGAAGAACTGGCGGGTGGCCTACTGGGCGGAAGGACCCGGAGAGCTGGGTGGCACCGCCGTGGCCGAGAGCATCCTCACCAAAAACCACTCGTGCTTCGCCTGTCCCATCTCATGCAAGAGGATCGTGGAGGTGAAGTCGGGGCCCTTTGCCATCGAGGAAGGACCGGGGGCCGAGTATGAGGGCGCCTCAGCCCTGGGCACCCTGCAACTCATGGACAACAAGGAGGCCAACAACAAGGCCAACGAGCTCTGCAACCGCTACGGCATGGACTGCATCTCCTGCGGCTCAACCCTGGCATACGCCACCGAGGCCTTCGAGAAGGGCCTGATCACGGAGGAGGACACCGGCGGGTTGAAGCTGGGCTGGAACCAGCCCCAGACCCTCCTGGAACTTATCCGCAGGACCGCCATGCGTGAGGGCATCGGGGATGACCTGGCCGAGGGCTCGCGGGCCATGTCGGAGAAGTTCGGCGGCAAGGAGTTCGCCGTCCACGTGAAGGGGCTGGAGTGCCCTATGCACGATCCCCGCGCCCTCTGGGCCATGGCCCTCACCTACGCGACATCCATCCGCGGCGCATGCCACTGCGCCGACGCCAACCTGTACGTGGAACTCGGGATCCTCGACCTCAAGGAGCTGGGCGCCAAGAGGACCTGGCCATACAGCCCCAAGGGCAAGGCGGCCCAGACCATCGCCGCGCAGAAGAAGGGCGTCATCGCCAACTCCGCGGTCATCTGCGAATACGCATGGAACGCCGCCGGGGGACACATGGCGGAGATGGTCGCGATGCTCAACTCCCTGACCGGGTTCGGCTACAGCCCGGACGAGCTGGCGAGGACCGGGGACCGTATCTGGTACATCAAGCGGGCCCTGGGCAGCCTCATGGGCGCCACCCGTGAGGACGACCAGCTCCCCAGGCGCATCCTCGAGCCCCATGCGGAGGGGACGACCTCCAGCCTGCATACGGCGGTCTACCCGCAGTTCATGTCCCTGGTGCCGCTGCAGAAGCTGAGGATAGAAAAGATCAAGGACATCACGGCCATGGTCCTCTCCAAGTTCCTCTACCCCAACATGGACAAGATACTGACCATGCTCAACAAGCTGCCGTTCTTTTCGAGCAGACTCAAGAAGCTGGCCCGCGGAGACGAGGCGGAAAGGCAGCGCAAGACCGTGGCCTTCGACCAGATGATCCAGGAGTTCTACACGCTGCGGGACATCGACGCCCAGGGGCGTCCCAGCCGCAGGCGCCTCGAGGAAGTCGGCCTTGCCGACGTGGCCAGCGCCCTGCACGCGTAGCGGGAGACCGGGAGGGAGCGGAATTGGCGACCGTGAAGTTCTTCACCATGCTGCGCAAGGCCACGGGAGAGGCGGGCTACGAGACCTCGGCCTCTACCGTTGCCGAGCTGCTCAAAGAGGTGGAGAGGAAGTACGGGGGTGGCGTATCCAGGTATCTGAAGAGTTGCATCGTGCTGGTGAACGGCCAGAACATCAGCTATCTCAAGGGAAAGAGGACCAGGCTGGGGCCCGGAGACGAGGTCTCTCTCTTTCCGCCGGCCGCGGGCGGATAGAACCGGCGTAGCCGGGACTCTCTATACGGGGGTGATGGTGACCCCCGTCCCCGCCGTCGAAGGCCCCTGCACCTGCAGCTCCGCCAGGGAGCGCACGCAGGACGCGACAAGTTCCTCGCTCCCCGCCACCTGCAGGGAAGCTTCACGCAGCCGCGAGGATATATCGCCCAGGTTGACGTTGGATGCCAGCGCGGACCACTGGCGCAGATGTTCGATCTCCTTCTCGAGCAGGTCCGCGCTATGTTTCAGGGCCACCTTCAGGGTGACCAGGTCGATACCATCTCGACACATCTTTCCCACCTCTCCTTTCGTTTACCCGGTCGCTCGGGTACGCACGCAGCGGCCAACGCCCACTTTCCCGCGAGGCAGACATGCCGGTCCTTACGGCGCGGCCTGTCAGCGGCACTCCCCGGGGGACGCCTTACCCAGCTCTACCATGGCGGCGCGCAGGGTCTCCTTGCCCCTTTCGGTCATCTCCACAAGGGGGAGGCGAAGGCCCCCCACCTCTACCCCCATCCAGTTCAAGGCCTGCTTTATCGCGGTGGGGTTGGGCTCGCAGAAAAGGGCGCGCACCAGTGGAAGGACGCGGAAGTGGATGTCCCGGGCCTCATTTATCCTGCCCTCCCAGACCAGCCGGCACATGCGGCTGAACTCGGCGCCCAGCACGTGGCCCACGGCTGCGATGCAACCCTGGCCACCCAGGCAGAGCACGAGGAAAGTCACCGGGTCCTCGCCGGAATAGACGAAGAACTCGGTCCCCGCCTTGCGCGTCTCCTCGATGATCTTGCTTACCTGAAGGATATCGCCAGAGGCCTCCTTCACCCCGACGATGTTGTCGATCTCGGACAGGCGCAGCATGGTGTCCAGCTCGATGTTCCTGCCCGTCCGGAAAGGGATATTGTAGAGGATGAGCGGCAGGGAGGTGCTCTCGGCTATGGACCGGTAGTGACGGTATATACCCTCCTGGCTCGGCCGGTTGTAATAGGGGCTCACCTGCAGGCTCCCGTCCACGCCCAGTCTCTCCGCGGCCACGGTCATCTCTATGGCCTCCGCGGTGCTGTTGCTGCCGGTCCCGGCGATGACCGGCACGCGCCCCGCCGTCTCCTCCTGGACCACCTCGATGACGGTCATGTGCTCCCCGTGGCTCAGGGTGGGCGATTCCCCGGTGGTCCCGCAGGGGATGATCGCGTCCGCCGCCTGTTCCTCTATGAGATAATTGACGAGGTTCCTGAGGGCAGGCTCGTCCAGCTTGCCCCGCTCATCGAAGGGTGTCACCAACGGGATCAGGCATCCCTTGACGTTCCAGTCTCCCATCCAGACCTCCTCTGTTCTACGCCCACTTTATCTATACATAATAGCAGACGGCGAAAGCCACCTGACCGTCCCGCCGTCCCCCGTAAAGGCGACGGCGGGACGGTCATAACCGTACTCTAACCGTCGCCGCTGCGTCCGCACCGGGTACGGACGCTCTCCCGCGATGTCCGTGGAAGTCGGAGAAATATGGTATATAATGGAATATAGCTCCCTTTTTTCAAATACTGCCCTCCACCCTATTGACACTTAAAAAGAGAATGATATTATTGAAGCGTTCCGGCCAAAAAAATCGGGGGAAAACCTGAATTGAAGCGCGTTTGGGCTTGCGCGTCCGGAACGTAGGTAGGAACCCAGGATGCCGAGTAGAAAACGTCGAGCCCCTTGTTCGGCGGTCCCAAAGGTATCTTGGGTTTCTACTTTTATGCGCCGTCAGGCTGCGGGGTGATAGAGTCATAGGCCGAGGTCATGAGTGCGGGCAGGGAGAGAAGGACGACGTTATCGGCAGGAGGTGTGCGATGGCGGGCGATATCAAGGGAAAGAGAGTAGTGGTCATCGGGACCGGGATGGGAGGGTCAGCCGTCTCCGCGCTGCTGGCCAAGGAGGGAGCCGAGGTAACCGTCCTGGAGAGGAACAGTTATCCGGGGGGCAAGGCGGCTAGCTTCGAACGCGAGGGCTTCATCTACGATACCGGCGTGCACTGGCTGGCGCGCGGCAACAAGGGGCCCATGGGAGAGGTCGCTAGCATCGTGGGAACGGAGATCGAGTTCGTCACCCTGAACACGGCCATGGAATTCACCACCGGCGGGCATACCGCCGTGATAGCTCAGGACATGGAAGAGGACGAGGCACTGGACAAGCTCTTCGAACAGATCGAGGTGCTGCCCGAGAACCGCGAGGGGGCCAGGGCGCTCTTCAAGGACCTGGCACGCGAGCGCACTCCGGAGGAACTGGCAGAGCTGGACGAAGTCTCTTTCGCCGAGTACATAGCCCGCTTCGTCGAGGACGAGCAGCTCAACCGCCTGCTCGACGGCTTCACCGGCATGTACATGTGCATCTCCCGCAGGGCGGCCTCGGCGGGAGAATACATCCTCTGCTTTTCTACCCAGAGTAAACAGAAGAACCTCTGCTACCCCGTCGGTGGCATGCGGGCTGTTCCCATGGCCTACCTGGACGCCCTGCAGTCCCTGGGGGGAGAGCTGCGCTACTCAACCCCGGTGGAGCGCATCGTGGTGGAGGGCGGCGCGGTGAGGGGCGTCGAGGCCGGCGGCTTCATCCCCGCCGACATCGTCATCAGCAACAACGGTGTCAAGGAGACCATCGCCCTGGCCGGGCGGCACAATTTCCCTGACGACTACCTGGCCACCATAGACAGCATGCGCCTCTCCTTTGGAGCGGTCAGCGTGAAGTACGCGTTGGACGCCGAGGTGGTCAGGGCCCCGCTCGCCTGCTACTTCCCGGATTTCAACGACCCCGAACTGGTGGAGAGGCAGGCCGCCATCTTCGTGCCCGTGCCATCCGCCGCGGACCCGTCCCTGGCGCCCCCCGGCTGCCAGCTGGTGCTAGCCGGTTCCCTGGCGCCTCCGGGACTGGAGGAGCCTGAGGTGGCCGATGCCATCTGCAAGGAGATGCTCGACCGCATCGAGAACACCATGCATGACCTCTACCCGGGCATAGAGGACCACATCGTCTGGAAGATCCGTACCGATACCCGCTACATCGCGGATATTTCGGGAAGATGGACGGGAGAGGTCATCGGCCTGGCGCAGAACCGCCACCAGGTGGGCAAGAGGCGCCCCTCCGCCGTGTCTCCGGTGCGGGGCCTCTACTACGTGGGCGCGGACGCGGGCGGTCGTGGCGTCGGAACGGAGATGGCCGTGGACAGCGCATTGAACCTTTGGAGGACGTTGCGCTAAGACGGCCCTTATTCACGCTGGCGCACGCAGTTGCGCCCCGCCTCCTTGGCCTCGTAGAGGGCGGCGTCCGCCTTGGCCACGATATCGGAACGTTTCTCGATATCGGGAGACGGGAAAGACGTGACGCCCTGGCTGACGGTCACCTTGACCGGCCTTCCTTTTGACTGCGGAAAATCGTGGTTCTCCACCGCCATGCGGATACGGTCGGCCGTGAATACGGCGTCCTCCAGGTCCGTTTCCGGGAGGAGTATGGCGAACTCCTCCCCGCCGTAACGCGCCAGGATATCCATGGTCCTCAGGCAACCCTTGACCAGGTTGGCCATCTCCTTGAGGATCTCGTCGCCATAGAGGTGGCCATAGGTGTCGTTGATGCGCTTGAAGAAATCGATATCCAGCATGATGAGGGAGAAGGAGGAGTTGTAGCGGCTGGCGCGCTTGAACTCCTTCTCGAAGAGTTCCTGGAAGAAGCGGTGGTTGTAGATCTTGGTCAGGCCGTCCGTGATGGCCATGCGCTTCGCCCCCTCGTAGAGGCGAGCGTTGTCCAGGATCATGGTCAACTCGTTGCTGATCAGGTTGAGGATCACGGGAGCGTCGCGGCGGAAAGCCGGGTTGGGCGGTCCGGCCACGACCAGCACGCCGATGACCGTCTTGTGGGCGGTCATCGGTATATGGACGTAAGCGGGCCGGGGCTGTTTCTCATCTCCGGCCTTGACCAGGCTTTCCTGGTTGAGCACCACGCGTTCGACGAGAGAGGGGTCGGAGACCTGCCATGCGTAACCCGTGGCCACCTGGATGGTCTCCTGGGATATCTCCTCAACCATCTCGGCGGTGCACTGCTTGTTGACGTAGACGTACAGCTCCTGCTCGGCGAAGAAGAGCAGGCCGCCTGCGAAATAGCCGAAGAAGTTGTCGAGGATCTCGAAGACGGAATTGACGGTCTCGGAGAAGTCCTGAAGGGAACTGGACAGAGATGCGATATCGTTGAGGATGGTCGTCTCGTAGAGCTTGCGGTCCAGGAGGTCGGTGATCTTGTCGATGACGTAGTCCTCGGTGACCTCCTTCTTCCTCTTACGGGAGAGCTCCCTGGCCTCCTCATATGCGCCAGCCTGTGAGAGCAGCTCGTCCACCTTCTGCAGCAGGTGCTCCGGCTTGAAGCCCTTGGTAATATAGGCGTCCGCCCCCGTCTTCATCCCCCAGAACATGTCGCTCTGGTGCTCCCTGCCGGTGAGCATGATCACGGGCATCCACGAGGTGAGGGAGTCCTCCTTGAGCAGCCGGCACACCTGGTAGCCTTTGATCTTGGGCATCTCCACGTCCAGGATCATGAGATCAGGCAGGAGCGAGAAGGCCTTGACGGCGGCATCGATTCCGTCCCATGCGACGTCGACCTCATAACCGGCCTGCTCCAGTATGGAGCTGGTGACCTTGACCACCAGTTTGTTGTCGTCGGCCAGGAGGATGTGCCCCTTCGCGCCCATGCTTATCACTCCCGTACGATCGGATTGTGCGCTTGATTTATCGGCGTGGAGGCACGCGAGGTTGAACGCAAAGACATGGATGCACCGTATGATGTCTCAAGGCCCTTCGGTGGCCCTCAAGAGCAGCTCGACCCTGCCCCCTTCCTGGGCCGCGGCCAGGCGGCATGCTTCCTCGCCGGTCACCTGGAGCAGTATGCTCCCGCCCGCGTAGTCCTGAGAGGCGACCGGCCCCGCCTCGCTGCCCGCGCTGGTGGGCAGGCCGTGGACCATGATGACCTCGACGTTCTCCAGCAGGGGCGCCGCGCCTTCCCCGGTGACGGCCAGGATGTCTACGCGGCAACCCGCGTGGAGCTCCGCGGCCGGAAAGGCCACTGCGGACGCGGCGAGGGCGTAGGCGCGGAAGCCCTTGTCGAGGGCGTCCATGGTCAGGCTTCCTCCCCCCCGCGGCAGCAGCGAGCTATCGAGCAGGGGCTCGCCGGCGCTGACCGCGCAGCGCAGGGTGGAACCGGCCACCATGGCGGTATCGGTGTAGGTGCCGGGCAGCAGGTAGAGATCTGGAAAATCGATGAGGCGGAGGGACGATGGATCGAGCACTTCCCCCGCTCCCAGGTCCCTTGCCGCTACCACCAGCCCTACCAGGCGACCGCTCTCGGCGATTCGCGAGCGCAGTCCCTGCAGGTAGGCCAGGAGGCTGAGGGCGGCGAGCAGCGCCGCCACCACCGAGACGATCAGGTAGAAGCGTGACGAGCGGTACGGGAGCTTGCGCATGAGAGGTCCTTTCCCGGTGTGCCGCACTATACGTGCGGTGGATGATATCGGCCTGTCTTACCTCAAGGGGATGAACTGATAGAGGTTGGCGGCGGTGTCCAGCAGCAGGAAACCGTGGCGCAGCAGTTCTCCCCCGCAGACGACCTTCACCGCCTCCTGCGCCTGCAGCGAGGCGATGAGGGCGGGAGTGGTGGGAGGGTTGCCCTCCAGTGCCTCCACCCCCCGGTCCCCGCTATCCGAGTAGAGGGCTCTAAGGCCGGGGTCGCCGGGGAAAATGGTCATGACCTGACCCGAGTTACCGGCGATGGCACCGTGCACCAGGGGGATCGCGAGCTGCGCGCACCCTTCCTCAAGGGCCAGGCGGGAGGTGACGTTGTCGAGTGCATCGATGACCAGGTCGGCTCCGCCGAAGACCTCGGTGACGTCCGCGGGGCCGACGAAGCGGTGATGCGCGGTCACCTCCAGGGAGGGGTTTATCTCCAACACCCGCTCCGCCGCCACCACCGCCTTGGCCCTGCCCAGGGTGGACTCCGTACACAGGAGCTGCCGGTTGAGGTTGTCCTCCCCGAACACGTCCCCGTCCACCAGGATGAGCTTTCCCACCCCGACGCGGGCCAACATCTCGACGATAAAACCCCCCAGGCCGCCGAGGCCGCATATTCCCATGCAGGAGCGGAGAAGCCTTATCTGGCCCTCCATGGCAACGGTGCCGATGTTGCGGGCGTAGCGGACGGGAACGATGCCGCCCTCCAGCGCGGCCACCTCCACTTCCAGGGCCCGCAGCCCGTTCTCGTCCGCCATGCGCCTGGTGTCATCGAGGCTCAGAAAAAGGGCCCCGTCATCCCCCTTGGGTCGTGATGCCGCCCTGATGGCGGCGAGAAGCTCATCGCTCATGGAAGAATTATATAACATACAAAACATATATACAAGAGGTTGTTGAGTCTATTCCTTCGCCCGGTCATGGCCGCAGGCGCGAAAAATCAGGAGCAACGCCACGTCTTTTAGCCCGTCGGTCCTGGCACCCCGCTCCGTCTTTTCCCCGCAGGGTGTGGCCGGCAAGGTGTTCAAGGCTGTTGGCGTGGCCGTGCCGTCATCAGCCCAGGAAGCCAAACCTAATGCCACGGCCCTTTTCTGAGGGTGAATTATGTACTTCTAGCTGGGAGTTTGAAAAATCAACTGTTGAAGATGAGTTATGACTAACCTATGTTCCTTCCAGCAAAAAGGGGCCAGGAGTTGTCCCGGCCCCGCTGCTACGTAAGTGTCGTCTCTCAGCCCTTCGCCATCTTGGCGAGACCCTCCATCACTTCCTCCGCTTCCTTGACCGTCCTCTCGATGACTTCCCTGACGGTGGGGATGTCGTGCATCAGGCCGGTGACCTGTCCCACCGGCAACACGCCGTGCTCGGTGTCGCCCTTCTCGGTCGCGACGCGGATCTGTTTGAAGGCGTTGGCCATGAATGCCAGCTGGCGGGCGTTCTCCCAGCCTGAGGCCAGCACGCCCACGAACAGCTTGTAATATGGGAGCTTGAGCATCTGGGCGATGGAACGCGAGTTGGGGATGGCCCTCAGGTAGTCCAAGGGGGTGAGGCCGTGTTTGATCGCCTTGCGCGCCGCCGGAGTGTCCAGCACCCGGCACCAAAGCCCGTCGAAATTCTTGGAGAAGAGGGTGTCGTAGACGTCCTTCTCCAGCGAGAGCTGCTTGTAGTTCTCGTGCAGCGGGCTCTCCACAGTGGTCATCAGGCGGGTGCCCATGGCCACGCCGCCGGCACCGAGGGCCAGGGCGGCCGCCAGGCCCCTGCCGTCTCCGACGCCGCCAGCCGCGATGACCGGGATATCCAGGCCGGAAGCGAGGCTCGGCACCAGGCAGAAGGTGGTGACCTCCTCGCCGTGGGCGGCCGCCTCGTTGCCGGTGGCGATGACGCCGTCGCAGCCGTAATCCTGGGCCCGCTTGGCGTGGCGGAGGTTGGTCACCGTGGCCAGAACCTTCCCGCCGTACTCGTGGGCCATCTGCACGATCCAGTCACCCTTCCCGAGTGAGAAGTTGAGTACCGGTATCTTCTCCTCCAGCAGCACCACCGCGTTCTGCGCCGCGCCCGGAAAGAGCAGGGAGACGTTGGCACCGAAGGGCTTGTCGGTCAGCGAGCGTATCTCCTTCACCGCGGCCCTGGTCTCCTCGGCGTCGAGCACGCCGGTGGCGAGCAGGCCCAGTCCCCCCGCCTCCGATACCGCGGCCACCATCTTGGGAACGCTGATCCAGCTCATGCCGGACAGCAGGATGGGGTGCTCTATCCCCAGGATCTCCGTGACGCTTGTCTTCATGCGACGCTCCTTCCTCTCATCCGGATATGGTCCCTCGGACCTCCCTCGTGCGGCAAACCACGACATATTATATCCCAAGCCCGGTCCTAATTCATTCGCGGGAGGGTTTGGCCATACGCCGCGCGTCATCGAGCAGGAGCACCCCGACCAGGCGGCCGTCCTCCACCACCCACAGGAACTGCCTGCCCGAGCGCTCCATGAGCAGCATGGCCTCGAAGAGGGGCATGTCGGTGGTGACGGCATCGCCCTCTCCGAGCGGGCGGGCTACCCGGGCAACCGGCGTATTGGGCCAGCTGCCGGGGTCCACGGACCGCAGTTCCGCCATGCCCACGGTCGCAGCCAGCCGGCCCTGCCTCAACACCGGGATGGTGCTCGCGGGCGACCTCTCCAGGTGGGTACGGTAGGCTTCCTCCAGGGTGGCGGAGGAGTCCAGGGCGGGCACACCCGTGCGCATCAGCCCCCGGACGTCGGTGCTCCCCAGGGAGACGCGGGCCTGCACCTGGCGGAAGCTGCTGAAGGCAGCCTGGATGAGGAAGGTCCCCACCAGGATGAACCAGACGCTCGCGAAGAGCAGGTCGTAAGTGGTCTGGAAGAAGTCGACGACCAGCAGGGCCACGCCGCCAAGGACGAGCACCGCCCCTACCGCCTCCCCCAGGCGGCTGGCGGCGCGGGTACTCCTCTCCAGGTCGCTCCAGTGGTACCAGAGCAGCGACCGGAGTATCCTGCCGCCGTCGAGGGGAAAACCAGGGATGAGGTTGAAGGTCCCCAGGCCGAAGTTGACCAGGGCCAGGAGCATGAAGCCGGAAGCGACCGTGCCGGCTCCAAGGCCGCGCGCAATGTAGAGGGCGAGGCCGAAGAGCAGGCAGAGCCCGTAGGAGCACAAGGGTCCCGCCACGGCCATCTTGAACTCCACCCCGGGCGAGGGCACGTCGCGGTCCATCTGGGCTACCCCGCCGAAGACGAAGAGGGTGATGCGCCTGATGGGGATGCCGTTGCGGTTGGCGACCAGGGAGTGCGAGAACTCGTGCACCAGCACGGAGAGGAAGAAGAGGAAGGTGGTAACCACGGCGATGGGGATGTAGGAAGCCGGCTGGGCGTCGGTGTTGAGCTGGAAGAACTGCACCACCACCCAGAGGATGAGGAAGAAGACGATGAACCAGCTCCAGTGGAGGTAGACCGATATGTCTCGGAAGCTCGCGATACGGAAGCCTTTGCGGGGGATCACCGCACGCGTCTCGGTCCTAGAAGTGTTCCACGATCTCGATGGGGCTGATGGTAGCCTCTTCGAGCATGGACGGACAATCGCAGGAGACGTCCCCGGCGATGGCCGGCAGCATCTCTTTGAGCAGGAGCAGCATCTTCTCGTTGTTCTCCTTGAAGACCCGTCCGACCTCGTCGGCCGTGACCGATTTTACCCCTTCTTCGTCCGCGATCCATACGTCCCAGTCGGTGACCAGCGAGATGTTCAGGTAGCACATCCCGGCTTCCCTGGCCAGCACCACCTCGGGATACTGGGTCATGTTGATCACGTCCCATCCCTGGGAGTGATACCATTTGCTCTCCGCGCGGGTGCTGAAACGGGGCCCGTGGATGATCACCGCCGTGCCGCCGTTGCGGCAGTCGATGCCGAGCTCCGCGGCCGTACGCGCGCATATCTCGCGCATGCCGGGGCAGTATGGGTCCGCGCAGCTTATATGCACGGCGGCGGGCCCGTCGTAGAAGGTGCATTCCTGCCGCGAGGTGCGGTCCACGAACTGGTCGCAGAGGACGAAGGAACCCGGGGGGATATCGCGTTGCAGCGAGCCGCAGGCGCCGGGCGAGATCAGGCGTTCCACCCCGAACTCGCGCATGCCCCAGATGTTGGCGCGGTAGTTGATGCGGTGGGGCGGATACTGGTGGTGCCGGCCGTGGCGGGGCAGGAACACGACGCGCACGCCGCCAAGCTCTCCCACGGTGAAGCGGTCGCTGGGGACCCCGTACGGGGTATGCACGGCGTAGCTGCTGGCGCTCTCCAGTAGGGAATAGAAGCCGGATCCTCCGAAGATGCCGATCTTCACCTCAGGCAGTTTCATGTGACCCCCGATCCAGGACCCGTGGCCGCTCAGTCCCCGCCGCTCTTCTCGGCGACCTTCTCCTTCTTTTCCGGGCCTTTCTCCTTGACCTTCTCGAGCTCTTTCTCTATCTTCTCGGGGCCCTGCTTCTCGCCCCCGTTGCCCGAGGATGAGGAACGGTAATCGGTCTTATAGAAACCGGAGCCCTTGAAGATGATGCCCACGGGATGGAAGAGGCGCCTGACCCTTCCCCCACACCTGGGGCACTCCTCAATGGCCTCCTCGACGCCGTGGGTGGTCTCGAACACGTCGCTGCAGTCCTCGCATTTGTAGTCGTATCTCGGCATTTCCATTCACCTCTATCGTCGGTTATCCCATGCAGCCCCGTCCTTGACCGGTCACATCAGACCAACCCGGAAAAGGGCTCGTAGTCTAAAAATATACATTCTATTCCTTCTTTCATCAACATTACCACCCCCGTCCCCGCCTTGCCCTGATGCCGGTTAGCCGCGCCGCGGGGCCGACCGGCCGATTGTCCGCGTGGCCTGGAGGCGAGGTTTTTATCCTGCTAGAATAGCGTAAAAAGAGGGAGGTACCCATGAGCATCCTGGTCGTCGGCTCCGTGGCCCTGGATTCCATCCGCACGCCCTTCGGGGAGGTAGAGGATATCCTGGGGGGCTCGGCGACCCACTTCAGCGTGGCGGCGTCTTTCTTCAGCCAGGTGCGCCTGGTGGCGGTGGTCGGGGAGGACTTCCCGCCCGGGCACGTCGACTTCCTGGCCTCGCGCGATATAGACCTAAGGGGCCTGAAGAGGGTCCCGGGGAAGACCTTCCGCTGGAAGGGATATTACGAGTTCGACTTGAACGACGCCCATACCGTTGATACTCAGCTCAACGTCTTCGAGGACTTCGACCCGGACATCCCGGAGGAGTACCGGGACTCGGAGTACGTCTTCCTGGCCAACATACACCCCGCGCTGCAGCTCAAGGTGCTGGAGCAGATGCGCTCACCCCGCCTGGTCGCCTGCGACACCATGAACTTCTGGATCGAGAGCCAGCGCCAGGCGCTACTGGAGACCATAGCGCGCGTGGACTACCTGCTCCTCAACGACTCCGAGGCTAGACAGCTCGCCGACGAGCCCAACCTGGTGGCCGCGGGGAGGAAATTGCTGACCATGGGGCCGCGCAGGGTGATCATCAAGAAGGGAGAACACGGTGTGATCATGCTCGGAAAGGGCGTGTTCTTCTCCCTTCCCGCCTACCCCCTGGAGACCGTCTTCGACCCCACGGGCGCGGGGGACTCCTTCGGGGGTGGCTTCCTGGGCTCCCTGTCCCGTTACCCGGCTATGAGCGAGGACGAGGTCCGCCGCTCCATCGTCTACGGCAGCGTCGTGGCCTCGTTCAACGTGGAGTCGTTCTCGTGCGACCGCCTGCGCGGACTGACCATGGGAGAGATCGAGGACAGATACCGTGAGTTTTCGTCCATCACCTGTTTTTGAATAGTGGAAGGAGGGGGGACATGGCCGAGCAGTATCACAAGAAGCTCATCGAGCCCGGTGAGGTGGTCATCTTCGACAAGAGGCATTCCCTGTGGGAGATCTGGAGGAACTTCATCATCGGGGCAGGGGCCATCGTCGCGCTCATCCTGCTGCAGACGAAGTTCAAGCCGGGTCCATCGGACGGGACGAACTGGGGCTACATCATCCTCATCAGCGCCATGGCCCTGTTCGTGGTCCTCGTGTACGGGGCCTGGCCCATGTTCAAGCGGCGCAGGCTGCCCGAGAGGCACTTCTTCCTGCCGGTGCTGTTCATGGTCCTCGCGGCGGCAGGGTGGGGGGCCCTGATGTGGTTCCGCAACGACGAGGACTTTGCCAGCATCTGGAGCACCGTGGTCTGGATCGCTTTCGTGGTGGTAATCATCGGATGGCTCATCTACCCCATTTTCGCGTGGTTCTTCGCCCATTTCGTCCTCACCGACAGGCGCCTCATACTCTCCCAGGGCATAATCAATAAGAGCACCATGGCCATGCCCCTCGAGATGCTGAACGACGTCAGGACCAGCCAGAACGCCTGGGAGCGCATCTTCAATTACGGCGACGTGGTGATAGAGACCGCGGGGGAGTTCGGCCAGCAGCCCTTCACCAACATCGGCCACCCCCTGGAGGTCAAGAAGCAGATCTTCGAGCAGAGAAAAGCCCTCGAGGAGCAACAGGAGACGATGCGGGGCAAGGAGATCGCCCACGAGATGGCCACGGCCATGCAGACGCAGGCGCCCGTGGCGCCACCCGCGCCCGCACCCGCGGCGACGGATACCAGCGTGGTGGAGCGCCTGGAGAAGCTCTCCGAGCTGCACGCCTCCGGAGCCCTCAGCGACGCAGAGTTCCAGAGGGCCAAGGCGGAACTGCTGGAGATGGACCAGGAGGAATAAGCACCTTCCGTGTCAAGCGTCCCGCTGCTGTTATCCGGGAAGGCGCATACAGTAAGGACAGAGGGGCAGCCCGAAACGGCTGCCCCTCCTCGGTTGAGAATATCCTAGCGGTTCACGTGACCGGGATCGACCGCGTGATCAGTCCGCGAGCTTCTTGGAGAGTTTGTCCACCTTCTTCTGGGCCTTGGCGCCCGTCTTGTCGAGCTTGGCGATGCTCTTCTCCAGCTTGGCCTTCTTCGCCTCCGTCTTCTCCACGGTCTTCTCCGCCTTCTTCAGCTTGCTAGCCTTTCCCATTCCCTGCGTCCTCCTTTCGCTAAACCGGATTCATATGCCACGTACCAAAGAAGTATAGCATTTCTGGTTCTTAACCTGAACAATAAGGGAAGTATATCTGCTATGCTCTTTACTGATGAGAGCTCTGGAACTGGTGGATTATCACATGCACACCGCCCGCTGCGGGCATGCCGTGGGGCGGCTGGAGGATTACGCCGCGAGGGCGGTTGAACTGGGCCTGCGCGAGATAGGGTTCTCGGACCACCTGCCCCTGCTGCACACAGAGGACCCGACTCTGTCCATGGCCCTGGACGAACTGCCCCTTTACGTGAGGGAAGTGGATGAGTTGCGTGCCGCCTTCCCCGCCCTCCCCATCCGCCTGGGCATAGAGGTCGACTACCTCCCGGAGACCGCGCCGAGATTGCTGGAGCTGTTGGACGCCCACCCTTTCGACTACGTCCTGGGGTCCCTGCATTTCCTGGATGGATGGGCGTTCGACGATCCCCGCAACCTGGGCGGCTACGAGGGGCGCGACCTCCTCGCCCTTTGGGAGAGGTACTTCGACCTCCTCGGCGAGGCGGCGGAAAGCCGGCTGTTCGATGTCCTCGCCCACCCGGACCTTATCAAGAAGTTCGGGTTCCGCCCCGAGGAGGACGTTCGCCACCTTCATGAGAGGTGCCTTGACCGCATCGCCGCCTGTGGCGTGGCCGTGGAGGTGAGCACCGCGGGGCTGCGCAAACCGGCGCGGGAGATATACCCGGACGAGGGGTTCCTGCGCGAGTGCCGGGAGCGGGGCATCGCGGTGACCTTGGGCTCGGACGCCCACCACCCCCGCGAGGTCGGCCAGGACTTCGAGCAGGCCCTCTCGCTGCTACGGCGGGTGGGGTACGAGGAGATCGCCCTCTTCAACCGACGTGCGAGGGGTACTTTGCGGCTTCCTGCTTGAAGTGGGGGCAAGAGGGGTGTGCGGCCGGGCCTATCCGCCCGATCCCGCGGAGAGGACCTCCATGGTTATCCGTTCCACCTGGTCTTTGGTGAAGGGTTTTTCCAGGTAGTCATCGACACCTTCCCGCCTCGCCTGCGCGATGGTCTGCGGAGATGAATAGGCGGTCATCAGGATTATCTTGATCCCCGGGTGCTCGCCCTTGATGATGCGCGCCAGCTCGATCCCGTCTATCTTGGGCATACGGATGTCGGCGAGGATGATATCCGGGGGGTCCTTCTTGACCATTTCGATGGCCTCGGCGCCGTCCTTGGCCTCGTGTACGGAGAACCCCGCCCTCTCCAACCAGCGCGAGACGAGGTGGCGGACCCCCTCGTTGTCATCGACTATGAGAAGCTTGGCGTCAATCCCGTTCATGGCTGACTCCCCGTGTTGGAAGCTTTAGGATGAAGGTGGTTCCCAGGTCCTGCTGAGAGCGTACATCTATGTCGCCGCCGATGTCTAGAAGGATTTTCTGCACGATGGACAGGCCGAGGCCGGTGCCCCCGTCCTTGGTGGTGAAGAAGGGCTCGAAAACGGAGGGCATGATCTCGGGTTTTATGCCCCTCCCGGTGTCCTCCACGCGCATCTCCACGAACCCGTTGCCCGTGTAATGAGCGCGCACGGTGATCATGCCTCCCTGGGGCATGGCCTGCATGGAGTTCTCCAGAAGATTGAAGAGGATATGCCGCATGTTGTCCCGGCTCAGCATCACCGGCGGCAGGCCTTCCTCGAAATCCCGCAGTATCTTCACGTTGTCCTGCTCGTGGGTGCGCTGGAAGTCGGTTATCAGCTCGGGGATACTCGTCTGCAGCACCAGCGCCGCCTCCTCGCCAACGGGGAAGGGGGACTTGCTGAAGGTCAGCATGCCCGATATCCACTGATTACTCAGGATGGCCTCGTGCTGGATCATGGTCAGGAGGTGTTTTCGGTCGGGGTCACTCTCATCATCCACGAGTTCGTCGGCCAGCCCGATGATGGCGAAGAGCGGGTTCTTCACCTCGTGCGCGATCTTGGCGGCCATCTGTCCCAGTATGGAGAGGTGGTCCTGCTGCCGCAGCCTCCCCTCCATCTCCTTCATCGCCGAGATGTCCATGAAGACGATGGCGGCGCCCATGCGCTCCCCATTCGAGCGGTGGAGGGGAAAAGCGTTGAAGTTGATGGTGACCTTCCTGCTCTCCGGCCCGGTGATGGTCATCTCGTGGCGGCGGAACACGCGGTCCTCCTCCATGCTCAAGCGCAAGACGGGCTTGAGGAAGGAGAGGGAACGGAACTTCTCCACCTCCTCCACCATGTCCTCGTAATTGACCCCGATGACCTCCTTGGCCGCTATGCCCAGGATGGAGGACGCTTCGTTATTGAAGTAGATGGTGTCACCCTCGTTGTTTATGACCATGACCCCGGCGAGCATCTCCTGGATGAAATGCTCGGTATATTCCTGCGTGTCCGACAGCCATTCCAGGGTCTTCTGGCTCTGCTGGTAGAGGTCCACGTTGATCATGGCCACGGCCAGCTCGTGGCAGAGGCTGGAGAGCAACATGATCTCGTCTGACTTGTATTCGTGTTCCTCGAAGGAGGCGGTGACCGCTATCCCCACCATCTGCCCCTTGGCTTTGAGCGGCATGATTATCTGAGACCGCGGGCTCTTCCCCTCAGTGTAGGTGTCCCCCGCCTTGGGGTCCTCCGGCAGGTTCTTGCGGATGACCATCTGGCCGTTCTGGAAGGCCTTGCCAACCGCGCCCTGTCCCACCTGGATCTTGAGGCCGCGCACCGCTTTCTCCTGGAAGCCGCGGTGCGACAGCACCTGCAGGTAGTTGAGGTTCTCGTCCGGCACCAGGACCACGCCGATGCCGGAATTGGTAAGGGTAAGCATCACCCCCAGGATGTTGGCCACCAGTTCCTCCAGGTCGAGGGTGGAGGAGACCGCGCTTACCGCATCGGCCAGGATACCGAACCGGAGGTTGAGGTCGGTTATCTCGTCTATATATCCCTTGTTCTGCTCACGGAAATGCCACCACTCCAGGGTCAGGTAGATCCCCAGGGCGACCAGGCAGGCGCCCAGTATGCACTCCACGATAATGCTGAGGGGAGAGGAGAGCACCAGGGAGACGGCTATCATGCCTCCCACCAGTATGGCGATGGTGACGGCCAGCGAGACGAGATAACCGATGGGCTTGCGCGACATCTTCTCCCCGGCGTCGTGATCGGTCCCCCGCTTTTCTTTCATGGCAAACCTCTATAGGAGAGCCCGCCAGCCGGGCTCTCCAGCCGTCCCATCTATTCCCTACTCCCTCTTTATCGGCAGGAAAACCACGCCTTTTAGCGGTTTATCCGACCCACTGGACATGGGATGGATAACCCAAAGCCCAGCAGATAAAAACGGTTCTGAAAAAGCGAGGAGCCCGATAAGTGAATACATGACCAAGAAAAGTGCATATTCACGATGGAACAGCGCGTCTCGAGGAACGCCCCCGCGTGGGAAATGGCCATGGCAACATAAATCCGATCCGGGTTTCGTCAACGAAAACGAACCCGGACGTCGCGGTGCCCGGGCAGAAACGTCAGCGCTGCCACCCTCGCTCCGTTACCCGCTGTTCTGGCGCACATGGCTGCGTGGATTGCGTCGCGTAAGCGACAGCGGCACCCGCAGGGTGGCGCGGCGGTGCCTGCGCCTTACTGTTTCCGGATGTTAAGGTCTGAGCCCGGACTCAGAGATGCCTGTTCAAATGGTCCAGCATGTCCTCGGGCTGCAGGCCGGCCAGGTGATGGTATTCCGCACCCATGGCGTCCGCGATGCGGCGGGCATGCGAGGGCACCGTGCGCCCCGCCTTGTTGCGGGACGCCCCCGGGGAGGTGTCGAAGACCAGGCAGGGAAGGTTCTGCGCGTGGATCTTCTCCGCGAGCTCCAGGCTCTCGCGCAGCGGGTTGTCGGAAGCGTAGCCGACATTGCCGTGCCCGTCCGTGATCAGTACCAGCAGCGGCCCTATGTCCGGGTCCCGCCTCAGCTCCCGCCTTGCCACCAGAAGTCCCATGGCCAGGCCGTGGTTGAGGGGGGTCGCCCCGCCCGTGGTCAGGTCCTTGATGCGCAGGTTCGCCAGTTGGACGCTGGAGGTCGGATTGAGGACGAGCTGGGCGCCCTCGTCTCGGAAGGATATCAGGCCGACGCGGTCACGCTTCTGGTAAGCGTCCACGAGCAACTGGGTCACCACCTTCTTGGTGGTCTCGATGCGCTCCTGGCAGCCCATGGATGCACTTGCATCCAGGATGAAGAGGATGAGGTTACCGACCTTCCGCCTTTTGATGGAGGCGCGCAGGTCCTCCTTGCGGACGCCCCACGGCTGGTCGCTCCCCGCCGTCCTGGCGGCGGCGGCACGCAGGGTCGGGCCGGTGGCCAGGTTGCCGGAGTTGACCTCCTCGTCGGGGCGCGGAAGGCGGTACCCGACCTTGCGCCCTTCCCCCGTCTCCGTGATCGCGCTGCTCCTGCTGCCGTTAGCCCTGCGGTTCACCCTGGTCTCCAGTCCCTGCAGTGGCGGCGTCTCGATCTCCCGGCTGGAAACCGCCGCACACCTCTCTTCAGGTGGGGCGGCAGGTCGGCTCTCCTCCGCCACGTTTCCCGCCAGGGGCGCCGCCGCATTCATGGCCGGCCGGTTGTCCTGCAGGGGGATATCGATCAACCTGCCCTTGCGCTCAATGATGCGCTCCAGGCGTTCCATGCCCTTGAACTGGTCGTCGAAGGGCGTTCTTCTGAGCCGGTGCACCAGGGCCATCTCCGCGGCCTCGCGGATGTGGTCGTCGTCGATGTCCTTCTTGCCCTGCAGCGCGGCCAGGGCCCGGGCCGCCTGGCAGGTGGCGATGTCGGCGCGGTGTCCGCACACCTCCAGTTCCACGGCGATGCGGGCCACCAGTTCCATGATGGCATCGGACAGCTCGATCTCCGGCAGCATCCGCCGCGCGCGCAGCACCTCGCCGCGTAATGTCTCCTGCATGGCGTCGAAGGAAGCGCGGAAGAGCCTGGGGTCGGCGAGGAAGCGCTGGCGGCGGCGTATCACCTCGATGCGGTCTTCGCTGGCCTTCTCGCCCTGTACCTCCACGCACAGGCCGAAGCGGTCCTCGAGCTGGGGGCGCAGCTCGCCCTCCTCGGGGTTCATGGTGCCGATCATGATGAACGAGGAGGGGTGGGAGAACGAGACCCCCTCGCGCTCCACCACGTTGACCCCCATTGCCGCGGCGTCCAGCAGGATGTCTACGATATGGTCGTCGAGGAGGTTGACCTCATCGACGTAGAGCAGCGAGCGGTTGGCGTCGGCGAGTATGCCCGCCTCGAAATCCTTCACCCCTTCCCTTACCGCCTTTTCCAGGTCAAGGGACCCGACTACACGGTCCTCGCTGGCGTTCAGGGGAAGAGTCACGAAGCGCATGGGCCTGGTGAGGACGGGTAGCGGCTGTCCCGCCTCCCAGCTCGCGCGGCACGTTTCACACATCTCTTCCGGGTTGTGGGGATCGCAGGAGAAGGTACACCCGGCTACGGTATCGATCTCCGGGAGCAGGTCCGCCAGGGCGCGTGCGGCGGTGGACTTTCCCGTGCCCCGCTCGCCCTTGATCAGCAGTCCGCCGATGCCGGGGTCGACGGCGTTGATGAGCAGCGCCCGTTTCATTTTCGCCTGCCCCACGATGGCAGAGAACGGATAGAGGAAAAAGCCCTGTTTCATACAGCCGCCCTTCCGTCTTTTTAATACAATATATAGTAATTTTTTCAGCTAATCAACACCATATATAGTCATTTAAATGACGGCGAGGTTGTGCCGATACCTTCATTGTCGCAGTTAATCCAGGTGCTCGGAGAGGAGGTAGGTTCATGGAGATAGCGGTGTCACGTGCCGGAGACATGCAGGAGATCGCCGTCGTGAAAGTATCGGGGGTGGTCGACTCCGAAACGGTGGAGCTGTTCGGAGAGACCGTCGAGGGGGTCTTCAAGGAGAACTGCTACAACATCATCCTGGATATCGATGGACTGACCTACATCAACACCGCGGGATTGAGCATCATCGCCGACGCCTACAAAAAATCGAGCCAGAACAAAGGGGGGCTGAAGATCCTGAGGGCTGGCGACGCCATCAAGGAACTCCTCGACGTGGTGAGATTCACCAAGATCATCGGCATCTACGAGAACGAAGAGGAGGCCATCGGGAGCTTCAGGTGAGCACCGATATGTTAGACGGGTTGCAGGGAGAAGCGAGGAATCCATCACAAGGAGCCATACCTAACGGAGACCTCTTCCGTATAGGTCGCATGCTGGCCACCACCCTCAGCCTGACCACGCGCCTTGACCGTGTCGTGGAGCAGGCCATAGAGCTGCTAGAGGCGGACCGCGGGAGCATCATGCTCGTTGACGATGAATCCCGTGAGCTCGTGGTCAGGGCTTCCCGCGGCCTGGATTCGGCGCTCGATTTCCGCGTGCCCATGGGCGAGGGCATCGCGGGATGGGTGGCCTCCCGCGGTGAACCCCTGGTGCTGCAGGACGTGGTCTCGGACCGCCGTTTCGTGGGCACCGATCCCAGCATCAAGAGCGCGCTGGCGGTGCCCCTGCGCGCGGACGGGAGGGTCATCGGGGTCCTCAACATCTCCAACACCGCCCGCAAGCGCCGCTTCAACCACTCCGACCTTGACCACCTGAGTTCTTTCGCGGACATGGCGGCGGTGGCCATCGAGAACGCACGGCTCTACCAGGCGCTCCGTAAGGACCAGGAGCACCTGGAGAAAGAGTTGCTCATGGCCAGCCGCATCCAGCGCTCCATCATCTCCACCCACGTGCCGTGTGCGTCCATGCGCATGGTGTCCCGGTTGATGCCGGCATCCGCGGTTGGCGGAGACTTCTTCAGCGTCATCCCGCTGGACCGCGATTCGCGCTTCTGCTTCTACTGCTCGTCCGAGACGCAGGACCGCTGCCAGAGGCTGCGCACCCAGTTCTGCCCCAACAAGTTCGGCGTGATGATCGGAGACGTGGCCAACAAGGGCATGCCGGCGGCGCTGATCATGTCCGTGCTGACCACCATACTCTACGAGGTGGGAAGGCACCATATCTCGCCCCGCACCATACTGGGGGAGGCCAACGCCGCCTTCCGGCGTTTCTTCAACGAGTCGCAGTACGGCTTCGCGACCCTCTTCTATGCCTTCTACGACAACAGCGATAACACCCTCACCTACGTGAAGGCGGGGCACGAGCCGCCCCTGCTGCTGCGCGGGAAGGGCGGCGAGTTCGACTACCTCGAGGGGGAGGGGTTTCCCATCGGGCTCATGGAGGACGGCAAGTACCAGGAGAAGACGGTGAAACTGGAGCGTGGAGACCGCATACTCCTCTATACCGACGGCCTTACGGGAGCCCTCAACACCAAGGGGGAAGTGCTGGGCAGGAAGAGACTGGTGGAGCTGGTGAGGTCCCTTGCCGGGCAGGACATAGAGGCCTTCATCGACGCCCTGGCCGATGAGATCATGCTCTTCTCCGGCGATGCCCCCCAACCGGACGATATCGCCGTGATGGTCCTGGAGCTGGAAGACCTGTACGACCTGACCATGACCGTGGGGACCGACGTGCTGCAGATCCGTTACGTCATCAACAGCGTGCTGGAGACGCTGCAGGGGTTCGAGGGCCTGAAGGACCCTATCACCCTGCGCCTGTGCCTGGAGGAGCTGCTGCATAACGCCATGGAGCACGGCAACCGCTGCGATGTCTCGAAGAAGGTATATATCACGGTCAAGTCCGAACCACTGCGCGCCACCATCCGCGTCCGCGACGAGGGCGAGGGGTTCGATTTCGCCCGCATCATGGATTCCGGCGGCGAAGTGCCGGATGTCCTCTCGGAGCGGGGGCGCGGACTGCTCATCGTGCGGCACTACTCCGATGAGCTGCGCTTTAACCGGGAAGGAAACGAGGCGACACTGGTCTTCAGCGTCGACCGCTGAGGCCGGACCGGCTCTTCATGTGGCCAGGCGGGCCCGGGCCAGGCCCCAGCGCATAGCCGGAGATAGGGTGGAACAAAACGCCACATGCCCCGTCCAAGCAACCAAAACCAAAAAGGGTATGCTATCATTTAGCATGAATTATCCGTTATGAGGATAGTTTCCCGGTGTGGGCCGGGGACTTGGCCCGGGCCCGGGGACCATATATGGAGGCGGTTATGGCCAGGAAGACGGTAGCGGCGGCGTTGAGCGCCATGCTCATCGCGATGCTGCTCATGATGAGCGGGTCGGTGTATGCCGATCCCGTGCAGGACAAGAAGAGCGAACTGGACAGGATAAAGAGCGAGGTCCAGAGGATAGACGCCCAGCTGGAGGCGGTGACGGAGCAGTACAACCTGACCAGCCTCCGGGTGGAGCAGGCCCGGGACCGCATCGCCGCCAAGGAGCAGCAACTGGCCGAGCTCAACGCCGAGCTGGAGCAGAGAAAGGACATCCTGGGGGATCGCCTGCGGGAGATCTACAAGTCCGGCAACGCGGACATATTAGAGGTCATCACCGAGTGCAAGAGCGTCGACGATCTGTACACCAACCTCGACCGCGCCCAGCGCATCGGCGGCGGCGACGTGGATATCATCGCTTCGGTGCTGGCCTCGCGCGAGGAGATCGAGGCCGCCAAGGCCGGGATAGAGGCCGAGAAGGCCGAACTGGACGCGGCGGTATCTCAACTGGCCGCCCAGAAGAACCAGATCGAGGCCGACCTGGCGCGCAGGCAGAGCGTGATGAGCGGGGTCGAGGCCGAGGTAAACGCCCTCATCGCCCAGGAGGCGAACCAGGCCGTCGCCACCCCCAGGCAGAACCGGGTGACCACCCCCCGTACTCCCCCTCCTCCCCCGCCGCCGTACGCCTCGGCCGTGGTGCAGGTGGCCTACGCGCAGCTGGGGAAGCCTTACCAGTACGCGGGCTCGGGGCCGAACGTCTTCGACTGCTCGGGGCTGGTCATGTACTGTTACGCCCAGGTGGGGGTCAGCCTGCCGCACAGTTCGTACATGCAGGCGCGCTGCGGGACCCCGGTCTCGTACGCGGACCTGCAGCAGGGCGACCTGGTCTTCTTCCACGGTTACGGGCACGTAGGCATGTACATCGGCGGCGGTCAGTATATCCACGCTCCCCAGACCGGGGACGTGGTGCGCATCGCCAACCTGGGAGTGCGCAGAGATTTCTGCGGCGCGGTCCGTATAAACTACTGAACGGAGGCTTGAGGCGACAAGCCTCAGACAGGCCGCCAGCGGCCACCGGGGGTCCGACATGAGCACTACCGCCGTTTTCTACGATCCCATCTACATGGAGCACGATACCGGCTATGGCCATCCCGAGCGTCCCGAGCGGCTGCAGACGACCATGCAGATGCTCGAGGGGGTAGGGCTTACGGAACAGGTCCGCATCATCTCCCCCCGCGACGCCAGCGTCGAGGAGATAGGGCTGGTGCATCCCAAGAGCCACATCGAGAAGGTGAAGAGGGTGGCCGAGTCCGGGGGCGGTTGGCTGGATCCCGATACCCACGTCGGCGCACGTTCCTACGACGCCGCGCTCAAGTCGGCAGGCGCGGTGCTGGAGGGGATGGAACGGATCTTCTCGGGCGACATCGACAACGCCTTCTGCCTGGTGCGTCCGCCGGGCCATCACGCCACCGCGGAGCGCGGCATGGGGTTCTGCATCTTCAACAACAACGCCATCGCGGCCAGGTTCGCCATACAGGAGTTCGGCGTATCGAGGGTGTTCATCCTCGACTGGGACGCCCATCACGGCAATGGCCTGCAGGACATCTTCTACGATGACGACAAGGTCCTCTACGTCTCGCTTCACCAGTATCCCCATTATCCCGGCACCGGGAGTACCGGCGAGGTGGGGATCGGCGCCGGCGAGGGCTACACGGTCAATTTCCCCCTGCCGGCGCGCAGCGGGGAGGAGATCTACCTGGCGGCTTTCGACCAGGTGATCTTGCCCATCGCCCGCGCTTACCAGCCGGAGCTGGTGCTCATCTCCGCCGGTTACGACGGCCACTTCAGCGACCTGCTCTGTTCAATGCTGCTGCGCGGAAGCTCTTACGCGGAGATGGCCATACGCCTCAAGGAACTGGCCGAGGAGTCCTGCGGCGGCAAGATGATGGCGGCGCTCGAGGGCGGATACAACCTCGTGGGCATCGCCATATCCATCACCGACACCATCGCGGTCATGGCGGGCGTGGATATACGTGTCGACGAGGACATCGACAGCGAGACCATACATCCCTCGTCCCGGAGGGGCATGGAGATCGTGGAGTCCACCCGGGAAGCCCTCTCCGACTATTGGTCGCTCTGAGCAGTTTTTCCCGCCCGAGGCAATATGTGTTCGGGCTTGAGTGCATATACGGCCCGAGCCTCCAGGTAACGGTCCCGCTCGCAAAGCCTCACGGAGACCGACCTGGTAGTTCTCGGGCAAGTGGTTGCGCAGATGGGAGCCGCCCGAACACCGCACATCCCCGGGCTGGGGGCAGCGCAGACGATCGCCCAAAGCAACCCAGTCGAGATCGGGCTGGGGTTTTTGTATAGGCGACACCCGGGCCGTTCAGGCTCTCTATCAGCCACTTCTATGCACGGTATGGTTGCTCCGACCGACCCAGTAGTTCCTGGGCTGGCAGCAGAGCAGATGCAGGCTCCGACCGACCTGGTAGTTCTCGGGCGAGTGGCAGCGCAGACGGGAGACGCCCGAACACCGCGCGTCCCCGGGCTGCGGTTTTTGTGTTTGGCCCGGGGCATCATGTGCTCGGGCTTGAGCGCATATGCGGCCCGAGCCTCCAGGTAACGGTCCCGCTCGCAAAGCCTCACGGAGACCGACCTGGTAGTTCTCGGGCGAGTGGCAGCGCAGACGGGAGACGCCCGAACACCGCGCGTCCCCGGGCTGCGGTTTTTGTATAGGCGACACCCGGGCCGATTCCTGATGTTACAAGCCGCAACTATGCCCGGGGGCGCTCTGACCGGCTTCGACAGGGCTTCTGTGGTATATTTAATGTGCTGTAGTGGTGCTGTGGACCAACGACGAAATGCTGCTGGAGGGTGATTATGGACGTCCAGAATCTGCTGCAATACATGGTCGACAAGCAGGCTTCGGACCTGCACATCAAGGCGGGCGGCCCTCCATATTTCCGAGTTGACGGACAGCTGGTCAAGCCGGACTTCCCCCGCCTCTCACCCACGGACACCGTGGAAGCGGCCTATGCCCTCATGAACGAGAAGCAGGCGAAGAAGTTCGCGGAGCAGAACGAGGTCGATTTCGCCTACAGCATAGCGGGGCTGGGCAGGTTCCGCGCCAACATCTTCAAGCAGAGGGGAACGGTGGGCATCGCCATCCGGCGGGTCCTGACCACCTCGGTGCCGACCTTCGAGGAATTGGGGCTGCCTCCCGTGCTCCGCCGTCTTGCCATGGAGAGGCGCGGCCTCATCCTGGTGACCGGCCCTGCGGGTTCCGGCAAGACCACCACCCTGGCGGCGATAATCGACCACATCAACACCACCGAACAGGTGAACATCATCACCATCGAGGACCCCATCGAGGTGCTGCACGTGGACAAGAAGAGCATCGTGCACCAGAGAGAGATCGGTACCGACACGGACGGATACGAAGACGCACTCAAATACGTCACTCGCCAGGACCCCGACGTCATCCTCATCGGGGAGATGAGGGACCCGGAGACGGTAACGGCGGCCATGAGCGTGGCCATGACCGGCCACCTCGTCCTCTCCACCTTCCACACCATAGATACCACCGAGACGGTCAACCGCATCATCGATTTCTTCCCGCCTCAACAGCAGAAGCAGATACGCCTGACCCTGGCCAGCGTGCTCAAGGGGGTCATCTCCCAACGTCTGCTGTCCCTCAAGGACCACAGCGGCCGCGTCCCTGCGGTGGAGGTCTTCGTGATGACCGGGCGCATGGCCGAGGCGCTCATCGGCGAGGAGCCGACCACGGTCATGCGGGAGATCATCGCGGAGGGCGAGTTCTATGGCATGCAGACCTTCGACCAGTCCCTGGTGGACCTGTACAGATATGGCCTGGTGGACTTCAAGACGGCCGTTTCGGCTTCGACCAGCCCGCACGACTTCAGCCTGGCAGTCAAGCAGCTAGGCCTGGAGGTAGAGGAAGACCTCCTCTCCAAGTAGACCAGCGGCCGCATCCCGCCCGGCCATGAGTTCAAAGACCCCGGGGCTCCGCGCCCGGGTCTACGTAACCGCAAGCAACCAAGGAGGGAGTAGTATGGAAAAGATCTGGCTGGATAACTATCCCGCCGGGGTTCCGAAGGAAGTGGAGCTGCCCGACATCAGCCTGGGGCAGATGTTGGAGCAGTCTGCGGCGAAATATCCCGGCAACGTGGCCGTGGTCTTCATAAACAACAAGATCACCTACGCCCAGCTTGACGAGATGGCCAACCGTTTCGCCAGCGTGCTCGAGAAACTGGGGGTGCGAAAGGGCGACCGCGTCGCCCTGCACATGCCCAACACCCCCCAGCTGGTCTTCGCCTACTACGGCACGGTGAAGCTGGGCGCGGTAGCGGTGATGTTCAACCCGCTGTACTCCCCGCGCGAGATAGAACACCAGCTGCGTGACTCGGGCGCGAAGGTCATGCTCATCCTCGACCTGATGTGGCCCATGGTCAAGGCCGCACTGGAGGGCGCGAAACCCGACCACCTCATAGTCACCCACGTCAAGGATTACCTCAAGTTCCCACTCAACCTGCTACAGCCCATCAAGGCGAAGAAGGAGGGGACCTTCGTCGAGGTGGACATGGACGCGTCGTCACATGGCCTGGAGGGGATGCACGAACTGAGGGAGATGATGGCGCAGGCATCGACCCGGAGGCCCGCGGTGGAGATCGACCCGGCGGAGGACCTGGCGGTGTTCCAGTACACCGGGGGCACCACCGGCGTCTCCAAGGGCGCCATGCTCACCCACCGCAACCTGGTCTCCAACGTTCACCAGTGCCTGGCGTGGTTCCCCGACGTCAAGCTGGGCAAGGAGGTCATCCTCTGCACCCTGCCGTTTTTCCACTCCTACGGTATGACCGTGGACATGAACTTCGGTGTCCTCTCCGGCTCTTCCCTGGTGCTCATACCCAACCCGCGTGACCTGCATATGGTGCTCAAGGCCATCGTCAAGCACCGGCCTACGCTCTTCCCGGGAGTCCCGGCCATGTATATAGCCCTCATCAACAACCCCGACGTCCAGAGCGGGAAGATGGACGTGACCTCCATCCGCGCCTGCCTCTCCGGTGCCGCGCCGCTGCCGGTGGAGGTGCAGCAGGAGTTCGAGCGGCTCACCGGGGGCAAACTGGTGGAGGGTTACGGCCTGTCGGAGTCTAGCCCGGTCACCCATGCCAACCCCCTGGAGGGGATACGCAAGGCGGGAAGCATCGGCATGCCGGTCCCCAACACCGAGGTTAAGATAGTCGATGTCGAGGACCGCACGAAGGAACTGCCCCCGGGCGAGATCGGAGAGCTGGCCGTCAAGGGCCCACAGGTGATGAAGGGATACTGGAACATGCCCGAGGAGACCGAGAACGTCATGGACGGGGAGGGCTGGCTGTACACCGGCGATATCGCCAGCGTCGATGACGCGGGGTTCTTCTATATCGTGGACCGCAAGAAGGACATGATCATCGCCTCGGGATACAATATCTACCCTCGTGACGTGGAGGAGGTCATCTTCGAGCATCCCAAAGTGGAGGACGTGGCCGTGGCGGGCGTCCCGGACCCCAGGCGCGGCGAGACGGTGAAGGCCTACGTCGTGTTGAAGCAGGGGGAGACCGCGACCGAGGAGGAGATCATCGAGTTCTGCCGCGACAAGATGTCCAAGTACAAGGTGCCGACGGCGGTGGAGTTCCGCGCCGAACTCCCCAAGACCATGGTGGGGAAGGTATTGCGGCGGGTGCTGGTCGAAGAGGAGAAGAAGAAGCTGGCGGAGACGAAGGCGGAGTAGGCGGGGCCGGGTATCCTTCCGGGCGTCGAGGCCCGGCACCCGTGCGTCAGGTCTCGATTCCCGGCCGCACCGGACGATGGTTTATAATCTGACCATGTCCGGATTCAGATCACGCGCAGTCGTGCCATCAGCGGTCCTCTTTGCGGCCGTGCTCCTGGTCTTCCTGGCATGGAGGGGCCTGAACCAGGACGCGCCCGACTCTGACCCGCGCATGGCCTGGAGGGAAGCCGATGAGGCGGAACTTTTCTGAGGCCCGACCGTGAAAGTCCTCCTCCTGGGGGCGGCAGGCAAGGCCGGGGCTGCGGTCCTCTACTACCTGCGCTTCCTGCCGGAGCTCCAGCGCGTCTACCTTGCCGACCGCAATGCCGAGGCTCTCTGCAAGCGTGCGGCCGACCTGGCCCATCTGCCGGTGGGCATGCGCTATATCGAGGCCTGGGATGAGGACTCCCTGGCGAGCAGGATGGAGGAAGCAGACCTGGTACTGGGGTGCCTGGGCCCGTTTCACCTCTACGAAGAGCGCATCGTGAAGGCAGCCATGGCGACAGGCCGCGATTACATCTCCCTCTGCGACGACCCCGCTGCGCTGCGAGAGGTTGCGGCCATGGGGCTGGAGGCCGCGCGCGCGGGGATCAGGGTGCTCTGCGGCTGCGGGCTGACCCCCGGCCTCTCAGATCTGCTGGCGAGCCGCGCCGCTTCGCGCCTGGACCACCTTGATAGTGTAGCGTTTGCATGGTTTCTGGAGTTGGGTCCCCACCTGGGGATGGCCACCATCGAGCACCTGCTACGCTCATCCGCCGGTAAGGCGCCCGTCCGCTGTGGGGGCAATATGCGCGAGGCGAGGGCGGGAAGCTGGGAGGAAGCGGTGGAGTTTCCGTCTCCCGTGGGCACGCGGATGGTCGCGCATCTTTCCCACCCCGAGCCCGTCGCCCCGACCGGTGCGGCCGCGAGGGCCCGTGAGGCGTGGTTCAAGGCGGGAGTGGGGAACAGGACGGCGGGGCTGCTCCTGGGTTCGCTGGCGCGTCTGGCATGGGGAGAGAAGTCCGAGCTGTGGGGTGCGGCGTTAAGTGCCGCCGCCTCTCTCCTCGCCCGGCGCAGCGCTGGTCCCAGCATCACCGCCCTGCGGGTTACGTGTAGCGGGACCAGGCAGGGGGTGCCCGATGCGAGGACGCTGTGCGTGGTTGGGGATTACTACCGCATCTCCGGCCTGGTAATGGTCGCAGCCGCGCGCGAGCTGTTCGCGAAGGCCTGGGATCCGGGGGTCTACGCCCCCGTCGATGTGCTGGACCGCCCCACGGTCATGGCGTGGATGCGCCACACCGGCCTGCGCGTCATGGTGGGAGAGGAAATAGAGCAAGCCGGCAGACGGGCTGGAAAGTGAAAGAGCAGCCGTGGTCACGCCGATAATACTGTTGATATAATTGTGTCTCCGATGGCCGAAAAAGGAGGAACGGTCGGGTGAAAGTCCTGGTGACTGGAGGCGCTGGTTTCATCGGCTCCCACCTCTGTGAACGACTGGTCTCGCAGGGTGATGACGTAATCTGCCTCGACAACCTGTGCACCGGCGCGCTGAGTAACATCGCGCAGCTCCAGGGCGATCCCAGGTTCCGTTTCGTCCTGGCCGATGCCACCTCGCCCATCACCCTCGAGGTGGACGCGGTGGCCCATCTGGCCAGCCCGGCCAGCCCCGTCGATTACAGCCGCCTGGCGGTGGAGACCATGCAGGTCAACTCCCTTGGCACCTTCCAGGCGCTGGAGGTGGCCCGCAAGAACGGGGCGCGCTTTCTGCTGGCCTCCACCTCTGAGGTCTATGGCGATCCCCTGCAGACCCCGCAGGAGGAGGGCTATTTCGGCAACGTCAACCCCATAGGTCCACGCGCCTGTTACGACGAAGCCAAACGCTTCGCCGAGGCACTTACCTCTTCCTATCGCCGTATCTACGGCCTGCGGGTGGTGATCCTGCGCATCTTCAACACCTTCGGTCCGCGTATGCGCCGCGAGGACGGCAGGGTGGTCCCCAACTTCATACTGCAGGCCCTGGCCGGCAAGCCCCTCACCGTGTACGGAGATGGGAGCCAGACACGCAGTTTCTGCTATGTCGACGACCTGGTCGAGGGGATCTACCGGGCACTGGTCACCGACGCGGCGGTGGGAGAGGTGATCAACCTGGGAAATGACGAGGAGATGACCGTACTCGAGCTGGCGGAGAGGATCAAGGGCATCACCGCCTCGGACTCGACCATCACCTATCAGCCCCTGCCGGAGGACGACCCCCAGAGGCGCCGGCCCCGGCTTGACAAGGCCATGACCATCCTGGGCTGGAGGCCCGAAGTGGAACTCGAGACCGGCCTGAGGAGGGTGGTGGAGTGGTTCCAGCTGGACCCGGCCTAGGGGGCGGACCGAAGGAAGAGGACAGGGAGGCACGCTACCGCGAGATCATGCGCTCCCGCCATGACCCCTCGACCTACTACGCCCATCTCGGCATGCGCCTCGAGGGACTGGGGGAAGGCAGCTCGCGTTTCACCATGACCGCCTCGCCCCATTTCCTTAACGCGGGGGGCGTGGTGCACGGCGGCGTGCTGGCGTCCGTTGCCGACGCTGCCGTGGCGGCGGCGCTGGCGACCCTGGTGGATCCCGAGCGCGAGGCCATCGCTACCGTGGAGATGAAGATAAACTATATCGCTCCCGTGCGCGGGGGGGATATCGTCTGCGAGGCGCGGATCATCCAGAAGGGCAGATCGGTGGCGGTCGGGGAGTCGAGCGTATTCAACGGGGAGGGCAGGCTGGTAGCTAAAGCCATGGCCACGTTCATAGTCAAAGAGAAGCCTGTCAGCTAAAGCTCCCCAGCCTCCAGATACGGCGCAGTACCCAGTCCCCGGACCTCTCGTCGCAACTGAGGAGATAGAGGTCGCCGTCGTCTGCGCGGACCCGGAAGCATACCTTCCTCGCTCGGCTCGCGGCGTCCTCCTCGAACCAGCTCCCCTCGATGTCCATGACCGCGTACTCGTGATCGCTGAGGGTAAAGCTCGAGGGTCTCTCGTTGGCCTTGAAACCGGAGTAGCACTTGACTTCCACTGGGTGATCCGCGACCTCGGAGATGATGGATGATTTCAGGCCCGTGTCCATTTAACCGAGTCTCCCGAACAAATTGCACGTAAATCGTATGCTTACGTAAATATAGCACAATGCGTACTCAAATCAAGTCCCCGGTGTCAGGGCGGCATGCGGGCCGCTTGCCGCTTGCCTAATCCCGCATGTGGCTGGGGGGGGACTGGGCAAGCTTCTCGGAACTCTCCAGGTCCTTGCCGTTGCCGAAATCGGCAGTGGTCAACATCCCCGCGGGCGCCGAGGCTATGAAGTCCTCGACCATCTGCCGGGCCACGTCGTCCGAGTACTGCACCGGCGGCGATTTCATGAAGTATGCCGAGGGGCCCAGCAGGGCTCCTGACATGCCGCGGTCCATGGCCAGCCGGCAGCAGCGGATGGCGTCGATGACGATCCCGGCGGAGTTGGGGGAGTCCCAGACCTCCAGCTTGAACTCCACGGACATGGGGACGTCGCCGAATTCCCGGCCTTCGAGCCGGATATAGGCCCACTTGCGGTCATTGAGCCAGGCCACGTAATCGCTGGGGCCGATATGCACGTCATCCTTGTCGATGCTGTGGTTCAGCTGCGAGACGACGGCATCGGTCTTGGATATCTTCTTCGATTCCAGGCGCTCGCGCTCGAGCATGTTCATGAAGTCCATGTTGCCGCCGATGTTCAACTGGGAAGTGCGGTCCAGCATCACACCGCGGTCGTTGAAGAGCTTGGCCAGTACGCGGTGGAGAATGGTCGCCCCCACCTGTGACTTGATATCGTCTCCGATGATGGGCAGGCCGTACTTGCGGAACTTACCCTGCCAGATTTCCTCCCTGGCCACGAAGACCGGGATGCAGTTGACGATACCGCAGCCGGCCTTGAGCGCCTCTTCCACATAGAAGTGGGTGGCGTTCTCGCTGCCCACGGGGAGGTAGTTGACGAGTACGTCCACGCCGTGCCGGGCAAGGACCTCTGCCACGTTCACCGGCTGGGAGGTGTCCTCCTCGATGGTGGCGCGATAGTACTTTCCCATGCCGTCCAGGGTATGTCCCCTGAACACCGGCGCGTCCAGGTAGGGGACGTCGCAGATCTTGATGGTATTGTTCTTGCCGCAGTTTATGGCCTCGCTCACGTCCTTGCCGACCTTGCTCGCGTCCACGTCGAAGGCGCATACGATGTCGATGTCCTTTACGTGGTAAGGCCCTATGCCCACATGCATGAGCCCCGGTATCAGGTCGCCTTCCTTGGCGTCTTTGTAATATTCTATACCCTGAACCAGAGAGGAAGAGCAATTGCCTACTCCCACTATGGCCACTCGTATATTCCGCATCTCAAGACCTCCTGTAAACCCTATATCCTCCCCCCCCGAAGTGGGGTAAATACCGTATCGACTAAGCCTGCATCGGCGTCATGTTCTTAAGTGGAGCGTCTTCTATGACCAGGTCCTCACCCCCCTTATTCTCCTGAACGGGGGCCGCAAGGGCCTCCTTGTTCTCCTGGATGTGCTGTCTTTCCTGATCGATCATCTCCTGCAACCAGACTATATCGCTCTTCAGCAGTTCCTGGCGGTGGCGGTAGAGGCCTTGGCGGTAACTGTCTGAATCCTTGTCGCGTCCCTTTCCACTCCCGCTCAGCTCGGTCAGCCTCTCCTCGAGATAGTTCTTCCGCCGTTCCAGCAGCCAGAGCCTCATCTCTGGTTCCATATACTGGAAGAAGGCCAGCCTGATGCTGAACTTGTCGCCGTCGGTTATCTCGGAGTTCTTGCGCGTATCGACCAGCAGTCTCTGAAAGGTCTCCTCTCCCTCCGGGGTTATGCGGTACACGTAGCGGTTGCGGGTCTTGGCCTTGACGGTGTAGGCGCGTTCCACCGCCTTCTTCGCCTCGAGCCTCTTAAGCGCCGGATAGAGTGAACCATAGCTTATCTTCCAGAGGTGCCCGAGAAGGTAGGAGAGGCGCTTCTTCAGCTCGTAGCCGTACATGGGCTTTTCCTTGAGCGCTCCCAGGATAGCGAGTTCCAGCACTTTACATCCTCCAGGCCCGTGCATATAATCTGTCGCGTGTAAGCCGCTTTAAGTATCGCTTCGATATATCATTTCGATATATCAATTCGATATATTAATGCATGTCCCAATATCCTGCAAGCCCCATATATTGTGTTTTATTTACCCTCAGAGGCGGATTTCGGGGTGGCCGGACGGGAGGAGATCAGGGTTTGCCGTAGTTCTGCAGGTAACCCTCGATATAGTCCCTGACCTCCGAGGCGGGCCTATAGATGCCGAAATGGCCCTCGCACAATATGTCCGCTTCCAGCGCCAACAGTTTGTGCATCGACTCGCCCCAGGCGTCGAGGTCGGAACCGAAGGAGGCATAGAAAGGCCCGTGGATGTCCTGCCCGAAGAGGACCTTGTACATGCCGTTGTCGAAGAGCAAAGCTATCGAGCCCGGGGTGTGGCCCGGCGTATGTAGCCACTGCAGGGACGATGCGCCCGCGTCGACGCTCCCGCTTTCCCCCTTGAGATGTATCTTGGCCCTGGTAGGGGTCATGTCCACGCCGTACCAGGTCGCGGCAGTGCGGCGGTTGTCCCCCTCCTCCAGGGCGGGGGCGTCGAGTTCGTGGATGGCCAGGGGCAGGCGGAACTTCTCGACCAGGAACGGCGCCCCTCCCACATGGTCGATGTGGCAGTGGGTCAGGATGACCAGTTTGATGTCGCGGGGGGAGTAGCCCAGGTGATCGAGGTTGGCCAGCAGCTTGCGCGGCGCCGTTCCCGCGCCCGTATCGATGAGTACGGGCCGTCCCGCGTCCACGAGAAAAAAGCAGCAATCCTCGGGCGCGGACATCTCCGGTCCGCCTACCTGGAATACGCCCTCGGTTATCTTGAAAGGCTTCATCCCTTTGCCTCCTTTTCGGCCACCCCCTAGGAGCATTATGTATTCGCGCGCGAAAAAGAGCAAAACCCGGGTAGCCCATCGGCGGTCATGTGAGGGGGGAGAGCCATGGCCTACAATGATGTTATGAGAGCGGGATTCCATGTCGGTATCGGGGGCGGCGTGCCCAGGGCGGTGGAGCGGGCGGTGGAGCGCGGCTGCGATACCATGCAGATCTTCGCCTCCAATCCCCGGGGATGGAAGCCCTCGTATATCCCCCCCGGAGATGCCGTCGAGTTCCGGGCCCGCTGCCGGAAGGAGGGCATCGAGCCCGTGTTCGTGCATACTCCCTATCTGGTCAACCTGGCAGCCGTCTCACCCGAAATCTGGGAAAAATCCCTGGATATGCTGGTCATGAACATCCAGGCCGCGGCCGCTCTGGGGGCCGCCGCGGTGGTCACCCACCTCGGCAGCCATGGTGGCGAGGGTGAAGAAGCGGGGATAGAGAGGATCGTGCGTGCCCTGCATGCGGCGCATGCGCGTTGCGTGGAGGGAGTCCGTGTGCTCCTGGAGACGACAGCGGGGTCGGGTCACAGCGTAGGCCACTACTTCTCCCAGCTGGGCCGGATAGTGAAAGCCCTGCCGTCTGAGGAGAGACCCGGTATATGTCTCGACACCTGCCATGCCTTCGCGGCGGGGTACGAGCTGCGCACCCCGCGGGGTTTGCGGGACACCCTGGACGAACTGGACCGCGAGCTTGGCCTCGAACGCCTCGAACTCGTCCACGCCAACGACAGCAAGGGGGGCCTCGGCTCGCGCCTCGACCGCCACCAGCACATCGGCGAGGGGGAGCTGGGCATGGAGGCCTTCGCCCTCATGGCCGGCCATCCCGCCCTGCGCGACCTGCCGTGGGTCCTTGAGACTCCCGGTGCGTCTGCGGACAAGGACCGCGAGAACCTGCGGCTGCTGCGTGCCCTGGCCGCGGGGACTTGAGGGCGATGGTCCGCCCGTTATCTGGGCCGCCGGCAGGAGTAGATGTCCAACGCCCGTATTATGCGGGAAAATATGCGACCTTGCTCCCGCTTGTGATTATAATGAATAGCGGAGAAAGGAAGACGATCATGACCGTGATGCACAGGCGGATAAAGTTCGAGACCAAGGGCGATGCCCACATCGTGGAGATCACCTCGGAGGTCCGCGGCATGCTCGAGAGCACTGGCCTCGAAAACGGGATAGTCAACGTATTCGTTCCTGGTGCCACCGGGGCCGTCACCACCCTGGAGCACGAGCCCGGTGTCTGCCACGATTTCCGTGAACTCTTCGACTTCATCGCCCCCGTGGAGAGGGATTACCATCACAACCGGCGTGGGGTGGACAGCAACGGCCATTCCCACGTACGCGCGGGGCTGCTCGGACCCTCCCTTGCGGTGCCCTTCGAGGCGGGGGCGCTGCTGTTGGGGACCTGGCAGCAGGTGGTCTTCGTCGATTTCGACGAGGTCCCCAGGTCCCGGACCCTCGTCATCACGGTCATCGGGGAATAAGGGCGGGTGCTGGTAAGGCGATGCATGAATTCAAGTATGTGAACGGCGATTTCTTCTGTGAGGACGTGCCGCTTCGCCGCATCGCGGAGGAGGTTGGAACGCCGCTATACGTCTACAGCCGGCGTACCCTGCGCGATCACTACCGCCGGCTGGAAGAGGCCTTCTCGGGCCTCGCCGTTACCATATGCTATTCGGTCAAGGCGAACTCAAACCTCGCGGTGCTGGCGACCCTGGCCGCGGAGGGAGCGGGCGCGGATATCGTCTCGGGCGGAGAACTGTTCCGCGCCCTCAAAGTGGGCATTCCGGCCGACAGGATCGTATACGCGGGTATCGGCAAGACCGAGGAGGAGATGGCCTATGCGCTGCGCTCCGGCATCCTGATGTTCAACGTCGAGTCCACCTCGGAGCTGTCCACCCTCGACAGGGTCGCGGGAGAGATGGGCGTGAAGGCGCGCATCGCGCTGCGGGTGAACCCCGACGTGGATGCGAACACCCACCCCTATATCGCCACCGGGCTCAAGGAGGCCAAGTTCGGCATCGATATCGAGGAAGCGCTGTCGGTATACGAGAGCGCCTCCTCGCTGCTCAACGTGGAGGTCGTGGGGGTCCATCAGCATATCGGCTCCCAGATAACCAGCGTCGAACCTTTCAGGGAGAGCCTTGCGATCATCGGTGAGCTGGTGAAGAGACTGCAGTCGAACGGCCTGGACATCCGCTATATTAACATCGGGGGCGGATTCGGCATACCTTATCGCCAGGAAGAGGTGCCATACCCGCGCGATTATGCGCAGGCCCTGGAGCCCGTGCTCAGGGAGTCCGGCTGTGCGGTCATACTGGAGATAGGGCGCATGATCGTCGGCAACGCGGGCATCCTGGCGACGCGCGTGCTCTATCGCAAGAGCACCGGCGAGAAGGGGTTCCTGGTGGTGGACGCGGCCATGAACGACCTCATCCGCCCCAGCCTATACGGCTCCTACCACGAGATACTTCCGGCGTGGAAAACCGAGCGCGGTGATGAGATAGTGGACGTAGTCGGTCCCGTGTGCGAGTCCGGGGATTTCCTGGCTAAGGAGCGGGCGCTCCCCCGCGCCGAGCCAGGCGAGCTGCTGGTGGTGATGAGCGCGGGCGCCTACGCGTTCGCCATGTCGTCGAACTACAACTCCCGGCGCCGCGCCGCCGAAGTGATGGTCGACGGGGACCGCTTCGAGGTGGTACGCGAGCGGGAGGATTACGAGGACCTGGTGCGCGGAGAGCGGGTCTGGGTATGAGCAACCGGGAGGGGCGCCTGGCTGAGGCAACGGCGGCTTTGGGAGGTGAAAGGCCATTATAGAGGGAGGATCCAATGTCGGCATCGCCCGCAGCGGCGGGAGGGATACCTCGGACGCCCCTTTCTTCGTACTGGAGTTGAGGGAGGACGGTGCCCCCTCCGGGCTGATCTTCGCAGCGGGGGTCTGCTCCGAGGTCGCGGGCCTGGAAGAAGGGGAGGCCAGGCGGTACGCCGTGGAGCTGCTGCGCGAGTTCTTCAGGAAGAAGGGACGCGGACTCGAAGTCCAGGATTATGGCCGCATGCTCCGGAGGACCATCCACCATATCAACCGCAACATCGCAGAGAAGTGGCCCGGGCAGGAGATCGCCTTCGACCTGGTGGTGATGATCGCCGATATCGAAGCGGTCTTCGCCGCGCGCAGTGGCAACGGAGGGTGCTTTATCTTCCATGAGGGTGAGGCGCGCGCCGTCTTCAAGGGTGGCGTCGAGGGCGTATCCTCGACTGCCGGCGCCCCCCCGGAGAGCATCGAGGTGGAAGCGGCGCGTATCCAGCCCGGGGACATCGCGGTGCTGTGCGATCCCATCGTGTCCAGGGTCTTAGGGCCGCGCGACGTGACCCTTATCCTGCGCCGCGCGTCCGATCCCGCCAAGGCCGCGCTGTTCCTCTCGGCCATCGCCGAACGCAAGGGAGCAGGAGGCCCGATCACCGCCCTTATCTGGGAAGTCCCCAATTACGAGGGGGCGGCCTTACTCACCGACGAGACGCTTGCAAGGGCGCCGGAACCCGGGGAGGATACGGGCGGGGAGGAGCGGGACGAGGAAAGCTCCGCGGAGCTGGCCAAGCGTCAATGGTTGAGCAAGTGGCGCAGGCGTAAGGAATGACCCCTTACTTTTTCTTCTCCCACTTTTCCAGGTAGGCTACCTGGGACAGGGTCGAGCCGGCCTCTATCTCCCCACGCAGGCGGTTCTCGTTCTCCAGCACGCCCATGGCCCTGTTGGTCACCTCCACCACCTTGTCCCGGGGGATGACCACCACTCCGTCGTCGTCACCGACGATCCAGTCGCCGGGGAACACGCGCCTTCCCCCCACCTTGACGGGGACGTTTATCTCGCCGAAGCCCTTGGGCTCCCCGGCGGTGGGAGTGATGAGGCGCGAGAAGGCGGGGAAACCGAGGGCCCTGATATCCACGGTGTCGCGGATGGCGCCGTCTATGACCACCCCGGCCGCTTTCTTCTGGATGGCGCTGTGGGTGGCCAGTTCGCCCCACAGTGCCGGGCCCATGCCGCCGGCGTCGATGACGATGACGTCCCCGTCCTCCACCAGGTCGATTGCCTCCACGGGTTTGGCCCAGTCGCCCGGGTATGAGCGTACGGTCAACGCGGGTCCCGCCATCTTCAAGCCCGGGCTTATGGGCAAGATGCCCTCGAGTTCGCCGGAGCGGTGCATGGCGTCCGAGATGTTGGGGGTGGATACGCGGAGCAGGACCTCCCTGACGTTCTCCAGGTCGACCCGCTTATAGAGGTCCGTCCTCACCGCTTCTCCTGTGCGCATGGCCCGCTTTATCTCCTCCGCCGCCCTGCGGGCGTCCTTGCTCTTGATGATGGCGCCGCCTACGATGACGATATCCGCGCCGCTCTCCACCGCCTTCGCCGCCGTCTCCGAGTTGATACCCCCGGCCACGGCGATGGGGATGTTTACGGCGTTGGCCACCACCTTCAACCTCTCGAAGGGGTCGCCACCACGCATCTGCACGTCGATGGCGGTATGTACGGCGATATAATCCGCGCCGGCCGCCTCGGCGGCCCGCGCCCGGTCAACGGGGTCGCCGACCTCTATGAGGTCCACCACGATCTCCGCGCCGTAGTTATTGGCCGCCTCCACGCATTCCTTGACGGTGGCGTCCGATGCCGCCCCCAGTACGTCGATGATGTTCGCGCCGGCCTTGGCGGCGGCTTCCACCTCCGCCCTGCCCGCGTCCATGGTCTTCATGTCCGCGACGATGACTTGGTTGGGGAAGTGGCGCCGCAGTTCCCTCACGGCGTTGAGCCCCTCGCTCTTGATCAGCGGGGTCCCGGCCTCGATCCAGTCCACGCCGCCAGCCACTGCCTCCCCGGCGACCTGGATGGCCCTCTCGAGGTCCAGGAAATCGAGGGCTACCTGAAGTACGGGTTCCTTAGGTTTCATAGCTTGGATTATAACATTGATTGTGGTGCCCGAGCCTGGGGTTAAGGGTCTTCGCTTAAGGTGCTTTTTCGAGCCCGGCGACAAGGCTGGTCGTCGTCGCAAGCTCCTCCGAGCACCTTGCTCGCCGGGCAAGGGGCGGCGCAGACGAAGGCGCTTCGACCGACCCCGGTGCTCGGACAGGATGGGTTTATATAGGCGACACCCGGGCGGGCTCCTCTATTGCCAGCCGTTACTATGCCTGGAGCTTGCTCTAGCCGGACTTACGTACAGATCTGTAACCCGCTGGTCTTCCTTTCCCGCTCCGTCTTTTCCCCGTAGGGTGTGGGCCAGCATTTATACTGGCCCCAGTCGTCATTACATATGATGGAGGTTGGATCCCTGGATCCCCAAACGGGGTAGCAGACCCGATTTACCGGGGCCGGCGTTTCGTAGAGCTGCGTAGCGCCAACCACCTTGCTTCCTGGTAGAATATCGTTATCAATCGGTGAAAAGGGAGTCGGAGGCGCACATGTCGGAGGAGAGAAAGACCATCACCGTCGGGCAGCTCGGCTGCGGAACCGTGGGCTCGGGCGTCATCCGCGTCCTAGCGGAGAACGCGGAGGTCATCTCCAGGCGCACGGGGTGCGAGATACGGATGAAGAAAGTCGCGGTTAAGGACCTCGCGGACCCGCGTTACGTGGAGGTGGACGAGGACACGCTCACCACCAACGCCTCGGAGGTGCTCCAAGACCCGGAGGTGGACATCGTAGTGGAGGTCATGGGAGGGATCGAACCCGCCCGCACTTTCGTCCTGGAGGCTTTAGGCTCCGGTAAGCACGTGGTCTCGGCCAACAAGGAGCTGATGAGCACCCATGGCGGAGAGATCCTGGAAGCGGCGGAAAGGGCTGGGGTGGACGTCGCCTACGAGGCCAGCGTCGGGGGAGGGATCCCCATCCTTCTGCCGCTGAAACAGAGCCTGGCCGGGAACCGCATAGACCAGGTCCTGGGCATCGTCAATGGCACCACCAACTATGTGCTGACGCGCATGAGCGAGGAGGGGATCTCCTTCGAGCAGGCCATCTCCAGGGCCCAGTCCCTGGGATACGCCGAGGCGGACCCCAGCGCCGACGTGCAGGGGAAGGACGCCGCCGCCAAGCTGGCCATCCTGGCCTCCATGGCCTTCAACTCGCGCGTGACCCTGGATGACGTCTACGCCGAGGGCATCGAGGGCATCACGCCAGACGACATCGCCTTCGGGAGGGACCTGGGCTACGTCATCAAACTGCTGGCCGTGGCCAAAGACGACGCGCGGGGCATCAGCGTGCGCGTGCATCCCACCATGATCCCGACCGATCACCCGCTGGCCACGGTGCGGGACGAGAACAACGCTATCTTCGTCTCCGGCGACGCCGTCGGCGAGCTCATGTTCTACGGCAAGGGAGCGGGGTCGCTGCCGGCAGCCAGCGCCGTGGTCGGCGACATCATCTCCATCGCCCGCAACATGCTCTCGGGGGGGCACCTGGTGGGATGCACCTGCTTCTCCGAGAAGCCGGTCATGGATATGGCGGACGTGGTCTGCCGTTACTTCATGATCTTCGACGTGCCGGACCGGCCGGGGGTGTTGGCCAGGATCGCCGGCGTCTTCGGCGACAACGGGGTCAGCATCAAGTCGGTGATCCAGCACGGCACGGGAAGGGAAGCGCGCATCGTCCTCATCACCCACGCCGTGCGGGAGGAGAGCCTGCGAGCCACGGTCGATGGGCTGGAGGAGACGGAGGCGGTCAACCGCATCGTCAGCGTGATCAGGGTGGAGGACCCCGCGGTGGAAGAGAGCTGAAGGGTGGAGGATGGATTTGGATAGGGCATGGAGGGGCGTCATCGAGACCTACCGGGAGTACCTCCCGGTGGATGAGAACACGCCCGTGGTGACCCTTCTCGAGGGCAACACCCCCCTGGTGGAGGCCCCTTATATCAGCGGGCAGCTGGGGTCCAGGGTGCTGCTGAAGTACGAAGGTCTGAACCCCACAGGTTCCTTCAAGGACCGCGGCATGACCATGGCCCTGTCCAAGGCGGTAGAGGAGGGCGCGAAGGCGGTGATCTGCGCCTCCACCGGTAACACAAGCGCCTCGGCCGCCGCCTACGCGGCCCGCGCCGGCATCGACTGCGTCGTGCTCATACCGAGCAAGGCCATCGCCCTGGGCAAGCTGGCACAGGCCCTGATCCATGGCGCCAGAGTGATCGCAGTGGAGGGCAATTTCGACCAGGCGCTGCAGCTGGTGCGCAAGATAAGCGAGGACCATCCCATCGTCCTGGTGAACTCCCTGAACCCGTACCGTATCGAGGGCCAGAAGACCGGGGCCTTCGAGATCTGCGATGCACTGGGCCGGGCCCCCGACTACCATTTCATACCCGTGGGCAACGCCGGCAACATCACCGCATACTGGAAGGGTTACTGCGAGTACCACGAGGCCGGCGAGGTCGACTCCCTGCCGCGGATGATGGGATGGCAGGCGGAAGGAGCGGCGCCCATCGTGAGGGGACACGTCGTCGAGAGCCCCGAGACCCTGGCCACCGCAATCCGCATCGGTAATCCCGCCAGCTGGGAGAGGGCGGTGCGGGCGGCGGAGGAATCGCTGGGAAGGATAGACATGGTGACCGATGAAGAGATCCTCGATGCCTATCGCCTGCTTGCCGATCACGAGGGCGTCTTCGTGGAGCCGGCGTCCGCGGCCTCGGTGGCGGGCCTCTACAAGGCATTCCGGCGCGGAGAGCTGCCCCGCGGCTCCCTGGTGGTGTGTGTTCTTACCGGCCACGGCCTCAAAGACCCCGATCTGGCGGTAAGATGTGTGGAGGAGCCGCAGGCGGTGCCTCCTAGCATGGATACGATACTGGAGAAACTGGGCCTCTAAACCAGGCGGACGCGGTTTCCCGGTCAGCGAAGAGAGGTGGGGATGAAATACGTGATCCTGGTCCCGGACGGGGCCGCTGACTATGCCGTGGAGTCCCGCGGCGACCTGACACCCCTGGAGGCGGCCCGCACCCCAAACATGGACTTTATTGCCAGGGAGGGCATCGGCGGGACGGCCGTGACCGTCCCCGCGGGGATGGCCGCCGGAAGCGATGTGGCCAACTACTCCATCCTGGGCTACGATCCGCGCCAGTACTATACGGGGCGGGGGCCCCTGGAGGCGTTGAGCATGGGAGTGTCGCTGGGACCGGAGGACGTGGCCTTCCGCTGCAACCTGGTGACGGAGGGTGACGGCCTTCTCCTCGACTACTGCGCCGACCATGTCACCACCGAGGAAGCCAGGATGATCATCGCCTCGCTGTCGGAGAAGCTGGAGGACGCGTACACCACCTTCTACCCCGGCGTGGGCTACCGCCACCTCCTGGTCCTCAAGGGACTGAAATACCTGGAGGACCGCTGCGTCCCGCCCCATGATGTGGTGGGAAGGAGGGTCGAGGAGGTCATGCCCCAGGGGCCCAACGCGCAGAGGCTGGCCGCCCTGATGCGCGTCTCGCGGCGCATGCTCACAGGCCACAAGGTGAACTTGTGGAGGACCGAAAGGGGATTGAAGCCCGCGAACATGATCTGGCCATGGGGCCAGGGAAGGCTGCTCGCCCTGCCGACCCTGAAAGAGAGGTACGGACTCGAGGGTGCGATCATCACCGCGGTCGACCTTATCAAGGGATTGGGCATACAGGCGGGCATGGAGGTGGTGGAGGTCCCCGGGGCGACCGGGTATTACGATACCGACTACGGGGGAAAGGCGAGCTATGCCCTTGACAGCCTGCGCCGCGCCGACCTGGTGTACGTGCACGTCGAGGCATCGGACGAAGCTGGCCATGCGGGCGACTGGGATGCCAAGGTGGAAGCGCTCGAGAGATTCGACGCTATGATAGTGGGGGCCTTCCTGGACGAGACGGTGCGTACGGGCGAGGATTTCGCCTTCCTGCTCATGCCCGATCATTTCACACCCCTGGAGGTGCGCACCCACGTGCCGGACCCGGTCCCCTTCGCGATATACTACCCGCACGCAGTGGCCGATGGGGGGAAGGCTTTCAGCGAGAGAGGGATGGCCGGGGGGAGCTACCTGGAGTTCCCCGCCTGGCAGTTGCTGGACCTGCTCATTGAGAAATCGGCCAAGCCATAACTGGCGAAGCGTATGTTATATTATTCATGAGAGATCGAACAACGCACGAAAGCAGGATGCGAACCCCGTTTGAGTGCCACGGAACATCAACCGTTGGAGAGTAAAGATCATGCCGCAGAGGATCTACCCGCTCAGTAAGACCCCCATGGTGGTCGCCCATATCTCCGATTTCCATATCGGCTCCTACCATTTCGTGGCAAACCTCATGAACCGGACCATTCTCGAGCTCAACGAGATGAAACCGGATATCGTGGTGGTCACAGGCGATCTGACCAACGAAGGTTTTCGCCAGGAATACGTGACCGCAAAATCTTACCTCGACGGCCTGGACTGCGAACATGTATTGGTGATACCCGGGAACCACGATTCCCGCAACGTGGGTTACCTGCATTTCCAGGAACTGTTCGGACCCCTCTTCCAGGACATGGAGATGGAGGGCGTGTTCATCATGGGCGTCGATTCCAGTGAACCCGATCTCGATTCCGGCCAGATCGGCAGGGAGAAATACTCGCGCATTGTAAATAACTTCCATTCCGTAGAGGGTTTCAAGATCTTCGCGCTGCACCACCATCTCCTCCCCGTCCCCGGCACCGGTCGCGAGAGGAATATCGTCACCGACGCCGGAGACATCCTGGAACTCCTGATTTATTCCGGGGTGGACCTGGTGCTGACCGGACACAAGCATGTTCCCTATGTCTGGAGGCTGGAGGATATGTACGTGGTCAACGCCGGCACCATCTCCTCCCTGCGCCTGCGCGGGCACACCAAACCATGCTACAACGTGATCGAGATACGGGAGGACCTGGTGAAGGTCTTCCGTAAATATCCTTTCGGCGGGCGCGACGTCATAGCCCAGTTCGGCGTGGGAGTGAGCGAGACCCAGCGAGACCTCTCCGGTGTCATGCGCGAGATAATCGGTACGGATTTATAACCCTACGTGCGTGGTGCGAGGATGTGAGGCCTACAGTACGTGACGTTGGTGTAACCCGCGCTCGAGAGCATGCATCGAGAAAGCGATTGGGCCGCCCGCAGGGCGGCGCAACGGTGCCTGTGCCTGGAGCGAGCGAAGCGAGCGCAAGGCCTGGCACGTGTACGAATCGATAGTAGATACGCGAAAGCGATTGGGCCGCCCGCAGGGCGGCGCAACGGTGCCGAACGGACGAATGGTTATGATCCCGACGTTGTTTCTAGTCGATGGGGAGCATCATCCAGCGACCATCGTGGATTCCGTGCACTTCCTGGAGGAAGAGGAAGGCTTGCAGGCGCTGGCCCTCTACTTCCTCGGGGGGACGGAGAAGCTGCGGGACGTCTCGGAGCTGGCGGCGGCAGGGGTGGAACTCGTCGTCCCCGCCGATCCCGTTGCGGAGCTGCCGGGCGTGCTGCGGAGGTTGCAACCGCGCCTGGTCGCGGACTTGAGCGATCTGCCGGTTCTGGGTCCGGCGATGCGGCTGAGGCTGGCCGCCACCGCACTTGCGTACGGCTGTACGTACCGCGGCGCCGACTTCGAGTTCCGCCCGCCTCGGCGGGAAGAAGTGCTCTCAAAGCCGTCGTGCGCCGTCATCGGCACGGGCAAGCGCTGCGGTAAGACGGCGGTTTCCGCCGAGATGGCACGGTGGCTCGCACGCACGGGGAGGCGACCGGTGGTCGTGGCCATGGGAAGAGGTGGACCGCCGCAACCGTATGTCGTCGAGAACCCGGATATCGGAGAGGACTTCCTCCTCTCGGAGCTGGAGAAAGGTCTGCATGCGGCTTCCGATCACTACGAGGACGCCATGGTCTCAGGGGTACTCACCGTGGGATCCCGACGCTGCGGGGGAGGCCTGGCGGGTGAGCCCTACGTGACCAATTGCGTCGATGCCGCGCGGGTGGCGGACGCGCTCGCGGCGGAGGTGGTGGTCATGGAGGGAAGCGGATCGAGCATCCCGCCCGTTGCCACCGACGCGGCCGTGTGCGTGATCAGCGCCGCCCAGGAGATAGAGGAAGCGCTGGGATTTCTGGGCGCCTACCGGCTCTTGATTTCCGATGGGGTTATCATTACAATGGCTGAAGGACCGTTCGCATCTCCCCTTAAAATCCAGGAGCTCAGCGAGAGGATAAAAAGGATAAATGACGATATCGTTGTCTTGAAAACGATTTTCAGGCCACATCCTTTGAAACCCGTCCGTGACAAGCGAGTTTTTCTTGTCGCCACCGCTCCGGAGGAAGCAGGTCCCCTGCTGAGGGACTACATGGAGGAGGAGGAAGGCTGCGTCGTGGTGGGGAGCAGCTGCCACCTGTCGGACCGCAGGTACCTGGAGAAGGAACTGCGGGGGGCGGCGGCAGCTGATATCCTGCTCACGGAGCTGAAGGCGGCCGCGATCGACGTGGTGGCGCGTTTCGCTCGCGCCAGTGGAAAAGAGTTAGTGTTCTTCCACAACCTCCCGGTGCCGCTCGCGGGTGAAGTGGCCATGGAGGAGTTTTTCGCCACCGTCTGGGACAGGGTCATGGGGCGATGATCATGGCAGATGAGGGAAAACATAAGAAAAGGATAACCATCCTCGACGAGGAACACCACCGCGTGCCCTTCTCCAAGGGACTGACGGCCAACGCCATCATGGCTTCCGGCCTCGCCCCGGGGCGGGCGTATTACGTGGCCTCGGACATCGAGGAGCACCTCATCTCCGAGGGCAAACTGGAGATCCAGGCCAACGAGTTGCGCAAGCTGATCTACAATTTCCTCACCGAGAAGATAGGCGAACACTACGCGGTCAATTACTGGCGCTATATCTCCTTCAGCAGCATGAACAAGCCGATGGTCATACTGGTGGGGGGTTCCACCGGAGTGGGAAAATCTACCATAGCGACCATGCTGGCCACGCGCCTGAGCATCGTGCGCATAGTGTCCACGGACGCCATCCGGGAGGTGATGCGCGCCTTCTTCTCCCGCGAACTCATGCCCACCATCCATACCTCTTCCTTTGACGCGGAGTCGGCGCTCATACATCCCTTGCCGGCCCACGTCGACCCGGTGGTGGCGGGATTCCGCGAGCAGAGCCTGTCCGTTCTCGTGGGCGTGCGGGCCATCATCAACCGCGCCCTCAAGGAAGGGACGCACATCATCATCGAGGGCGCACATATCGTACCCGGGTTCATCATGCCCGAACAGTTCCCCGACGCCTTGATCATCCCCCTGCTGGTGACGGTGGATGACGAGAAGATGCACCGCAGCCACTTCTACATCCGGGAGGTAGAGACGCAGGGTACGCGCCCCTTCCAGAGATACGTCGAGCATTTCGAGAACATAAGGAAGATACAGGACTATATCATCCACCTGGCGAAAGTTACGGGGGTGAAGACGGTCGAGAGCGTCAACCTGGATGCCGCCGTTTCCGAGGTGGTGGACTACATCATCAACGCGGCCTACGAGATGGCGAGAAAAGAGAGGGTAGGCCAGGAGGCGGCTCAGCTTATCTGAAGTCCCGCGCATGGAGGTTACCGATGAGACTGTTTCTTGACACCGCCAACGTCGAGCAGATAAGGGAGGTCAACGGCTGGGGCATACTCGCCGGCGTGACCACCAATCCCTCCCTGGTCTCCAAGGAGGGGCGCTGCATGCGGGACTGCCTGGTGGAGATAGCCGGCATGGTCAGCGGCCCTATCAGCGCGGAAGCGATGAGCATGGATTCAGGGGGCATGCTGAAGGAAGCACGCGAGCTCGCGGCCATCGCGCCGAACATCAACGTCAAGATACCCATGACCCCGGAAGGCCTGGCGGCGGTGAGCGTCCTTTCCGCGGAAGGTATCGAGACCAACGTGACCCTGGTCTTCTCCGCGAACCAGGCCCTGCTGGCCGCGGCGGCCGGCGCCACGTACGTCAGCCCGTTCGTGGGCCGTATGGACGATATCGGCAACAGGGGCATGGCCGTGGTAGGGGAGATCGTGGACATATTCGACCTCCATTCCATCACCACCCAGGTCATCGCGGCCAGCCTGCGCCATCCCATGCACGTGACCGAAGCCGCGCTGGCCGGAGCCCACATCGCCACCATCCCTTACGACGTCATGCTGAAGATGGCGCGCCATCCCCTGACGGACATAGGGATCAAGAGATTCCTGGAGGATTATGAAAAGATCAAGGACCTTTGAGGATACGGCAAACGGAAGCAGGGGAGGAGGTGAGAATTTGGAAAAGACACTTGACCGGAACAACCTGGAATCCATGCTCCTGGTCGACCTGCAGGGAATAGCCAAGGAGATAGGGCTTACCGGGATAACCGGGCTACGCAAGCAGGAGCTCATCGAGAACATCCTCAACCGCAAGGTGGAGGACGAGGGGCTCTTCATCCGCACCGGCATACTAGACATCCTTCCCGAGGGTTACGGCTTTTTACGCACCCGCGGCTACCTGCCCAGCGAGGACGATATATACGTCTCCCTGTCGCAGATAAGGCGCTTCCATCTCAAGCGCGGCGACGAGATCATGGGACAGGTACGGCCGCCCAAGGACAGCGAGAAGTACAACGCCCTGCTGCGCATAGAGAAGGTGAACGACGACAACCCCGAGGTATGCAGGGACCGCAAGCAGTTTGAGCAACTTACCCCGCTCTTCCCGCTGCAGCGGCTGCGCCTGGAGACCCCGGAGGAGGTGACGGCCCCCCGCATCATCGACCTCATCGCTCCCATCGGCAAAGGCCAGAGGGGACTCATTGTATCTCCCCCCAAGGCGGGCAAGACAACCATCCTCAAGCAGATCGCCAACAGCATCACCTATAACAATCCCGAAGTGAAGCTCATCGTGCTCCTGGTGGACGAGCGCCCCGAGGAGGTCACGGATATGGAGCGTTCGGTGAACGGCGAGGTCAACAGCTCGACCTTCGACCAACCGTCGGACAACCATATCCAGGTGGCCGAGCTGGTGCTGGAGAGGGCCAAGAGGCTGGTCGAGCACAACCACGACGTGGTCATCCTGCTGGACAGTATCACCAGGCTCGCCCGGGCCTATAACCTGGCGACGCCTACCAGCGGGCGCATCCTTTCGGGTGGGGTCGATTCAACCGCGCTCTATCCACCCAAGCGTTTCTTCGGCGCCGCGAGGAACATCGAGGACGGAGGCAGCCTGACCATCATGGCCACCGCCCTGGTGGAGACGGGCTCACGCATGGACGAGGTGATCTTCGAGGAGTTCAAAGGCACCGGCAACATGGAGCTGCACCTCGACCGCAAGCTGGCGGACAAGCGCATCTTCCCGGCCATCGAGATCGACAAGTCGGGTACCCGCAAGGAGGAGCTGATCATGTCGCCGGAGGAGGCGCAGGTGGTCTGGAAGCTCCGCAGGGTACTGCACGCCCTCGACCCCAGCGCGGCCATCGAGCTGCTCATAGACAAGATACGCAACACCAGGAACAACGCGGAGTTCCTGAGCGAGATAGCGAGGTCGCCCATCTCCTAGGGACAGGACGGCGGCGCACGGGCGGGACTGCTTTTGCGCTCCGCCGCTCTAGTGCTGGCGCCTTACCTGAAACCCTGTTCAAGGGCAATATGTGTTGCTATACTGAGTGGGTTGTGCGGAAGAAAGACGAGGTAAGAGAGGAATGAAAAAGGGAATTCACCCGGATTACGTGGAGGCTACGGTGACCTGCTCGTGCGGCAACACGTTCAGCACCCGTTCCACCAAGCCGGAGTTGCGCGTGGAGATATGTTCCCAGTGCCACCCCTTCTACTCAGGCAAGCAGAAGCTCGTGGACACGGGTGGCCGGGTCGAGCGCTTCGAGCGCCGTTACGGCAAGGCCAGGCCCCAGCGTAAGAAGACCACGGACGATAAAGGCAAGAAGGCCGAAACGCAGGACTAGGGTCCACCACGGCTGTTCCTGAGATGCCTTCCACCGATCCCTCCGCCCTTGGTGACGCCGCGCCCGCTCCAAGTCCCCATGATGACCTCAGGGTGGGGGGCCAGGCGGTTATCGAGGGAGTGATGATGCGGGGCCGGCGGTTCTGGGCGCTGGCGGTGCGCAAGCCCGACGGCAGTATCCATACCCAGGCGGAACCCCTTGACTCCTTCCTGGTGCGCCATCCCGGTTATGACAAGCCCTTCCTCCGGGGCATCTTCGTACTGTGGGAGAGCCTGGTCCTGGGCTGGAGGGCCCTCTCGGCCTCGGCTGACATCGCCCTGGAGGAGGAGACCGAGGGCAAGGGCATCGGGTGGGTCCAGAAATCGCTGTCCATCGCCATGGCCGTGATCCTGGCCGTAGGACTGTTCATACTCCTGCCCACCTGGCTCGCCCCCCGTATGGTGGGGCACGACAGCCCGGTATGGCTCTGGAACATCGTGGAGGGAGTGCTGCGCCTGGCTTTCTTCGTCGCCTACCTGCTCCTGGTCTCCCTCTCGCGGGAGATGCGCCGCGTCTTCGAGTATCACGGCGCGGAGCACCAGTCCATACACCTGTTGGAGAACAACTATCCCCTGGAGCCGGAATGGGCGCTGCGCGAGGGCACCGACCATATCCGTTGCGGCACTTCGTTTCTCCTCCTGGTCCTGGTGATAACGGTCATCGCCTACTCTTTCCTCGGCAAGCCCCCCGTGTGGCTGCGCGTCGTCGAGAGGATAGCCCTAATCCCACTGGTGGCCGGCGTCTCCTATGAGATAATGAAATACGCGGACCGCAACAGGTCTCCTTGGACCCAGGCCCTTGTGGCCCCGGGCATGGCGCTGCAGAGACTCACTACGCGCCGCCCCGACCGCGAACAGGCCGAGGTGGCCCTGGCGGCCCTTGGAGCGCTGCTGGAGCAGGAAGACCTGAAGGCGCAAGGGTGATGGCATGGGTTTCATGGAACGGCTCGAGGAGATAGAGAAGAAATACGAGGACCTGGAAAGGGAACTGGCCCAGCCGGAGGTCTACGCGGACCGTCAGCGCTACGCCGAGCTGGCGCGCAGCCACTCCGAACTCACCGAGGTGGTGACGGCCCTGCGCGAGTACCGCGAAGCCCTGAGGGAAGCCCGGGAAGCCGGCGACATGCTGCGCGAGGAGCAGGACCCCGAGATGGCCGACTTTCTGCGCGATTCCCTGCAGGCGGCCGAGGGCAGGTCCGAGGAGCTGGAGCGGGAGATAAGGGTCATGCTCCTGCCGCCGGACCCCCGGGACGAGAAGGACGTGATCATGGAGGTGCGCGCCGGGGCGGGCGGCGAGGAGGCGGGCCTGTTCGCGGGGGACCTTTACCGCATGTATTCACGCTATGCCGACCGGCGCGGCTGGAAGACCGAGGTCCTCTCCTCCAGCCCCTCCGAGCTGGGGGGCTTCAAGGAGATTATCTTCTCGGTGCGCGGCAAGGGCGCCTACAGCAGGATGAAATACGAATCCGGCGTACACCGCGTGCAGCGCATCCCGGTGACGGAGTCGGGAGGGCGCATCCACACCTCCACCTCCACCGTCGCCGTGCTGCCGGAGGCGGAAGAGGTGGAGGTGACCATCGACCCCGCCGACCTGCGCGTGGACGTCTTCCGTTCCACGGGGCCGGGAGGGCAGTCGGTAAACACCACCGACTCCGCCGTGCGCATCACCCATATCCCAACCGGGGTGGTGGTCTCCTGCCAGGACGAGAAGAGCCAGCTGCAGAACCGCGAGAAGGCGCTGCGCATCCTGCGCGCCCGCCTGCTGCGAACGGAGCAGGAGCGCCAGCAGCGGGAACAGGCGGAGGAGAGGCGCTCCCAGGTGGGGACCGGTGACCGCTCGGAGCGCATCCGTACCTATAATTTTCCCCAGGGTCGCATCTCCGACCACCGCATCGGCCTGACCGTCCACCGCCTGGAGGACGTGCTGGACGGTGACCTGGAGGAGATCATAGATACGCTGGCCTCCGCCGACCGGGCCGAGAGGCTGGCGGAGATAGGCGGCGGAGATTGATCACGGAGGTACCCGCCGGGGCCGATATCCCGGGGCTCATCACCTGGGCCGCCCGCTACCTCGAGGATAGCGGGATCGTGAAGCCGCGCCTCAATGCCGAGCACCTTCTCGCCCACTGCACCGGCCGCGGCCGCACCGACCTCTACGCCCACTATGACCGGCCCGTCTCGAGGGAGGAGAGAGAGGGCTATGCCGCGCTGCTGCGCCGGCGAGCGGCACACGAGCCGCTGCAGTACATTATCGGCAGCAAGGGGTTCCGCTACCTGGAGTTGGCGGTAGACCGCCGCGTGCTCATCCCCCGCCCCGAGACGGAGATGCTGGCTGGCCGGGCCATGGATATCGTTATGGCATTGCCGGGGCGCGCGGTGGTGGTGGACGTGGGTACGGGCTCCGGGTGCATCGCCCTTTCACTGGCGAGCGAGTGCCCGCACGCCACCGTGCATGCCACGGACATCAGCGCGGAAGCGCTGGAGGCGGCGCGCGTGAATGCCCGGCGCCTGCGCCTGGGGGAGGCGGTCTCTTTTTACCTGGGGGACCTGCTGGACGCCCTCGATGGCGGGCTCGCCGGCACCATCGATCTCATCGTCTGCAATCCTCCCTACATCCGTGAGGATGACTACCGCTCCCTGCCGCCGGAGGTGAGGCTGCACGAGCCCCGCATCGCCCTGGTGGCAGGTCCCGCCGGCACCGAGGTGCACCTGCGGCTCATGGCCCAAGCGCCGCGCTGGCTGGCCCCCGGCGGCCGCCTGCTCATGGAGGGGGCGGAGGACCAGGTGCACGAGCTGGCACGCGTGGCGGCGGAGTTGGGGTACGAGTCGGCGCAGGTCCACCCCGACCTCAACGGCCGCCCCCGCATGGTGGAGATGGGGATCTGACCTCCAAGACGCTCAGAGAGCGTGGCCCTGGTGGCATGGGTCTGCTATGCCGTTCGGATATCTGAAGGCCTGGAGCCAACCTTACGCGGTGGCGGCTGGGGCCGGTATAAATGCTGGCCCACGCCCTACGGGGTAAAGACGGAGCGGTATGGGAAGACCATCTGGTTACACGCCGGGGCGCGAGCCTTACCTGGCCCCCAACCGGAACAAACCCGTCGCGAAACGGGTCTCATGACCGAACGGGCGCGGCCGCTTTCCTCCACGGGAGGAGGCGGATGGCACCCTGGAATAACAATATATTGATAGTATGAACGGAAGAGGATAACAAGATATTGATAATCGGCCCCCATATGGATGGAGGGGTCATTTGACGGCCTCGCGGGAGGTTTCCTACAATATCAATGTAGAGTTGTCCAGTAAGGTGGTTTTCGCGTGGATCATACAGGCAGGGTGAGGGCGACAAGGACTCTCACAACCTACCTCCGCTCCGTACTCCTGCTCGCCGTCCTGATACTCCTTCTCGGACAGTCCATGCCCCCGGCGGGGGCGGACTCCATCAGCGACAAGAAGGAGCAGGCTCGCCAGGTACAGTCGCAGCTCAACTCCCTGCAGTCCGAACTCAACCGGCTCACGTCGGAGCTCAACCAGACCCAGTCCCGCCTCGCCACCCTGGAGGCGAACATCGAGGCCAACCAGGCGCAGCTGAACGCGGCGGAGGCCGAGTACCAACGCTGGCAGGGCATACTCGCCGACCGCCTGGTGTCCATGTACAAGGAGGGCAACGTCAGCGCCCTGGACGTCCTGCTGGAATGCGACGACTTCGATACCTTCGTCAACTCCTACGACTATATGGCGCGCATCGGCAATCATGACGCCGAGGCCATCGTGGCTACCCAGAACCTCATGGCGGAGATCAGGACCAAGCGGGCACAACTGGAGAGCGACAAAGCCGCCTACCAGTCATACTCGAGCAGCCTGCAGAGCCAGCGGAACTCCATCCAGAGCAAGCTCAACGAACAGAAGGCCCTCCTGGCCGGCATCGATTCCGAGGTCGCCTCCATGCTGAGCAGCCGTTACAGCGGCGGCGGCGGCGGGAACTGGAGCGTTGGCCCGGTCAACGGCCTTTATTTCCCCGTGGCCGGCCCCTGCAGCTTCACCAACGACTGGGGCGCTCCCCGTTCCGTGGGTCGCACCCACAAGGGTTGCGACATCATGGCCGATTACGGCACCCCCTGCGTGGCCATCACCAGCGGCACGGTGGTGCAGCGCAGCGGCGGCAACGCCGGCCTGTACATATTCCTCTACGGAGACAACGGGCACCTCTACTACTACATGCACCTGCAGGACTACGGCGCCTCGGGCCGGGTCAGCGCTGGTGAGGTGGTGGGTTACGTGGGTGACACCGGAAACGCGCGCGGCTGCCCCCACCTCCACTTCGAGTGGCACCCCGGCGGCGGCAGCGCCGTCAACCCCTACCCCCTACTGGTGGCCATCAGGGGTTAGATGCCGGCGAGTTCGCGCAGGCGCGGCAGGTCCACGCAGCAGTCGATCAGCTCTCCCAGCCTCTCCAGCTTCTTCGCTTCATGCGTACGGGCGCTCCTGATGATCATGTCCGCGCGCTCGGCGGTGGTGAAGGTGTCCATGCCGACCATGATCACGGGGATGCCCAGCTCCTCCGCCTTGCCCAGGATGATGCTGGAGGGATAGAGGTTGCCCGTGAGGATGAGACAGCGTGCCTTGGCCTCCATGGCCGCGAGCATTATGTCGCTGCGGTCCCCCCCCGTGACCACGCACGGGCTGCGGAGCTTGCGGAACACGGAAAGGGCGTGTTCCTGGCTCATTGCGCCCACCACGATGTCCTCGACCAGGTTGTCCAGGTTGGCCTCGCCGGCGAGGACGCGCCCGTCCAGGAGTTCCGCCAGGTCTCCGACGTTGATGGAGGAGAGCAGGCGGTCGAAGGGGATCTGCCCCAGCACGGGAATGCCCAGCCTCTCCAGGCTGGGCGCGAGGATGTCGGCGACGAAGCTTTCCCGGTTGGAGGGGATGATGTTGTAGATGACCCCCATGAGGTTGCCCGTGAAATCGTCCCTGGCGGCCAGCACATTGTCGGCCTGGAAGGCGTCGTCGAAGCGCTCTACCAGGATGACCCGGGCGTCGAAGACGGGGGCCAGCTGGTAGGCCGACAGGCCCAGGAAGCGTCCCTGCTGGGAGGTGTAGGCGCCCTGCACCAGCACCACGTCCTTGCCGGCGCTGACGCGGCCGAAGGCCTGTTTCACCTGCTCGAGCAGGTCTTTCGTGCCCTCCATGTAGGCGGCGTTGACCACCTGCGGAGTGAGGACCACGGGGCAGATGTCGGACAGGTCCTCCTCGAGTCCCAGGGTGCGCTGCATGAAGGCGGCGTCCTCGTCGGTAACCCGCCCCTCCACGGTGAAATAGCGATGGCCCACCGGCTTCATATAACCGACTTTCAGCTTCTCCTCCTGGAAACGGCGCCCCAGGCCTATGCACGTGGTGTGCAGGCCGGAGAGGCCGACCTGCGAGGCAAAGTAGATACAGACCATATCCCTCACTCCTCCAGAACGATTCTGGCGTCCGCGGCCAGGCAGCCCTTGCCGTCCTCTAAAACCCGCAGGGGGTTGATGTCGATCTCGTTGATCTCGGGGAAGTCGGTGACCAGCTGGGAAACGCGCAGCACCGCTTCGATCACCGCGTCTATGTCCGCGGGCGGCTCCCCCCTCGCTCCCTTGAGCAGCCAGTAGCTCTTCAACTCGCGCAACATGTCCATGACGTCCTCCTCGCTCACCGGGGCGAGGCGGAAACTGACGTCCTTCAGCACCTCGACGTAGACGCCGCCCAGGCCGGTCATGAGCAAGGGGCCGAACTGGCTGTCGCGGTTCATGCCCACGATGAGTTCCCGTGATGGAGGCAGCATCTCCTGCACCAGCACCCCCCAGATATCGGCGCGCGGGAAGAACTTGCGGGCGTTGGCCGTCACCCCCTCGTAGGCGGAGATGAGCTCGTCGGTGTTCTCTATGCCCACGACCACTCCCCCCACGTCCGTCTTGTGCAGGATCTGGGGGGAGGCGATCTTGACCACCACGGGGTAGCCTATCTCCCGCCCCGCCCTGATGCATTCCTCGAGGTTGGTGGCGAGGACGGTGCGGGCCACCGGCAGCCCGTACGCGTCCAGCACGTCCCTTGCCTCCGCCTCGATGAGCTCGTTCCGCTCCTGCGCTCGGATGGTCTCGAAGATACCGCGCACCCTTTCCCTGTCCACGTCGAAGCGCACGTTCGTCTGCCGGGGGCGGGAGAGGAAATCGGTGTAGGCTTTCATGTTGCGCAGGGTCTCCACCGCCTCCTCTGGGAACTGGAAGTTGGGGATGCCCGCCTCCCGCATGATCCCCTCGGCCTCGTTGACCTCGAGTCCTCCCATGAACACGGCGAAGACCGTCTTCCCCGCTCCATGCGCGCATTCCGCCACCACGCGCGCGGTCTCAGTGGCCCTGGTCATGGCCTGGGGGGTGAGGATGACGAGCAGGGCGTCCACCCCCGGGTCCGCCAGCACCCCTTCCAGGGCCAGGCGGTAACGGTCCTCGCCCGCGTCACCCAGGACGTCCACCGGGTTGTAGACGCTGGCGGCCTCCGGGAGCTTCTCGCGCAAGGCCTGCGTGGTCGCCTCGCTCAAGGCGGCCAGGCTGAGCCCGGCCCGCTCCAGGGCGTCGGAGGCGATGATGCCCGGGCCGCCGGCGTTGGTGATCACGCCCACCCTGGGGCCGGCGGGGGGAGGCTGGGAGGCGAAACCCTGGGCCAGCATGAAGAGGTCCTCCACGGTGTTCGCCCGCAGCGCGCCGCACTTGCGGAAGGCGGCCGCATAGGCGTTCTCGGAACCGGCCAGGGTGCCGGTGTGGGAGGAGACCGCCCTCGCGCCCGCCTGGGTGACCCCCGCCTTGAAGATCAGGATGGGCTTGGAGCGGCTGACGCGCGTGGTTACTTTCAGGAACCTCTCGCCCTCGGATATGCCCTCCAGGTAGGCGGCGATGACCGAGGTGTTATCGTCATGCTCCAGGGCCTCCAGCATGTCGCTCTCATTTAGGTCCATCTTGTTGCCCAGGCTGATGAAGCGGGAGAACCCCAGGTGGTTCTCCTCCGACCACCCCAGGACGGCGGTGCACAGGGCGCCGGACTGCGACATGAAGGCCACTTTGCCCGGAAATGGCGCCTTGGTTGCGAAGGTGGCGTTGAGGGGCGTGGAGGTGTCCGCGATGCCCAGGCAGTTCGGCCCCAGGACCGCGATGCCGAGGCGCTCCGCCGCCTGGCGCAGTTCCGTCTCGCGGCGGTAGCCGTCCCGGCCGGACTCCTTGAAGCCGGCGGAGATGATCACCGCCGCCTTCACCCCACGCGCACCGCATTCCTCCATCACCTTCTGCACCGCGGCCGCGGGGATGATGATCACCGCCAGTTGCGGCGCCTCGGGCAGGTCGGACACGGAAGGGTAGCACTTGAGGGAGAAGACCTCCTCGTAGGACGGGTTCACGGGGTAGACGGCGCCCTGGTATCCGGAATCGATGATGTTCTCCAGGACCACTCGGCCCACCTTGCCGGGCTTGTCCGAGGCCCCGACGACCGCCAGGGCGGAGGGGCGGAAGAGTTCGTCGAGCAGCTTGATCGCTCCTTCGGTACGTCTGTTCATTCCCGAAGACATTATACCCGTCACACTCTTCGTTTATGCGGCATAGCCGGGACCGCGCCGCGGCGAGGACAGGGCTGTGGCCGGAGAGAGGGTCCGGTGCTTTGACTGCCATCGCGGGCTGGCATATAATAGCTTTTTGTCATCCCCGAACAGTGATTATCCTACCCATATGCAAGACAGGACAAGGACGGAACATGGATGAGAGAATAGACAGGCCGGTCCTAGGCGAGTACCGCGAGGAGAGGGAGGACGACATCGTCCTCACCCAGCACGGCTACCAGAAACTCCAGGAGGAGCTGGATCACCTCAAGAACGTGAAGTGGTGGGAGGTGGCCGAGCGCATCAAGCAGGCCAGGGCTTTCGGCGACATCATGGAGAACTCCGAGTACGATGACGCCAAGCACGAGCAGGCCTTTGTGCACGGGCGCATCAAGGAGATAGAGAACATCCTCGACAACGCGCGCATCGTCAAGGACTCCGAGATCGACCTCTCTGTGGTGGCCATCGGTTCCTCGGTGAGCCTCGAGGACCTGGAGAGGGGCGAGGAGATGCGCCTGCGCCTGGTTAGCGCCGCGGAGGCGCGGGGGGACCAGGGCTGCATCTCGGACCAGTCGCCGGTGGGCAGGGCCATCATGGGGCACAAGGCAGGCGATATCGTCGAGGTGCAGGTACCCTCCGGGGCGCTGAAATACCGAATCCTTCATATCGAGCGCTGATCCGCGCATGGAACGCGCACGGCGGTGCCCGCCGCCACGCTGGTGCGGCCGGCGGCCCGGCGCGAGCCTCTCGCGGAGTCGCAGGCGGTTCAGCTGGCAAGCCGAAGATGATCTGAAAGGCATGGGGTGTTAACGCCGTGGATGCGAACACTAGTGGCGGGAGGGGTACCGACGACGGCTTGACCGCGGCCCTGGAGGCCGAGGGCGAACTGGTCAGGAGGCGCCTGGAGAAACTGGACGAGCTGCGCGCCCGCGGCATCAACCCCTACGCGCTCAGGTACGACCGCCGTGAGTCCGCCTCCGAGGTCCACCAGCGCTTCGACTCGCTCGCCGATGGCGAGGACAGCGGCCATACCGCGTCCCTGGCGGGGAGGATCATGGCCCTGCGCCGCCACGGCAAGGCCTGCTTCGCCGATATCGAGGACCGTGGGGGGCGGATGCAACTCATGGCCTCCGTGGACTCCCTGGGGGGACCCGCCTACGGGCTTTTTCAGGAACTGGATATCGGTGACTGGATCGGAGTGGAAGGCGAGGTCTTCAAGAGCAGGCGGGGCGAGATAACGCTGCGCGTCGCTTCCTTCGCTTTGCTGAGTAAGAGCCTGCGCCCGCTGCCCGAGAAATGGCACGGGCTCAAGGACGTCGAGTTGCGCTACCGCCAGAGGTACCTGGACCTCATGGTCAACCCCGCGGTCAGGCGCAACCTCGAGACCAGGGTCGAGACCATCGCCGCGCTGCGCCGCTTCCTGGACGCCCGGGGTTTCATGGAGGTGGAGACCCCCATGCTGCAGCCCATCCCCGGGGGGGCCACCGCGCGGCCCTTCGTCACTTTCCACCAGGCGCTGGGGCAGGACCTGTACCTGCGCATCGCGCCGGAGCTCTACCTCAAGCGCTGCATCGTGGGGGGTCTGGAGAAGGTGTACGAGATCAACCGCAACTTCCGCAACGAGGGTATCTCTTACAAGCACAACCCCGAGTTCACCATGCTCGAGTTCTACTGGGCCTACGCCGACTATCACGACCTCGCGGACCTCCTCGAGGAGATGCTCACGCAAGTGGTGCGGGAGGTCAAGGGCGCCCTGGCCTTCGACTACCAGGGAAGGCCCCTGGACCTGGCGCCGCCCTGGCGACGCGTCACTCTCATGCACGCAGTGGGCGAGGCGGTGGGGCGTGAGGTCGGCACCCATACCCCCGAGGAGGAGCTGCGCGCCCTGGCGGCGGAATGCGAAGTGCCCCTGGAGAAAGGGTGGGGCCCCGGCAAGGTCGCCACCGAGCTGTTCGAGAAACTGGTCGAGCCCAACCTGTGGGAACCGACCCTGGTCATGGACTACCCGCGCGAGGTCTCCCCGCTGGCCCGTATCCACCGCGACGACCCGCTGCTCACCGAGAGGTTCGAGCTCATCGCCGCGGGACGCGAACTGGCCAACGCCTTTTCCGAGCTCATAGACCCTATCGACCAGCGGGAGCGCTTCGAGGAACAGGCGCGGCAGCGCGAGGGGGGAGACGAGGAGGCCCACTTGGTGGACTACGACTACCTGCGCGCCCTGGAATACGGCATGCCGCCCACGGGCGGCCTGGGCCTGGGGGTGGACCGCCTGGTCATGCTGCTCACAGACTCCCATTCCATCCGCGAGGTCATCCTCTTCCCACACCTCCGGTCCGAGGCCTGAAACCGGCCCATGCAGCCGGACGCGGAAACACGCATCCGTTTCCCCCTGCACGGCCCCGCCAGGCACGGGACCTCGTGCGGGGGGAGCGGCGTCATAGGCATTGAAGGCCTTGGACCGCGCGCGGGGAATAATTGACTCGGAGGAGGGACATGCGCGGCCTGCCCGGGGGCCTTCAAGGTTGTGGACGGCGTTGACGATTCCATAACGGAGGGTAGTGCGGCGCGGGCCCGGGGGATCGCGCCGGCGGCCGCGGGACATGAGATATCACATGGCGAAACGGCTTTGAAAAGACCGAGAATAGGTGTGATAATCAAAGTCTAGAATACGTTTTTGGAGGTATACAAGGTGTTTCAGAGGTTCTCGGACCGGGCTCGCAGGGTCGTGGTGTTGGCCCAGGAAGAAGCCCGCATGCTCAACCACAACTATATCGGGACGGAGCACCTCCTGCTGGGGCTTATCCAGGAGGGGGAGGGCGTCGCCGCCAAGGCCCTGGAGTCCATGAACATCAGCCTGGAGGCCGTGCGAAACCAGGTAGAAGAGATCATAGGACGCGGCAGCTCGGCCCCCACGGGCCACATCCCCTTCACTCCCAGGGCCAAGAAGGTGCTGGAGCTCTCCCTGCGCGAGGCCCTGCAGCTGGGGCACAACTATATCGGCACCGAGCACATCCTCCTCGGCCTCATCCGCGAGGGCGAGGGCGTGGCGGCTCAGGTGCTGACCAAGCTGGGGGCGGACCTGGACCGCGTGCGCAACCAGGTGGTGCAGTTGCTCACGGGCGCCGCGGGCACCAAGGAGGTGGCCCCTTCCGGAGAGGCGCCCGCCCAGGGCAACCTGCTCCTGGACCAGTTCGGGCGCAACCTCACCCAGCTCGCCTCCCAGAGTAAGCTGGACCCGGTCATCGGCAGGGACAAGGAGATAGAACGGGTGATGCAGGTGCTCGCCCGCCGCACCAAGAACAATCCCGTGCTCATCGGCGAGCCAGGGGTGGGCAAGACTGCGGTGGTCGAGGGCTTCGCCCAGAAGATAGTCAACAACGAGGTCCCGCACATGCTCGGGGGCAAGCAGCTCTATACCCTCGACCTCGGGGCCCTGGTCGCCGGCTCACGTTACCGCGGCGATTTCGAAGAGCGCCTGAAGAAGGTGGTGAAGGAGATCCGCAGCCGCGGCGACATCATCCTCTTCATCGACGAGCTGCACAACCTGGTGGGTGCCGGGGCGGCGGAGGGCGCCATAGACGCCGCCTCCATCCTCAAGCCGGCGCTGGCCCGGGGCGAGCTGCAGACCATCGGCGCAACCACCCTGGACGAATACCGCAAGCACCTGGAGAAGGACGCGGCACTGGAGAGGCGGTTCCAACCGGTGCTGGTGGAGGAGCCGACGGTGGACCATACCATAGATATATTGAAGGGGCTGCGCGACCGCTACGAAGCCCACCACCGCGTTGCCATCACCGACGAAGCCCTGGTGGCGGCGGCCCGCCTGGCCAGCCGCTATATCTCCGACCGCTTCCTGCCGGACAAGGCCATCGACCTCATCGACGAGGCCGCCTCGCGGCTGCGCATCCACGCCATGACGGCGCCGCCCGACTTCCGCGACCTCGAGGAGAGGCTGCAGCAGATACGCCAGGAGAAGCAGGCGGCCATCGCGAGCCAGGAGTTCGAGAAGGCAGCCGGCCTGCGCGACAGGGAGAAGGACATCATCAACGAGATGGACCAGCTGGAGGAGGACTGGAAGATCCCCCTGGGCTCTCACCAGCTGCAGGTCACCGACGACGATATCGCGGACATCCTCTCCTCCTGGACCGGCATACCCGTCAGCCAGCTCACCGAGGAGGAGAGCAGCAAGCTGCTGCGCATGGAGGACGCCCTGCACGAGAGGGTGGTGGGGCAGGACGAGGCGGTCATCGCCGTGTCGCGTTCCATCCGTCGCACCCGGGCGGGGCTCAAGGACCCCAAGCGCCCCGGGGGCTCATTCATCTTCCTGGGGCCGTCCGGCGTGGGCAAGACCGAGCTGGCCCGTACCCTGGCGGAGTTCCTCTTCGGCGACGAGTCCGCCCTCATCCAGATCGACATGTCGGAGTACATGGAGAAGCACGCGGTGTCGCGCCTGGTGGGTTCCCCTCCCGGTTACGTGGGATACGAGGAGGGCGGCCAGCTCACCGAGGCGGTGCGCCGCAAGCCCTTCAGCGTGGTGCTCCTGGACGAGATAGAGAAGGCCCACCCCGACGCCTTCAACATGCTGCTGCAGATCCTGGAGGACGGCAGGCTCACCGACTCCCAGGGGCACAAGGTGGACTTCCGCAACACCATCGTCATTATGACCTCCAACCTGGGGGCGAGGGACATCAGCAAGGGCACCTCCCTGGGTTTCACCACCCGGACGGAGGGAGGCATGGACTACGACAAGATGAAGGACCGCGTGCTCTCCGAGCTGAAGAAGACCTTCCGCCCCGAGCTGCTCAACCGCATCGACGACGTCATCGTCTTCCACGAGCTCAGCCACGGCGAGATCAAGCAGATCGTGGATCTGCTTATGCAGCGGGTGAAGGACCAGCTGGCCGAGCAGGAGATCGATATCATCCTCTCCGACGACGCCAAGGAAGTGCTGCTGAAGGAGGGTTACGACCCGATGTACGGCGCACGCCCGTTGCGGCGCGCCATCCAAAAGCTCATCGAGGACCCGCTCTCGGAGAAGGTCCTGGGCAAGGAGTACATGCCGGGATCGACCATCCTCATCGCCGCCGCCGACGAGGGCCGTATCACCTTCGAGAAGGTGGAAGCACCCGAGAGCGGCGCCGACCTCTTGCAGACCACTTGAGTGTCCCGAGCACGGGGGTAAAGGCGTTTGCCACCGATGCTTTTCCGGCCCGGGGCCTCCGGGTAACGGTCCCGCTCGCAAAGCCTCTCGGAGACCGACCCGGTAGTTCCCTGGGCTGGGATTCTATCTTCACTGATCTATCCGGCACGGTCACTCCTCGCCCAGGGCTTCGAGGTCGGCGAGGTCTTGCTTGCGGCCCAGCACCCGCTTGTTGGCGATGATCTGTTCCCGTCCGAGGAAATGCACGGCGATGCCGCCGTACGATCCCTCGACCTTCCCCGCGGAGGCCTCCCGCCAGGAGACGCCGGTCAGCGAGGTGAGGATGTCTATACGCACCGGGGAGACGCCGAGCTGGACCGCATGGTCCGGCTTCAGGAAGTCGCCCGCTCGCAGGCCCAGGGAACCGAACCCGAGATCCTCCAGCGCGGACAGGACCTTTTCCGCATTGGAGGGCGAAGGGCGGACGAGGATGTCCATGTCTCCCGTGTAGCGTGGAACCCCATGATATGCCAGGGCGTATGCCCCCACGATCACGTATTCCACTTCATGCTCGTTGAACGACACGAGCAACTCTTTGAAATCGTTCTCCACTTCCATGACGCTGCCTTCTCAGGTGGTCGACGGCCGCGACGCGTTCCTCGGCCGGACGGCCGAGCCAGAAGGTGAGGTCCTGACGCGCCCGCCGCGGGTCCTTGAGGCTCCCCTTGCGGACCTCCAGCTCGATCTTCCCCGCTGGCCGGGCCAGCTCCTCTTTCATGCGGAGCCTGGTCAGCTCGTGCAGCTCGCCGGACGATATTCCCATGCCGGCACGTTCCAGTCCCTCGACGATGAATCCCCGCGCCACGGAGGACATTTTCTCGTTGATCGATCTGGAATACTCGTCCAGTAGCGACAGCGTGTGCTGGTCGATCCTTATGGAAACGACCGTCTTTGCCCCCCTCGCGTGGCTGCCCCGACCGTTCATGGTCATCCTCCTCTCCTCCCAGGCTAACATAAAGTAATACATATGTAAACTTGCTATTGTAGTGCTGTTTTATGTAAGCATACCGCTGGGTGATGCGTGGTGGCGCGGGCCGATGGTAGGCCCCGGACGTGCCCGGGCCGGGGTTTGACGGTGCCGGGAAGTATAATCACTACGGCGGCGCAGGCCGGGTTATTCTCGAGAGGTGCTGTGGTGAAGGCGGAGCGGTCCCATTACGTCTGCGAGGAGTGCGGAGAGGCCTCGGTGCAGTGGCTGGGCCGCTGCCCCTCCTGCGGGACCTTCGGCGCCATGCGGGAGGAGAGCAGGGAGGCCGCGGGCTCCGGGGCCGCGCGAGCGGCGGTGGAACCGCGGCGCCTGGGCGACGTCGAGGAGGAGCGGCCGCGCCTTTCCACCGGCATCGCCGAGTTCGACCGCGTGCTGGGGGGAGGAGCGGTGCCTGGCTCCCTCGTTCTTCTGGGAGGCGAGCCCGGCATCGGGAAGTCGACCCTGCTCCTGCAGGCGGCCTCGTCGCTGGCGCGGCAGGGGGTGGGGGTGCTGCTGGTGAGCGGCGAAGAATCGGCGGCCCAGATAGGGGGGCGCGCCCGCCGCACCGGTTCCCTCAGCCCCGACCTCGCGCTGCTGTGCGAGACGGATGTGGACGTCCTCACGGATGCTTCACGCCGTATCGGGCCCCAGGCGCTCATCGTGGATTCCATCCAGACCATGCGCAGCCCCGGCATCGACTCCGTGCCCGGAGGCGTCAACCAGATGCGTGAGTGCGTCTCCCGCATGCAGTGCCTGGCCAAGGAGATCGATGCCGTGGTCTTCCTGGTCGGTCATGTCACCAAGGAGGGCGTGCTGGCCGGCCCCAGGACGGTGGAGCACATGGTGGACTGCGTCCTCTATTTCGAGGGCGAGCGCTTCGACTCCCTGCGCCTGCTGCGGGCGGTGAAGAACCGCTTCGGGTCCGTGAGCGAACTGGGCATCTTCGAGATGACCGACAAGGGCCTGCGCGAGGTGGAGGACCCATCGCACCTCTTCGTGGACAGCCGCGAGGAAGAGGTGTCCGGGACGGCGACGGTGGTGGTCATGGAGGGCCGCCGCCCCCTGCTCGTGGAGGTGCAGGCGCTGGTGGTGCCCTCGCGGCTTCCCACCCCCAAGCGGGTCTCCACGGGGATCGACCACCGCAGGCTCGCCATCGACGTGGCGGTGCTGGAGCGCAAGGCCCGGATCAATCTCTCGGACCGGGACGTCTACGTGGGCATCTCCGGCGGCCTCAGGGTGAGCGAGCCCGCCCTCGACCTGGGTGTGTGCATGGCCATCGCCTCCTCCCGGCGGGACAAGAGCATCTCCCCCGGGACGGTCTTCGTGGGGGAGGTGGGACTCACCGGCGAGGTGCGGCCGGTTTCCAGGGCCGCGGAGAGGATGCAGGAGGCGGCGCGCCTGGGATCCGGGGTCATGTTCATCTCCGACAAGGCGAAACCCCTGGAGGTCCACCCGGGCCTCGAGCTGGTGAAGGTGAGGGACGTGAGCCAGGCCCTGGGCATCCTCGCCATAGCTTGACCGGCGCCTCGCCCCGGCGGCATTGGAACGGTCCGCTCTCTTTGTTTAATATAGAAGGGGCCGGGGAAAAGGATTTAAGGTGATTCCGCATCAACAAGGGAGCGTTCCGACTTGGAGGATTATCTGCGTGACATGGAATATCTCGAGGTCTTGCGGCTGGTCGCGCCGGGCTCGGAGCTGCGGGATGCCCTGAACCGCCTCATGGCCTCTCACCTCGGAGCGCTGATAGTGGTGGACGACAGCAGCGAAGTGCTGGAGATCGTCAACGGGGGAGTGGAGGTAGACTGGGATTTCTCCGCCGCCAACCTCTTCCAGGTATCCAAGATGGACGGCGCGGTGGTGCTGGACAAGGACCTGACAAAGATAAGGTTCGCCAACGTCCACCTCGTGCCCGACCCCTCCATTCCCACCTCGGAGAGCGGGACACGTCACCGTACCGCAGAGAGGGTGGCGCGGCAGACCGGCAAGCTGGTGATAGCGGTATCCGAGCGCATGAACCGGGTGACCATGTACAAGAACGACTGGGTCCACGTCATCCTCTCGGTGCGCGTGCTCATCAGCAAGTCGGGGCAGGCCCTGCAGACCATGGAGAAATACAAGGCCCGCCTGGACCAGGTATCGGCCACCCTCAGCGCCCTCGAGTTCGAGGACCTGGTGAGCCTGCAGGACGTGGTCAGTGTGCTGCAGAGGGCGGAGATGATGCACCGAATAGCAGCCGAGATCCAGGTGTACCTGGCGGAGCTTGGAACGGAAGGCCGCCTCATCGAGCTCCAGATGGAGGAGCTGATGTCGGGGGTGGAGCGCGAGAAGAGGAACGTCATCCGCGATTTCCGTGTGGAGGAACGGGGTAAGTCCCTGGAGGCGGTAGAGCGCAGCCTCGCCCGGCTCAGCGACGAGGAACTCTTACAGCTGACCAACGTGGCTCAGGCCCTCGGCTACTCGGGTGCCCACGATGAGCTCGACCGGCCGCTGTCCTCGCGCGGCTACCGTATCCTAGAGCGCATACCACGCCTGCCTGCCTCCATCGTGGAGAAACTGGTCAGGAACTTCTCCAACGTGCAGAACATCATGCAGGCCTCGGAGAAGATGCTCGACGAGGTCGAGGGAGTGGGCAAGGCGCGCGCCCGCGCCATCAAGGAGGGGCTGCGGCGTATCGCCGAATCGTCCCTGGTCGAGAGGTACATATAGAGCCGCGACGGGATCGCTCGAGCGACGCCCGTCGCCCCGTGCTTTTCACCCATATTATGGTAAGTAGAAAGGTTGTATGATTCACAGGCCCGCACCGGCGTTTGACCTCGCGCAGACCCGAACCTATAATTGATTTAGTCGAAAGGGACGGAGGTTATCGAGATGCGAGAAGCGGATTGCGCGGAATTCCAGAAGACCGTTTCCGAGTATCTCGTGCGCAATCGCAGCATCCTCGACGTGATGACCAAACTCCAGGACGCCGCCACCAGGGTCAACCGGGCCCTGGCCAAGACGGTGACCAGTTGTGGGTGCCTGAGCGTGGACGCCAGCAAGCAGGAACTCCCCGACGATGTAAATTTCTCCCAGGTATCGAATTACGTGAAGAGCCATATCGAGGGTGAGCTCTGCCCCAACTGCGCGGACGTCATCGAAACGGAGTTGGGAAACGCAATGTTCTATCTGGCGGCCACCTGCTGCCTGCTGGGACTGGATCTCAAATGCGTTCTGGAGAGGGAGAACGACCGTATCAACACCCTGGGCGTCTACAGCCTTACCTGAGCGCATGGTTGATATTATGCGGCGAACCCCGGAAGAACGGACGATGTTTTTCGAAGACAGCCGGTAGAGTCATACGTCAGCAGTGGCCTGTGAGATGATACCTCACGCATAACCACCCTGATATCAGAGAGATGTTTCCATCTGCGGGAGAGGACCGCGGAGCTGTCGCCGGATATGAGAGGTGATGAGGATGTTTTGTGTAGGAGACGTCGTGGTCTATCCTCACCATGGAGCGGGGGTCATCGAGGGCATTTCCGAGAAGGACGTGGAGGGAGAGACAAAAAAGTACTTCGTGCTGCGCATGTGCCAGGGGAACCTGAAGGTCATGGTCCCCGCGGACAGCTCCCTGCAAGTGGGCTTGCGCAACATCATCGAAAGGGACGAGGTCGAGAAGGTGCTCTGCGTCCTCGGGGAAGAGCAGAGCCCGATGCCCACCAACTGGAACCACCGCTACAAGAAGAACCGCGACAAGCTCCGCAGCGGGGACATCTTCCAGGTGGCGGAGGTGGTGAGGAACCTCACCCTCCGGGACATGGAGAAAGGCCTCTCCTCGGGGGAGAAGCGCATGCTCACCCAGGCCCGGGATATACTGGCCAGCGAGCTGATGTACGCGGTCGAGGTCGAGGTAGACGAGGCAGTGCGCATGATCGAGGAGGTCTTCTCTCCTACATCTTGAGGCTGTTTTCTTTCGCCCCTTGAAGCTATAATCAATAGCAATCGTCGGGTTTATCATCTTTCATCATCCCCCGGCGAAATAAAGGCCAAAGGAGGGTTGCCCCAGCCAAGAGGGAAACACGGATCTCATGGTTGTCCTGCTCGTCCGAATCATCTTCATGATCCTCGGGGGAGTCGGGGGATACGCACTGGGAGAGCTGTTCAAAGAGACGTACCTGGCGGATTACAGTTCCACTTATTATATTATCGGCTTCATCGTTTCCATATTCGTCTGTGTGGGACTGGGGTTCGTCCTCGGGGGGGCCGCGGGAAGATACGTCGCGAAGCTCCTCAACCGTTTCCAGCACGCTATCCAGGACGTCCCCGGCACCGACCTCCTCATGGGGACCGTCGGCGTCATCGCCGGGTTCCTGGTCGCCTTCCTCCCCTCGGTCATCCTCTTCCGCTCCGATTGGGGGTGGTTCTCCGATTGGGGGTGGACTTTCGCCCTGATCGTCTACGCCGTCTGCGGGGTCATCGGGTACGTCATAGCGGTGCAGAAGAAGGAAGACCTGCTCAACTTCTTCAAGCCCTCCCGCGTGCGTCCACCGGGGGATGACGAGGCTCCCGCGACCGCCCCCGCCCGTATACTCGACACCAGCGTCATCATCGACGGCCGCATCACCGATATCTGCTACTCCGGTTTTCTGGAGGGCGAACTGGTGGTGCCGCGCTTCGTCCTAAACGAGCTGCAGGGTATCGCCGATTCCGAGGACCCGTTGAAACGCAACCGCGGCCGCCGCGGCCTGGACGTGCTCAACGCCCTGCAGAGGCAGGACCGCGTGGAGGTGCGCATCGAGGAGCAGGATTTCCCGGAGCTCTCCGCGGTGGATTCCAAGCTGGTGGCCCTGGCCAAGTTTCTGAACCAGCCGGTGATGACCAACGACTTCAACCTCAACAAGGTCGCCGAGCTCCAGGGGGTGCGGGTCCTGAACATAAACGAGCTCGCCAACTCGCTCAAACCCGTCGTTCTGCCCGGGGAGCCGCTGGTGCTCACGGTGCTCAAGGAGGGCAAGGAGTCGGGCCAGGGTGTGGGCTACCTGGACGACGGGACCATGGTGGTGGTCGAGGGCGGCAAGAAACATATCGGGCGTGAGGTCGAGACCCTGGTGACCAGCATCCTGCAGACCCCGGCGGGGAGGATGATCTTCGCCGCTCTCAAGGAGAACTGAGCATGGCGATGAGAGCGGCCGCGGTCATCGCGGGTGCGGGGCGCGGGGAGAGGGTCGGCGGGAAAGAGGGCAAGCAATTCCTGGTGCTGGACGGAACGCCGGTCCTGGCGCGCTCCCTCCTGAACGTCGCCTCCGTCCCCGAGGTGGAGGAGATCGTGCTGGTGGTCAACGCCGATGATATCGGGCGCGCCAGCGAGGAAATAGCCGCACCCTACGGGGGAAAGAAAGCGGTCAGGGTCGTTGAGGGGGGGGAGCGGAGACAGGAGTCGGTGCTGCACGCCCTGCGTGCCCTCTCCGCGCCGGTGGACATCATCATCGTGCACGACGGCGCGCGGCCCCTGGCCTCCCCGGCGCTCTTCAAGCGGGTCATAAAAGCCCTGGGCGACTGCGATTGCGAGGGGATAATCTCCGCCGTCCCGGTGGTGGATACGGTGAAGGAGGTCGAGGGGGGGTGGGTGCTCAGGACCCCCGACCGCCAGCGCCTCTGGGCGGTCCAGACGCCACAGTGCTTCCGCGCAGCGGCGCTCCTCGACGCGCACGAACGCGCTTCCCGGGAGATGGTGTGGGCCACCGACGACGCGGCCCTGCTGGAGAGATACCGCTACCGCGTCAGGGTGGTGGAAGGGGAACTTACCAACCTGAAGATAACCTACGCCAGCGATCTGGTCCTGGCGGAAGCCCTGCTCTTGAAGGGAGGTCTGGGGGTTGCAGAACCGGATAGGCCTGGGATTTGACGCCCACGCCTTCGCAGCCGGAAGGAGACTGGTGCTGGGCGGGGTGGAGGTGCCGCACGACCGTGGCCTCGAGGGACACTCCGACGCGGACGTGCTGGTGCACGCGCTCATGGACGCTCTGCTGGGGGCCTGCGCAGCGGGCGATATCGGTGCGCACTTTCCGGACACCGACCCCGCCTACGAGGGCATCTCCAGCATCGTCCTCCTGGAGGAAGTCGTCGGCCTGGTAAGGGAGAAGGGTTACAGGGTGGTGAACGCCGACTGTGTGGTAGTGGCCCAGGAACCGCGCCTGGCGCCCTACACCGGCGGCATGGCCTCTCTCCTGGCCGCGACCATGAGGATAGAGACGGGGCGGGTGTGCGTGAAGGCGACCACGACGGAAGGGATGGGCTTCACGGGCCGCGGCGAGGGCATCGCCGCCATCGCCACCGTCCTGCTGGAGACCACCTAGAGGCCGAGCTCGTCGGAGATGCCCTGCATTGCTTCCAGGGCCAGGGCCAGGAATCCGTCCAGCTCGAAGCCGGCCTGCTCGCATTCCAGGATCACTTCCCGGCGCGCTCCCCGGGCGAAGGCCTTCTCCTTCATGCGCTTGCGCAGCGAGCTCACCTTGACCCCCTCCAGCTTCCTGTCCGGCCGCACCAGGGCCGCGGCGACGATGAAGCCGGTGACCGTCTCTCCGCACGCCAGGGCGTGCTGCAGGACCGTCGTCCTCTCGCCCAGTCCCAGGCCCTCGGCGTTGTGCATGCGCACCGCGCTCACCATCTCGTCGGGAGCCCCCCTGTCCTCCAGCATGCGGGCGCCGGTGGCGGCGTGAACGGACATGTCGTCGCCGACTATCTCCAGGTCGAGGTCGTGCAGCAGTCCGGTAAGGCCCCACAGGTCCTCGTCCTCACCCTTCTCCACCGCCATCCTCCTCATCACGGCCTCGGTGGCGTATGAGTGCTTGAGCAGGTTCTCAGCCTTCAGGTTGGCCAGCAGGAGCTCCAGGGCTTCTTCTCTCTCCATGCTCTCCCCTCTCTTGCCGCAGTGACCCCGCCGCTATTGCATATATTAATATATCCCGGCATCGCCCGTTTTCCATACACCAAGATACTTATGTGTATTGACAGGGTCCGGTCATTGTTGTATAAATAGGTACGGCTGTTAGGCGGGTGAGCGCTCACTTTTTCGAGGTTCGAAGACATTTTTCCTCTCCTGAAAAGGGAGACCTCTACCCAGGCAGGGATGGAGCGGACGGTATGGGAAAGGGCAACCGCACTGGCGACATCATCCTCGCGTCCATTGACGCCTTCTCGCGAACCAATTACGAGAAAGCCACCACCGCGCTCCTGGCCCGCGAAGCGGGCGTAGCCGAGGGGACCCTTTACAAGTACTTCCCGAGCAAGAAAGAGCTCTTCCTGGCCTGCTGCCGCTACATCGAGGACCTCCTCATCGCCCGCTACGAAGTGATCTACAGGGAACACGGGAACGAGCCGCTCGAATATCTCAAGCGCGTATCGAGCAGCTACATCGATTTCGTGCGCGAGAACCCCAGCATGCGGAGGTTCCTGGCCTTCGTCCTCAACAACGTCTTCGACGAGGATTTCCGCCGCGAACTGGAGGACTTCATCAACCTGAACATCAGGGCCACCGAGCACATGCTCAGGAAAGGGCAGGAGATGGGGGAGATAAGGAAGGACGTGGACCCCCGCATCGTGGCCTGGTTCTACGTGGGGGCATATTTCACCCTCATCCTCATGGCCGAGATGGACGCGGCGGAGATAGATGACCCCATGTTCGTGGAGAAGTACGCGAACATGCTGCAACTGGCGGATGTAAGAGGGCCAGTGGGTGAGGCGCCCAAAGGGATGGACGCGCCGAACGAGGACGGCCCCTTCACGGCCTTGAAGGATATCGGGCCCGTACGTGCCACGGAAAGGGATGGACGGGGCCCATCGGAAAAATAATCGTCCTGGAAAGAGGTGATGGCATGACCCCGGAGGAGCGGAAGATGTACCTGAAGAGGGCCTGGGTGGGATGGCGGCTGCTGCGCTCCCTCGCCCTATTCTTAGCGGACGAACGCCGCAGGGGTACCCTCAAGGAGAACCTGCGCAGTATCAGGGAGGCGAAGGGCCTCTCCATCGCGCGGGACATGTCCCACGCGGAGCTGCTTGAGGAAAAGGCCGCGAAGCTCGGTGACCGGCCGTTCCTGTACTTCAGGGACCAGGTCATCAGCTACCGCGATATGGACCTCAACGCCAACCGGGTGGCCAATTATCTGAGGAGCAAAGGCGGAGGTCCGGGCGGGGGCCTGGCCATCATCATGAAGAACTCCCCCCGCTGGCTGGACGTCTTCTTCGGCCAGCAGAAGCTGGGCATGTACGCGGTGCCGGTGAACGTGGCCCTCCGCGGCGATCAGCTGGCCCACGTCATCGATAACTCCGACGCCTCCATGGTGGTCATAGACCACGATCTGCTCCCCTATTACCAGGCGGTGGCGGAAAAGCTTCCAAAGATAGAGAAGGTCATCGTCAACGGCGAGGGCGCCCCCGCGGACTTCGAGTTGCCCGGGGGCATGGAGGACCTGGCGACGGCCTACGGCCCGGGCTCGGACGCCTCCACCCCCAGGGAGAGATACGACCCGGACGACCTCTGCGTGCTCATGTACACCTCGGGCACAACCGGGTTGCCCAAGGGGGTCGTGTACCGCTACAACAACACCAACGTCAAGGCCATCTCCATAGTGGGGCGCCTTCTCACCAACAAGAGCGATGTGGCCTACACCTGCTACCCGCTCTTCCACGCCAACGCGCTCTTCCTTACGGTGACGCCGGCCATGCACTGCGAGGGCAGCGTAGCCCTGGGCGAGAGGTTCAGCGCCAGCCGCTTCTGGGAAGAGGTTCGGCGCTTCGGGGCCACCACCTTCAACGGCCTGGGGGCGGTGATGCCCATACTCATGAAGCAGCCGGAGAAGGCCGACGATGACGACAACAAGGTGCGCTTCATCCTCTCCGCCGGCTGTCCCGCGGACATGTGGGAGGACTTCGAACGGCGTTTCGGGGTCAAGATCTACGAGGGGTACGGCGCCGTGGACGGCGGCGGGGTGCTCATCGTCAACTTCGAGACCGCCCCCGTGGGCTCCATGGGCAAGCCCCTGGGGGCCAAGATCAGGGTTATCGACAGCGATGGCGGTGACGTGCCCCCCCATACCCCGGGCGAGCTCATCTGCTACGTGGGGGAGCGCAAGGGCGCGGTGGAATATTACAAGAACGCCGAAGCCACCAGCGACAAGATGCGCGACGGATGGCTGTACACCGGCGACCTGGTGTACAGGGACGAGAAAGGATATGTCTACTTCGTGGGCCGCAACACCGAGTCCATGCGGGTGAAAGGGGAGAACGTCTCCGCCTACGAGGTGGAGCAGGCCGTGCTCAAGCACCCGGACGTGCTGGAGTGCGCGGTTTACGCCGTCCCCTCCGAGCTGGCCGAGGACGAGATCATGGTGACCCTGGTGCCGGTGGAGGGGAAGAGCATCGACCCCGCCACCCTGCCTGACTTCCTCGCGAGCGAGCTGGCCAAGTTCGCGGTGCCGCGATACTACCGCGTCATCGACGCACTCCCCAAGACTGAGACCCACCGCGTGATCAAGAAGGAACTGGAAAACCTGGGCGTCACGGCGGATACCTACGACAGGGAAAGGAAGGCGGGCTGACATGGCAGATGACGTATACATCCTAGGCACCGGTATGATCCGCTTCAAGAAATACCCGGAGAAGACCATCAAGATGCTGACCGCGGAGGCCGTGCAGGCCCTGCTCGAGGACGTCCAGGCGGACAAGGGAGACATAGAGGCCGCGTGGTTCTCCAACTCGGGATGGGGCATGAGCCAGATGCAGCACTGCATCCGGGGCCAGGTGGCCCTCTCCCCCCTGGGCATACAGGGTATCCCCATCACCAACGTGGAGAACGCCTGCGCCGGCGCCTCCACCGCTATCCACGGGGCGTGGACCGCGGTGAAGGCCGGCCTCTACGACCTGGTTCTGGCGGTCGGGGCGGAGAAGGTCTATTTCCCCGAGGACAAGGCCAAGATGTTCGAGGGTTTCGCCTCGGGCGCGGACGTCGAGTTCGTGCACGGCATGATCGCCGCATTCCAGGCCGACGCCGCCAAAAAAGCCGCCGAGGCCGAGGCGGAGGGCAAGGAGAAGGGGAAGAAAGAGGGCGGAGGCCACACCGCCTTCATGGACATCTACGCCATGGGAGCGCGCATGCATATGAAGGCCTACGGCACCACCCAGCGGCAGTTGGCGGTGATCGCGGCCAAGAACCACCACAACGGCTCCATGAACCCCATGGCCCAGTACCAGATGGACATGACCGTGGAGGAGGTACTGGAGGACTACCAGGTCGCCTACCCCCTGACGCGGGCCATGTGTGCCCCCATCGGGGACGGCGCCGCCGCGGCCATCATCTGCTCCCAACGGGCCCTCGCGAGGTTCCCCGGCGCCAGGCCTGTGCGCATCCGCGCTTCGGTGCTGGTCTCAGGCTCTCTTCCCGACAGCGGCATCGCCGGCATCGGGGAGCGTGCCAGCAAGCGCGCTTACGAGGTAGCGGGCCTGGGGCCCGAGGACATCGATGTCGCCGAGGTGCATGACGCCACCGCCTTCGGAGAGCTGGCGCAGTACGAATCCATGGGCTTCTGCCCGGTGGGCGAAGGCGGCCCCTTCGCCGAGTCGGGCGCCACTTCCTTGGGCGGCAGACTGCCGGTCAATCCCTCGGGCGGGCTGGAATGCCGTGGCCACCCCATCGGCGCTTCCGGCCTGGCCCAGGTCTACGAACTGGTACAACAGTTGCGGGGAGCCGCCGGGCCGCGCCAGGTGGAGGGGGCCCGCATCGCCCTGGCCGAGAACGGCGGCGGGTTCCTGGGCATGGGGGAAGCGGCGATGTGCGTCCACATCCTCGAACGTATATAACGACGCCCGGAGGGCGGCGGCACGGTGCCAGTCGCCTTGAAGGAGACGGAGCGAGCGTGAAGCGAGCATAGCGAGGTCAAGGCCTGGCACGCGTGATCTGCGCACCAGCGGCACGCATGCGTGGGGAGATAAACGAAGGGGGTAGATGGAATGAAAGCGGATGTGAGCGAGGAACTGAAGCTGCTCGACGAGATGGCGCGGGACTTCGCGGCGAAGGAGTTGGTGGACGAGCGGGAGGAGCACGACAGGTTCCCCTTCGCGCCGCTCTACGACAGCGTCCTGTCCAAGGCGCTGGAGGTGGGCTTCTTCGCGGTGATGCTGCCGGAGGAAGCGGGGGGATCGGCGGAACCGGTTTCAGCCCTGTGCCTGGTGCTCGACGAGATCTGCCAGGCGGACGCCAGCCTGGGGGCGACCATCTTCACCAATGCCCTGGCACAGGAGATAATAAGGCAGGCGGGGGGCGCCAGCCTCCTCGCGGAAATGGCCTCCGAGGACGGTTCCTTCCAGCAGAGCCTCATCGCATTCCCCTCCTATAACAACCCGGGTGAGGTGGACCACTGCGCCAGGGCGGCCAGGGACGCCGGCGGCTATGAACTCAGCGGCGACGTACCATACGTGGTCCTCGGCGGCGTGGTGAACCGCGCCCTGCTGCCGGCGAAGACGGAGGGGCCGGACGGGTATTCCTTCTTCCTGGTGGACCTGAAGTCGCAGGGCGTGGAGGTGAGCGAGCCCGTGCTCAGCCTGGGCATGCATTCATGCCCGGCGGTGGACCTCGCCCTCGGCGGCGTTATCGGCACGCTGGTGGGCACGGAGGGTGAAGGGAGTGCCTATTACGAGGCGGCCGTCGACCGCCTCTCGGTGGCGGCCGCGGCCATGGCCGCGGGGACGATGAAGGGTTCCTTCACGGGGGCCTTCGAGTACAGCAAAGAAAGGGAGCAGGGAGGCAGGCATATCGTGGACTGGTCGGGCCTGCGGATAATCCTCGCGGACATGGCGGTAAAAGCCCGGGCGGCGGACATGCTGGTGGAGAAGGCCGCCGGCGCCGTGGACAGGGAGGAACCGGGTTGGCAGCAGCAATCGCGGGCAGCTGCCCTCGTGGTAGGCGGGATGGCCACGGACGCGACCACCGACGGCATCCAGGCGCTGGGCGGTTACGGCTACATGAAGGATTACCCGCAGGAGAAGAGGTTCCGTGACGCCAAGCAGATACAGTCGCTCCTGGGCATCACCCACATGCGCCGGCTCGAATTCATCCAGCGCGTCGTGGACGGCGAAGCGGCGTGGTGAGGATAAGGGGGTAGAGAGATGATCGAAGGATTGACCTCATCGACATTGCTGGAAAAGCACCCCAGGCTCGAGGACATCATGTGCAGCCTGGACACGGTGGGCAAGATGCCCAGCGGCGTCAGCGGCGAGATACGGCAGGCGGTGGCCCTGGCCCGCCGCTTCAACGAGTCCGTGGCGCGTCCCTACGCCCTGGAGCTGGACCGCAAGATGCATGAGGACCCCACCTACGTGCCGTGGGACATCGTCAAGGAGATAAACCGCTGGGGCTTCTATACCAACTGGATCCCCAAGATCTACGGGGGCAGGGGGTGGAACCTGGGTTCCCTCATCCCGGTGGTCGAGGAGCTGTGCTCCGAGTGCGCCGGCATCGGCAACCTCATGGGCGTGGAGTATTTCGGCATGTCCGTGCTCTTCGCCGGCTGGAACACGCGCATCACCGACAAAGTGTGCCGCGATGTGGTGGCGGGGGAGAAGAGCGGCGAGCCCTGCCTCATCGCCGGGCTGGTCACCGAGCCGGGGGCGGGGACCGACGCGGAGGAGACGGAACTCCTCCACAAGGCGCGGGTAAGGTGCCTGGCGCGCAAGGTGGACGGGGGGTACGTGGTCAACGGCACCAAGGTCTTCATCTCCAACGGCCACGTCTCCACCTGGCACATCTCCACCGCCTTCGAGGACACCAGCCGCCCGGCGGACACCATGATGTGTTTCGCGGTGCGCAATGACGCCAAGGGCTTCGTCTACGGCCGCATGGAGAAGAAGATGGGCCAAAAGGGCTGCCCCGCCAGCGAGATCATCTTCGAGGACTGCTTCATCCCCGACGAGGACGTGATCATCAACGCGGAGCAGATAAAGAAGCTCAAGCATTCCCCCAGGGAGACGGCGCAGCAGGTGATCGACTTCGTGGTCACCCTCACCCGCCCCGGCGTGGGGGCCATGGGCGCCGGCGTGGCCCGCGGCGCCTTCCAGGAGGCCCTGGCCTTCGCGCGCGAGACGGAGGTGCGTGGGAAGCTGCTCGTGAACCACGAGTGGGCGCAGTGCCTGCTGGCGGAGATGTACGCCAACGCGGCCCTGGCGCGCCTCACCTACATGGAGTGCAACCACATCACCGGCCTCTACGGCATGGCCGCTCTGCTCAACCTGAAGCCCATGTACTACTACATGAAGATGATGCCCACCGCGCTTTTAGACCGCGTCATGCCCTTCGCCAACCGTCTCGCGGCGGTCCAGCAGGCCTTCCGCAAGATCATCATGGACCGGCAGAAGGAGGAGGACGCCCTGCGCGCCTCCGGCTGGGCTTCCCTCTCCAAGTTCGCCGCCACCGACCTGGGCATCAAGAACTGCCACCTGGCGGTGGAGCTCATGGGCGAGGCGGGGATCCGGCACGACATGCGGGCGGAGAAGTTCCTGCGCGACTCCAAGCTGCTGCAGATATACGAGGGCACCAACCAGCTCAACCGGCTGAACCTATTCAAGTGCCTGGTGGCGCCCGCCGCTCCCGAGGCGCTTGTTTTCGAGGAATAGGAAAGGGGGAGACATGACCGAGACCATGGACGTGAGTGCGGACCTGGAGGAGAAGGCCCCAGCCAGGTCGTCAGAGTACGCGGAGATGTACAGCTGGCACGAGGGCATGGACTGGAACCCGGTGGAGAGGGTCATCCTGGAGAGGCGCAGCGTGCGCAAGTACAAGGACAGGCAGGTGCCCGAGGCCCTCGTGAGGCGCATCCTGGAGGCGGGCCGGTTCGCCCCCTCGGCGGGCAACTCGCAGCCCTGGAGGTTCGTGGTGGTGCGCGACCGCGACATGATCGAGAGCATGGAGAAGTACGTGCGCTTGCGCTGCCGCGTGCTCAAGTTCTTCCTCAACTGGCAGGAGAGCCCCCTGGGCAGGCTGGCGTGGCTGTACTCCCAGATCGGGGCCCGCATCCTGCCCAACCTCATGCACCCCATCCCCTTCGGCGCCACCGCCCTCATCGCCGACGGCAAGCTCAAGCTCTTCCACGGCGCCCCCACCGTCATCCTCATCTTCATGGACAAGCGGGGGGCGGCCAAACCCCCGGTGGACGTGGGCATCTGCGGCCAGAACATGGTGCTGGCCGCACACAGCCTCGGCCTCGGCACCTGCTGGGTGGGTTTCGTTGAAGTCTTCAAGTTCGGCACCAAGTGGAACAAGAAGCTGGGCGTCTCTTTCCCGTACAAGCTGGTCGAGGGCATCGCCCTGGGTTACCCGGTGGGAAACCCGGACGGCATGGTCGAGCGCGAGCTGCGGGAGATCGACTGGTGGGAAGACGGCCGCAAGCGGACCGTGTTCTAAGGGAGGTTGAAAGATGGCATACCTTACCTTTAAAGAGAGGATGACCATACCCACCTACGACAACCCCGCGCATGGCACCGCCGGCTGGGTGGTCATCGACGAAAAGAAGTGCAACGGCTGCGGCAACTGCGCCCTCATCTGCCCGGCGAACAGCCTCTACGTGGCCGGGGTCGGCAAGTACAGGAAGGCGCACATGATCGAGAAGGTGCAGCCCGACTGCATGGCCTGCAACGACTGCCAGGCCATGTGCAAGCGGGGCGCCATCAGGGTGAGCGTGCCCTACGACTTCGGGTACTTCTACAAGGCCCTGCACAAGGGGGACCTGGCATACCCGCGGAAGTTCTAGTCTATGGGGTCAGGTCTTGGATTTTGGATACCGAAGTATTTTAAGTAAAGAACAGCGGTATTTACCAGCATCGTTGTAATACACCAGAATCCAACACCCAAGACCTGACCGCTTACATTTTTGGAGACATGTCCGGGCGGTCGCGGTTGGCCAGCCACCACTCGTAGAGCCTGGGGTAGTAATCGCGGATGCGCGGGCAGGAGATACCCGAGCCCCGCAGCATCTCCAGCGTGTTGCTGGCGTCGAAGAGGCCAACATGATTGACGTAAGTCATGGAATCGGGCGGGATGTTCAAGAGCTTGAACATCCATCCCAGCTTGTTCGCCATGAAGTCCACCACCTTCGTGGGTACGGTGATCCTCGCTTTTTTGCCCGCGGTCAGTTCGTAGATCACGTCGAACATCTCCCTCGCCGTGGGGGGGTCCGGGTCCACGACGTGGAAGCACCTGCCCACGGCGGCGGGATTGCGGGTGATCACGGTGACGGCATCCACGATATAGTCGATGGGGACGAAGTTGGGCCGCGTCGTGCCCTTGCCGAGGTACACGGGTGGTATGCCGTACTTGCCGAGGAGGGCGAGCACGCCAAAGGTCAGATAGATGTTGTCGAACTTGTCCGTCTCCCCCGTCCTGGAGTCGCCCATCACCCCGGCCGGCCGGATGATGATGGCTGGCAGGCCTTCCTCCATGGCCCGCCGCACCTCGACCTCGCCCCAGAACTTGGTCATGAAGTAGTTATTGATGAGGTCCTGCCCGGCGTCCAGCTCGTCCTCGGTGATCAGCCCCTCCCTCTCGGCATGCACCACCACCGAGCTGAAGTGGACCAGAAAAGAGAGGTCGCCGCAGGCTTTGCAGAAATCGACGATGTGGCGCACTCCCCAGTAATTTATCCTGCGGGCGATGCCCTCGGGGACGAAGAGGTCGAAGGCCCCCGCGAGGTGCCAGACCTCGGTGGCCCAGGCGGCGAGGGACTCATAACTTTCCGCGCTCAGGCCCAGGTGGGGGTCGGTGACGTCGCCCACCACGGCGCGCAGGCTGCCCCGTTCGGCCGAGCCCTCCCTCTCCAGCTCGGATATGTCCTCGGCGGCGCGGGCCATGAACTTCTCCTGCACCAGGAAGATGAACTCCACGTCCGGGTCGTCCGCGAGGATGCTCCTCACCTGCCAACGACCGATGAAGCCGGGATAACCGGTGAAGAATATCTTCCTTGTGGCCATGGGAGACGCTCCTTACATCCTTGCGCGCGGAGGCCGCCGCGCCGGTTTGCGAAAAACTCCGTACCTAGCTTAACAGGAGCAAGCCGAATACTGAAGACAAATTTGTTCGGGTTTGTATTGTTGCCGTGACGTGAAGACACGGGATACGAACGGAGGTGCGATATGTCTAAGAAAAGGCCGTCCCGCGCCAGGGGCCCGCAATGGTTCCGCGGCAAGGTCGCCCTGGTCACCGGCGGCGCCTCGGGGTTGGGGCGGGGCACGGCCCTCGCGCTGGCCGCCGCCGGCTGCGACCTGGTGCTAGTGGACCTCAACGCCGACCGCCTGCGCGAGGTGGCGTCCACCATCGAGGGCATGGGGGCGAGATGCATCACCAGGCAGGTGGACGTCTCATCGCGCGCGCAGATGGAGAGGATGGCGGAGGAGGTACTCGCGGAGTGGGGCCGGGTCGATATCCTGGTGAACAACGCCGGGGTCGGCGTGGGGGGAGAACTGGTCAATATCCCCCTGGACACCATCGAGTGGATCACGGGCATCAACCTCATGGGCGAGATCTACGGAACCCGACTCTTCCTGCCGCAGATGATCGCGCGGGGCGAGGGCCACGTGGTCAACGTCGGCTCCCTCTCCAGCCTGGTGATCCTTCCCTTCCACATCGCCTACGCCACCACCAAGTTCGGCATCGGCGGCTTCTCGGAGGCGCTGTGGTCGGAGGTGCGCCGCCACGGCATCGGGGTGACCCTGGTCTGCCCCGGGGCGGTGAGCACCAATATCGCGGAGGGTACCCGCGCCTACGCCAGCAACGAGAGGCAGCAGAAGGTCACCGAGAGGTTCGAGCGCTTGCTGGAGGACAAGGGCATGGACGCCGAGGAGGCGGGGCGCCTGGTCGTGGAGGCCATCGCCCGGGACAAGTTCCTCCTGCTCACGGGGCGCGAGGCGTATATCCTCTACTACCTGCACCGCTTCTTCCCCGGTTTCATGCGCCGGCTGGTCGCCTTCCTGACCGGCTTCGCCACCGGGAAGTGAACTGCCATGGCCTCGCCGGTCGCACGCTATCCGGGATTCTCCCCCGGGGACTTCACTCCCCGGCTCTTCGAGGTGGAGACCGCGGACGGGATCATCCTGCGGGGAAAGCGCTACGCCAATCCCGGGGCCGTCCCCCTCATCCTCATCGCGGGCATCTGCTCCAACGGCTTCCAGTACGACCTCGCCTTCGAGGAATGCAACTTCGCCCTCTACTTCGCCCGCCGCGGATACGACGTCTGGGTGAGCAACCTGAGAGGGACGGGACGGGAACCCTACAAGAGCGACGGTGGGGACTTCTCCCACTGCGTGCAGGACAAGGGGATATACGACGTGGCGGCCCTGGTCGATACGGCAGCGCGCGAGACGGGGCGAAAACCGGTGTTGGTCGGGCACAGCATGGGTTCGGTGGTGTCCTTCGTCTACCTCATGGGCGTCTCTTATCGGGAGGAGAACGGCTGCAGGCGCATCGTCCCGGACCCCGCCCTGGCCGCGGAGCACAACCAGGCTGTGGTGGCGCATATCTCCATGGGCGGGCCGCCCTGTTTCCGCTGGCCCAGGGACTGCTGGCATTTCTGGGCAATCCGCAATCCCCTCACCAGGATGTGGCTGCGGGGTATCAGGATGGCGCTCTGGCGTCTTGCCGCGAGCAGGAAGCAGGTGCGGGCAGAGGAAGCGACGGTCGGGCTGATCCAGCGCATGCCACGCCTGGGACCCAGGTTATTCAGGATCCTTTTCTCGTTCTTCGCCAACATGCGCAACCTCAGCGACGAGACCTTCCTGGAGACCGCGCTCTCCGGCATCAGCGACATCTCCATGAACGAGGCCTACCAGTTCGTGGATGCCGCCCTCACGGGGGATTTCCTCGAGAGCAGGGCCATCCTGGGGGATTTTCCGGGCGAGCCCCATAACTACACGCGCAGCATCCACCTGGTGAGCGCACCGGTCCTCTTCGTTACAGGGGAGAAGGACGCGGTCAACCCCAGGACCGTCCACGACTACGGCTTCCAGCGCGTCTCCAGCATGGTAAAGGACTTTATCTGCTGCAAGGGATACGGCCATATCGATCTCCTGTTGGGGCTGCGTGCCCGCGAGGAGGTGTTCCCACGCATCGCGGACTGGCTCGAGGAGAGATGTGGGGTCGAGGGGGGATACGACCCCTAATGGTTTCTCATGATTCTTCCGATTGACAGAGAAGACCCATGCGCCCATAGTTATGGGACGCACCGGCCGGGTCGGCCGGGAGGACGAGACGGACAATCGGGAGTCAGGGCTTGCGCGCTCCGCGTGAACCGGCTAACCGCGAAGAGACGAAGGGAAATACGCTGAGCGACGCGAAAAGGATCGCCAAGAACATAGCCCTGATCACCGGGGGTGGGGTCTTCCGGGCCGTCCTCATGCCCCTCTTCACCATCTTCATCGCCAGGGAACTGGGCACCGAGGGCTTCGGCGCCTTCTCCTTCGCCCTGGCCCTGGCGTCCATCCTGGTCATCGTAGGGGAGATGGGCCTGCCAAAGATGGTGGTGAGGGAGCTAACCAACCACCGGGAAGACGTGGCCAAATACATCGGCGACCTCAGCGTCCTTCGCCTCATCACCGGCCTCGCGAGCATGGGAATCGTGGCCATGATCCTGGTCTTCGCACCCCGGGCTTCGGACACGCGTATCCCCCTCTTCCTCATCGGTTTGAGCCTGCTGGTGTTCACAGGCCTCAGGCGCTTCTTCGACGCCATCTTTCAGGCCTTCGAGGTGATGAAATACCAGGCGCTGGTGGACATGGTCGACATCCTGCTCACTTTCGGTGTGGGAACGGCACTGCTCTTCAACGGTTACGGACTCATGGGCATCGCCTTCGCCATGATGGTGGGGGCCACCATCTCCATGGCCATGGACTTCATCATCCTCACCCGCAAGCTTGGGAAGCCCGTCTTCTCCTTCGACCTCGCGTTCTGGAAGAAGATGGCACTGGGGGCTCTGCCCTTCGGCGTCATCGGGGTCCTAACCTTCCTCTTCGGGTATTCCAACACGGTATTGCTCTCTTTTTTCAAGGGGGACGAACAGGCAGGCCTCTTCAGCTCCGCCTACCGCGTGATCTGGATGACGGCCATCATCCCCGCTACCTGCATGACCGCTATCTTCCCCTTCCTGGCCAGGGTGGGTAAATCGGAGGACGGCAGGCACCGGGACGCCATCCGCCTGGTGGTGAAGTACCTGACCTGCCTGAGCCTGCCCTTCGCGGCGCTGCTCGCCATCTGCGCGCCCCAGATAATCTCGCTGGTCTATGGGAAGTCGTATAGCGGCGCCAGCACCGCCCTGTGGATACTGGCCGCCATCCCCCTGTTCAGCTACGCTTACATACCGTTGATCGACCTAATGAACTCGCAATACAAGCAGCGCTTCTCGGTCATCGCCATCCTGCTCTGCGCGGCCATCAACACCGGGATGTGCCTGCTGCTGGCGCCGCTGCTGGGGGTGGTGGGGGCCGCGGTTAGCACCCTGGTCGCCGAGGCGTGCCTCTTCGGGATCACCATCTTCTTCTCCTGGAGGCACCTCCGAATACACCCGCGCACGTTCAACTTCTGGAAGCCGCTGCTGGCGTCTCTCATCGCCGCCGCCGGCATGCTGCCGCTGCGCAACGTGCTCCCTCTGCCGCAGATGGTCAGCGCATTCCTCCTCGTCTATGTCGCGGCGCTGCTGGCGCTGCGGACCTTCGACCTCGAGGACAGGGCGCTCTTACGCTCCCTCATCCCCATGCGCACCCGCTGATGGGGTCAGCCCCTGACATGTGACATTTCTAATAGCGGTATCTTCTTCAATCTTGTCAGATCGAAAAATGTCACATGTCAGGGGCTGACCCCATTACAGGGTGGCGGGGTCGAGGAAGTCTGTTTTCGCGCGCCTGGGGATGACCTCCACCTCCAGGTCGCCGTCTGTGGAAAGCTCCCACTCGACGCTGGACTCGATCCCGAAGGCCATCTCGAAGAGGCCCTGCACCAGCCCCACCACCATGAGGTGAAGACCGGCGTTGTCCAGGCGCATACGCACGCCACGCTTCCCCATCCTGATCTCGCGCAGTTCACCGAGGCCGCGCAAGGCCAGCTGGGTGCGGATGTCGCCCTCGTCGCCGACCTCCTCTATGGAGTAGAAGCCCGTCTTCACGAAGCGCCGCTGCGCCTCCACAACCGCGCGGGGGATGATCTTACCGAACCGTTCCTCCAGCTCAGCGAAGATGGCGTCGGTCTCTGAGCCTAAGACAGCCATGCGTTTGCCGGTATGGGTGTTCTTGATCACGCCCCGGTCCGTATACCACTTGTACCCGGTGAGGGCCGCCGGACCCCCGCATGACGCGCACCTCTCCAGCTCGATGGCGCCTTCACGTTGCCCGTAGGAATCCATCCGAAACCGGCCCTTGTATTCCTCTGCGTGCCCCTCGGGAAAACATATTATCTCGATGAGGTCCGGGGAGGCCTTCCTGTAGAGGACGCCCAGCTCCCTGGCGAAAAGGATCTCGAAGGCGGCGGCCATGGTCCCGCACGCATAGGGGATGGACAGGGGGTCCGAGATGGACTCGGTTATGAAATCGTCGTCGGCGCCTAAGCTCTGGTAGTCGACCACCTCGTACCGGCCGTATCCGGTGAGGCGCGCCACCAGCCTCAGGGTGTCGTTGATGGGCCTCCAGTCTATCTCGCGCCGCCACAGCATCTCCCTGGTCTCTTCCGGCAGCATCCCCTCGATATAGGTCTTTACGTTCATTTGTTTTACGGCGATGACTATGGGCTCGATGGGTTCGCCGATGATCCCCTCGATGCCGCCGAAGAGCGGATCCAGGTTCTCACACTCCAGGAAATAAGGGCGGGTCTTCTCGGCGCTGGCCTGGACGATGGCGCCACTGCTCAGCCAGCGGTGGTCTGAGGTGATGTACCTGGGGACCCTGCACTCACTACAGGTATCGATCGCCATCTCTCCACGTCCCCCTCGCGGCGGTGGATCAGACCTCCACCGTCTGCTTCACTCCGTGTGGTGTGACCTCGATCTCGAGGTCGCCATCCCGTGAGAGCTCCCATTCCACGTAGGAATCCACGTCGAAGGCCATCTCGAAGAGCCCCTGGGCGATGCCCGCGGTCATGAGGTAGCACGCGGCGTTGTCCACGCGCATGCGCATGCCCCTGGCTCTCACACTGATCTCCCGCAGGTTACCGAAGCCGCGTAGGGCCAGCTGGGTGCGGAAGTCGCCCTCGTCTCCGATCTCTTCGATGGAGTAGAAGCCGGTCTTCACGAAGCGCCTCTGCGCCTCCACCACCACCGCCGGCACCGTATCCCCCAGCTCCCTCTCGAGTTCCTCGAAGAGCGGGTCCTGCACCTCGGGGCCCATCATCGCCATGCGCCTGCGGGTATGGACGTTCGAGATGATGCCGCGGTCCAGGAGCCACCTGAACCCCGCCAGGGCGACTGGCCCTCCGCAGGTGGCGCACTTCTCCAACTCTATATCACCCTCGCGGTGGCGGTATTCCTTTATCGGCATGCGCTCGTCGAGCCGCTCGTCCCGCGAGGATACGGTGGCGGTCACCTCGTAGACGCCAGGGGACACTTCACGGAAGGAAGCTTCGTGCGGACTGCCAGATACGACTTCGCAGCCCCCGGCCTGGGTACCGGCGATGAGCAGGAGGGAGAAGGGCTCACTCACGTTGATGACGGTGTGGTCGTCTGCGTTCCCTATATAGCGGATATCAACGATCTCGTACTTTCCGAAGCCGTTGAGCTGGCCGGTGGTGGTCATGAACGCTGCTACGGAGTCCGGTCCGAGGCTCTCACCCCGAACCATCCCCCTCGCCTCGGGCGGGATGAGGGTATTGAAATACTCGACCGTGCCCCTGCGGGAGATGTCGATGACCAGGCGGTCGATGGGCATGCCTATGATCTTTCCTATGCCCGTGTAGAGGGGGTCGAGGTTCTCGCTCTCCAGGAAACCTACACGCCGCGAGATGTCGTTGCGCTGGACCATGACCCCACTGTTGAGCCACTGGTAGTTCGTGGTGATCTGCTCCGGGACCCCACATTCAGGACATAAGCTTATGTTCAAGTCATCGACCCCCTCCGTTACATGAGCTAAGGTTGAAATCGACCGCGCACGCAGCAAACTTGACCCGCCGCCGGCGGCCGTCCCGGCGGACTCCCACCGCACATTAACGCATGTTTTTGAAAGGGCAAGGGACGGCTGGTTTCATCGTTGACCTTGGTAAAGTGAGGGTGGTTAGCGCATAATCAAGTGGGTATCCGGCACGAGAGGGGAGGCGGCCATGACACTGGAATCCTTGATCGAGGAGTTCCTTAAGGAACGCGGGGCGCTGGCGGTGGGTATCGCCACCACGGAGACGCTCGCGGGCGGTCCGCCCAGCTCGGATATCACCTACCGCATGGAGGGGGCTCGCTCCGCGGTCGGCTTTGCCCTGCCCCTGGACCGCGATCATGTCCGCGCCTTCCTGGCCAAGCAGGACCGCGTTCCCCACGAGGAGGACAATCTCTCCACCAACATCCGTTCCAAGGACCTCTCCTGGGAGCTGGCGGAGATGCTGAAGAAGGAGGGCTTCCAGGCAAAGGGCACTGCGGCCAACATGAAGTACCGCCAGGACGAGGAGGGCTGGGAAGTGAAGCTGCACCCGGACATCAGCCACCGCTATATCGCCGTGCGCTCCGGTCTGGGCTCCTTCGGATGGTCCGGAAACGTCGGTATCAAAGGACACGGGACCGCCATCATCCTGGGTACCACCGTCACAGACGCTGAGCTCGATCCGACCGAGCCCATCCCCGAGGAAGAGGGATTCTGCGACATGTGCAAGCTCTGCTACAAGAGCTGTGCCCTGGGCATGTTCGACAACAAACAGGAGATGTCCGTGACCCTGGGCGGGGTCACTTTCACCCACGCCGCCCGCAGGGACCAGATGCTCTGCGAGTTCACCTGCGGAGGTTTCAATGGTCTTGCGAGGTCGGGCAAATGGTCCACCTGGTCCCCGGGCCGTTTCGAGGTCCCCGGCCCCGAGGACCATGAGAAGTTGCTGGCTGAGTTCTTCCGGGCTGTCGAGCTCTATTACCGCCGTCCGGAGATGCCCGGCGGCTACCAGCATGTCGCCCTCGGTCAGACCAGGCAGTACATGACCTGCGGCAGCTGCCAGATAATATGCTGGGGGAACAGGGAGGAGACGAGGGAGAACGTAAGGCTGCTGCACAGCTCGGGATGCGTGCTGCAGCGGCCGGACGGCGAGCTCTACGCCCTCCCGGCCGAGGAGGCGCGGGCCGCCTTCGAGGCCATGGAGGAAGAGCGCAGGGCCCTGTATTCTTAGCGTAGACCCATAACTCAATAAGTGTAAATCGCGGCCCGCAAATCTGATATAATAGCGCTACCTTTCGGTAACCAGAGGAGTAAATCATCAGGCCATGGCTTGTTGCAACAGGCCGTAGGAAAAGCGGAAAGCGAGGTAGATCAGACATGGCAGAGATCAAAGAAGCCGTCCTGGTTGATGGCGTGAGGACCCCCAACTTCAGGGCCCACGCCGAGAAGGGCTGGGCAAGGAACCTGCGCCCCGACGAACTCCTTACCTACGTCTACAAGGCCCTCTTCGAGCGCAATCCCCAGGTAAAGCCGGAGGACGTGGAGGCGGTGTTCTGCGGCACGGCGAACCAGACCGGCATGCAGAACGACATCGCGCGCCTGGGCTGGCTGGCCAGCGGACTTCCGGACAGCGTGGCCACCAACGGCGTGAACCAGCAGTGCCCCAGCGGGATGTCCTGCATCGAGCACGCCTGCCGCGCCATCATGGCCGACGAGGGTGACATCTTTATCGCCTCGGGTGTGGAGGACATGATGAACGTGCCCATGGCCATGGGCATGGACTTCCCGCCCCGCATCGCGGAATATTACAACCCCGCCGAGCTGCCCATGGGGCCCACGGCCGAGAAGATAGCGGAGCTCTACGACATCTCCCGCGCCGACGCGGAACTCATGGCCTACCACAGCCACCTCAAGGCTGCCGCGGCCAGGGACGCGGGCAAGTTCGCGGCCGAGATCGTGCCGGTCAAAGCCCTTGACGATGACGGTAACGAATGGATGGCGGACAAGGACCAGTGGATCCGCGACAACCCGAGCCTGGAGCAGATGGCGAGCATGAACCCGGCCTTCAAACCAGACGGCAGGGTCACCGCGGCCATCAGCTCGCCGTTGACGGCGGGAGCCTGCGCCGCCCTCTTCATGAGCCGCGAGAGGGCGGACAAGCTAGGCCTATCCTATCACCTCCGCTACGGAGGGGGCGTCATGGCGGGATGCGACCCCACGGTCATGGGGTACGGCCCGGTGCCGGCGGTGAAGAAGCTGCTGGAGCGCAAGGGCCTCACCGTCAACGACATCGACCTGTGGGAGTTGAACGAGGCCTTCGGCACCCAGTCCCTGGCGGTCATCCGCGAGCTGGGCATCGGCGAGAACGCGCCCTTCGACAACATCAACGTGTGGGGCGGCGCGCTGGCCTTGGGGCATCCCCTGGGTGAGTCGGGATGCCGCATCGTCATCACCCTCAACAACATCATGAAGACCGATTTCCCCGACGCCAAGCGCGGCATCGCTACCCTCTGCGGGGGCTTCGGCAACGGCAACGCCACCCTGTGGGAAAAAGTATAAAGTAGCCTCGGTAAGGAGGGGTGGGTCCTCCCGCCCCTCCTTTCTTCTTACGAAAAGACATAAACATCCTTCATTTCTATCGTGCTCTGAACGATACAAACATGGGTGATGAATATGCAGGCCCTAAAGATCGTTCTCCTGGTGCTCGCGCTGTGCATAGTCATCCTCGCGGTCATATACGCCGTCGCCTTCTTGCTCATAAGGAGGCTGCGGGCAAGGGCGGTCGCCGCCCTGCGTTCCGACACCGCCGGGGAAAAGGTGTATCACGTGGCTGACTGCAACTACTTCGGCCTGCTCTCGGAGGGCCTGGCCCAGGTGAGGGGAAACGGGCTGCTGGCGCTGACCTCCGGGGGTATCCGTTTCCGCATGCTCGCCCCCCAGCGCACTCTCTTCATACCCCGCGGATCCGTACGCGCCGTCTCCCATCCCCGCTGGTTCCTGAAGAAGACCAAGGCCAGGGACCTGCTTCGCGTGGACTTCATCAACGACAGGGGAGATGAGGACGCGGCGGCCTGGATCGTCCGCGACCCGCGGTGGTGGGACGGGGCCATCGCCGCGCTTCAAGCGGACCGGGGGCCTGCCGCCAGTCCTTAGCCCGTTCCCGTTTTTTCGTAATCGAACAATACGCATGGCGGAACGACGCTGCGATCATCATCCCTTGCATGCATCAGTTCCTTCTTCATCGCATCGAGAAGTCCGCTCTGGCGGTTCGCCTCGCGTTGCAGTTTATCCAGGGTCCTGCGGATATGGAAATAGAGATCGATATCCAGGTCCTGGCTCGAGGACGTCTTAGCCATAATACCGAGGGATATGTTCGCATACCTGGCCATGTTAACAAGATCGCAGTGCATGTTGCCGTTCGCCTCTTCGAGTTCCTGTACGAAATATGAAGCCCTCAGATATTCTTTCGTCATCTCATTCCTCCTTCCACAATGGGAGCCGAGGCCCTTGCCTTCTGCGGCATGTTCACCATGATCGTCCGTCCTTCTCCACTTCTCCTTATTCACCTACAGCCCTATCTATCATCCCGTCGTTGAAACCGTTGATCCCAGGTTTCTCCAGGATATCTACGCCGTACTCCTCGTACTGTTCCTCTGCTTCTCCACGGTCGCGATCCTTGAACGGATAATAGCCGTCCAGCCAGTGCTGGGAATGCTCGTGTGTTTCCTGAGTCTCCGGGTCCGGCCGCTCGGACAGGTTATCATCGATGTAATCGAACAGCCCTTCCTCCATCCTCAACTCTCACCTCCTTCTCGAATCGTCGGGCCATCTCCATCAGCCCTAGTCCAGCATTGCGAGATTAAATATGGGTATATGGGAGGTAAATTGGCTTTAAATTCTTGTTGAAAAGTTGATTCCTCCACAAGGGCGTGCCGCATGGCGCCCTTTGTCCACCGCGATAGCGCCTCCGCAATAGATGCCGCGTCAGCTTCAGAGCTCGTTCAGCTTCCGTATGGCACCGCCCTCTCCGATGTCCGAAGCAGCCTGAAGTGTGGCTTCACTTGTGCTTTCACCGTTCTTTAACAAAACGTAACCAGGGCTACACCCAGGATTAATCTGGGCCTCCTAAGTTGGTGGTGTTCGAGTGGGACAAAAAGTTGAAAGGGGTGATGCCTGGCACATATGCGCGATCGGCACGAAGAGATAATCCCAGATGTGGAAGGAGAGATCCAGATGTATTCTCACGGGAGAACCATGAAGACCGCCAGCATCATTGTGGCTCTTGCCCTGGCCATGGTGATCTTCCTGGCGGCCCTCGCTGTGACCATGCCGCTCGAGGAAACGCAGGCCATGGGCGGAAGATGCAGCAAGGTCAAGAACATAATCGTCATGATCAGCGACGGCTGCGGATACAATCAGATCGAGGCAACGGACTATTACGAGGCTGGCAGGAAGAAAGCCCAGGCTTACGAGCACTTCCCGGTGAGGGTCGGCATGAGCACCTACGAGTACGAGGGACCCGCAGGAGGCCCGTACAGTCTCCCCGGCTACGATTCGGAGCTTGCATGGAACGATTTCAACTACGTGAAAGGCAACTCCACCGATTCCGCCTCTGCCGCTACGGCCATGTCCACGGGCACCAAGACCTATAACGGCGCCATCGGTGTGGATATAAACGGTGTCCAGCTAGAGCATACCGCCCAGCGAGCCGAGGAGCTGGGGATGGCTACCGGAGTCATCACCAGCGTGGAATGGAGCCATGCCACCCCTGCTGGATTCGTCGCCCACAACGCTTCCCGTAATAACTATGCCGCCATTGGCCAGGAGATGATCGTAAGCAGTGCTACCGACGTCATTATGGGCTGTGGCCACCCCTGGTTCGACGACAACGGACAACCTAAAGTCTCCCCGAACGATTACAGGTACGTCGGAGGGCAGGCCGTCTGGGATGCTCTGGTGGCGGGAACCGCCGGCTGCGGCATCGACGCGGACCACAACGGCAAGATGGACGATGCCTGGAAGCTTATCCAGACCCGCGCCGAGTTCCAGGCCTTGATGAAGGGAAGGGCCCCGAAGCGTGTCTGTGGGGTTGCCCAGGCATATACGACCCTCCAGCAGGCCCGCGGCGGCGACGGTAAGGCCGCTCCTTATGCCGTCCCCCTCAACCAGAGCGTACCCACTTTGGTAGAGATGACCAGGGGCGCCCTCAATATCCTGGACAACGATAAAGACGGCTTCTTCCTCATGATCGAGGGGGGCGCGGTCGACTGGGCGGGCCATGCCAACCAGACCGGCCGCCTGATCGAAGAGGAGATAGACTTCAACAATTCCGTGGAAGCGGTCATGGAGTGGGTACGGTGCAATAGCAACTGGGGCGAGACCCTGCTCATCGTCACCGGTGACCACGAGACCGGCTACCTCTGTGGTCCAGGCTCAGCGGCCGCCCAGCACATGCAGCCTGTCGTCAACAACGGAGCCAGCAACGTGCCGGGAGTAGAGTGGAACAGCGGTGACCACACGAATGCACTCATCCCGTTCTATGCCAAGGGCATGGCATCTCATCTGTTCCGCTGCTATGCAGATGAGTACGATCGGGTACGTGGTTGTTACATCGACAACACCGAGATAGCCAGGATGATCTCAGGGCTGCTCAGGTAGCCCGCTTTCTCCCACATGAAGGAGGGGCTGAAAAGCCCCTTCTTCCATTTTCGTTCTCGGTTCGCATGGCCACTGGAGCGTTGCAGGCCGGGGGTGCCCTGGAAGGACAAAGCCTGAAAATGAGCGAAGTGGGATAATATTAAGGACGGAAAGCGCCGGCATGAAAGGTGAGTGTTTGAAGAGGATCCTGATCATCGAGGACGAAAAGCCGCTGGCTGAGGCGGTCGAGTTCAGCCTGGAAAAAGAGGGTTATAAGGTGGATATAGCCCTGGATGGCGAGACCGGCTGGCGCATGTGCGAGAGGGGCGGCTATGATCTCATCCTGCTGGACCTCATGCTACCTGGTATGGACGGGATGGAGTTATGCCGTGCGATCAGGAGAGAGAGCACGGTCCCCGTTATCATGCTCACCGCCAAGGACTCCGATGTGGACAAGATCCTGGGCCTGGAGATGGGAGCGGACGACTATGTCACGAAGCCGTTTAATATGCGCGAGCTGATCGCGCGCGTGCGCGCGGTGTTGCGGCGCGTCAAGACCGATGATCCCGAGAGGACGGGCGAACGCCTGGAGGTCGGGGACATCGTCATCGACAAAGAAAGACACGAGGTCGTGGTGGAAGGCAAGGTAGTGGAAATGCCGCTCATGGAGTATCGCCTCCTGGAGCTCTTCCTGCGCAATCCCGGCAAGGCCCTGGCCCGCGAGTACCTCCTCAATAAAGCCTGGGAGGGCGATTTTTACGGCCAGACCAAGACCCTGGACGTGCATATACGCCGCCTAAGAGAGAAAATTGAAAAGGATCCGGCCAATCCGGAACGCATCATCACGGTACGGGGCATCGGGTACCGTTTCGAGGCTGGCGGGCAGGTTTGATGAAAAGCCTCAGGCGCATTCTGATATTCAGGTATGCTTTCCTCATCGCAGCTGTCCTCATCGCTGCAGGCCTCCTGGTCATCATACCCATACGTTCGTATACCATCTCGAGGGAGCAGGAAAACCTCGAGAGGCAGGCGACCATCTTCGCCCGCGAGATGGCGGTCTACTTCGACGACGACGCAGCCCTCAATGATATCGATACCCATCTAAAGGGATTGGCGGAGGACCTGCCGACGAGGCTGACGGTCATCGATACGGCTGGCGTGGTGCTGGGCGACTCCGAGGTGCCGGCCTCGGAGATGGAGAACCATGCCGGTCGCCCGGAGGTCGCGGGCGCGCTCGAAGGCCGGGTGGAATCGACGCGGCGGGAATCCCGTACCCTCGATGAAGATTACATCTATGCAGCCGCTCCCATCGTCGTGGACGGAGAGATAGCTGGAGCCGCCCGCGTCGCCGTAGAGGAAGAGGACCTCATGCCCGTGGTGACCCAGGTATGGCTGATCTTCCTCGCCGCCTTTGGCGTGGTACTCCTGGTTATCGTAGCAGTGAGTATATGGACGGAGAGGACTGTTAGCGCGGACCTCAACGAAATGAAAGGGGCGGCTTCTGGATTGGCACAGGGGAACTTGGATCGCAGGGTGGCCGAGCCGGACATCGAGGAGTTATCGGAGCTGGCACGGGACTTCAATGCCATGGCCGAGCAGGTGCGCCGCCGCATCGACGAGGCGGTCGAGGAGAGCGGAAAACTGGAAGCGGTGCTCTCCAACATCTCGGCGGGGGTGATGGTCACCGATGCGGACAGCAGGATAGTGCTGCTCAACCCGGCAGCCGAGAGGATCCTCAGTGCGGAGGGAGCGAAGGCCGTGGGTCGCCGCATCATCGAAGCCTTGTCCAGCCGCGAACTGGACATTGCAGTGGCGCGTGCGGTCGCTGGGGAAAGCGTGGACGAGGAGATAGAGCTCATATATCCCCGGCGGATCTCGCTTCACCTCAAATCAAATCCCGTGAAAGGATCGGAGGGCAATGTTGTGGCAACCGTCAGCGCCATCGAGGACATCACGGCGCTCAAGAGGTTGAACCAGATAAGGCAGGACTTCGTGGCCAACGTCTCGCATGAACTGCGGACCCCGGTCGCCACCATCCGGGCTCTCACCGATTCACTCCTTGTCGGGGCGGTTGAGGACAAGGACAAGGCGGAGCATTTCCTCAGGAACCTGGACCTCGAGGCCACCCGTCTCTCGCAACTCATCGAGGACCTGCTCACTTTGAGCCGGCTGGAGGCGGGGGAAGCGACCATCAAGGTCGATAGCTTCCTGCTGCTCGAGCTCCTGCAGGAATCCCTGGACTCCAAGGAGAAACTAGCCGAGGAGTACGGAGTGGCGCTGGAGATCAGGCCGGATATGGAGGACGTGAGGATAGAAGGAGACCGCAGGCTGCTGAGGACCGCCCTGAACAACCTCATCGATAACGCGATCAAGTACAACCGGTCCGGTGGCAGAGTCGTGGTGGGTATGCTTGCCGGTCAAGCGGATGGCGGCGTGAAGATAGAGGTCGAGGATAACGGGCTGGGAATACCTCGCGAGGACCTCCCCCGGGTCTTCGAGAGGTTCTACCGCATCGACAAGGCCCGTTCGAGAGAGACCGGCGGCACCGGACTGGGCCTATCGATCGTCAAGCACATAACCGAGCTCCACGGTGGCACGGTCACCGTGGCCAGCGTGGAGGGAGAAGGCTCGACCTTTACCATATCTCTCCCGGATACTTAAAAGCGCGGTTTACCCCGATTTAACGGTAAATTAACCTACATTTTCCACGGTTTGAACCTGTTATTAACAACCATGCGTCTAAATGGTCTGTAGGAGGACGCCTCGGTATGCGACCGGGCCGACAACCGAGAAAGCAAAGGAAAGGAGGGAAGAAGATGCTTATAGAGGAGATAGCAGTAGGGGAACTCGTAGAGGATTGCCTGGACTTCAAGAGCACGGCTGCGAGTGACCATGATGTCACCCTGGAGGCGGAACTCGATGACCCGCGGGCCATCATATGCGGAGACCGCCGGCTACTGAGGGCTGCCTTGACAAACCTTATCGAGACAGCCATCCGGAACAACCGTCCGGGGGGAAAGGTTACGATAGGTTATCAGAGCGACCCCAGCAGGGAAACCTTCGTCGTGACCGATAACGGCAGGGGGATACCCTACGAGGATCTGCGCAGCATACGCGACCTTTTCTGCCGCTCGCGAGTCCCCGGCATGCACGATGTCGAAGAGATCGACGCCGAGTTTGTGGGCTTGTCGGTGGTCAAGGACATCGCGGACCTGCACGGAGGTAGAGTAGGCGTGCGCAGCATGGAGGGCGAGGGTTCCACCTTTACCCTGCACCTGCCTCGTCGACAGCGTGTCGTGGCTTAACCGGGAGTTAATCTTCCGTTAAGGAAGATTTCTCCTATTTTTTACCCCTCTTTCATCTACCGGCTTTATATTCATATACGTGAACATCTGCCTGCAAGCCCGGCAGAGCCACCTATCCGCGAGAGATGTGGGGTCTGAATGGGAACGATACTGGAAGATATCCCGGTACACCAGCTCCTGGAGGAGTCCCTGGCGATAAAATCCCTCCTCGCCGAGAGGTTCGGTATCACCTTGGAGACCCATATGAACGACCCAGGTGTCTCCCTGCGGGGCGACCGGGGCCTCTTGAGGGTGGCCCTGAGCAACCTTATAGACGATGCCATCAAGAAGAACAGTGGAAAAAGGGTCCTCATCTCTCAACGCACTGACGGAGACGCTGTGATCATCAGCGTTTCCAAACCGAGAGGAGGCGCTCATAAGCGCATCACTGCCGGCGTCGGGCGTGTGCTCGTCGACGCGCCTCGAGATGGTGGCAATAGCCCGAAATGTCTACACCCCGGCATGTCGCTGGCAATACACATCGCGGATCTGCACGGTGGGGTGATCGATATCGGGCCGGATGACGGAAACGCATGCGACTCGAGCATATATCTGCCCTTGAGCTGCCAGTTTACCTCGATTTAACTTCCCGTTCGCCAAGAATTTAACGATATTGTACCCGTTTTTAATCCGTGGCTTTTTCAATAGTTGGTGTAATGAGGAATTCCGGTTACACGATGAGATGCCGAGCTGGAGCAGAAGATCACAGGGCAACGGTGATGCTTGGAAAGGTTATCAGGGACATATGGTGGGGCGATGGAGGATCGTCCATCATGGGGGGTATCGAAGGGCCGGTATCGCGTTTTCTCGATCCCCTATGTTCCGTGTGCGAGCGTTACGATGCTTGCGAGCGGCGCCTTCAGATAAATCGTAAGGCATCAGGATTAAACGTGTCGAGGTATGCAAGAAGCAATGAAAAAGGAGGAAAGGAATGACGAAGAAGAGACTAAGCCTTATCATGGCGGTCTCGCTGGCGGTAGCCCTGGCATTGATGCTCGCCGCTGCGGGTTGCGGTGACAATAGTGAGGAGCCCGCCGAGCCGGAGAAGCCAGCACTCTCCGGGACCCTGGAGCTCTCCGGGTCCACGACCGTGTTGCCCCTGGCGCAGGAAGCCGCGGACATGTTCATGGACGAAAACCCCGACGTGACCGTCAACGTGCAGGGGGGCGGCTCCAGCGTGGGTATCTCCAACGTCGCCGAGGGCGTTGTCGACATCGGCAACGCGTCCCGCGGGCTCAAGGACGAGGAGAAGGACCTCGGCCTCATGGACCACGAGATAGCGCTGGACGTCATCGTGGTCATCGTGCATAAGGACGTGCCCCTGGAGGGCCTCACCGCGGATCAGGTCTACAACATCTTCACCGGCAAGGTCACCAACTGGAAGGACGTCGGCGGCCCCGATCAGACCATCAACGTGGTCGTGCGCGACGAGGCCTCCGGAACCAGGGAGATGTTCGACGAGAAAGCCCTCAAGAAGGAAGTGCCCATGGCCGGTGCCATCGAGACCAACAGCAACGGCATCATGAGGCAGACCGTGTCCTCGACCCCGTATTCCATCGGGTATATCTCCCTGGGGTACCTGGATAGCTCGGTCAAGGCTCTCGAGTATGGCGGCGTCGAGGGAAGCAAGGAGACCGCGGTCGACAAGACCTACCCGCTCTCCCGCTACCTGCATATGTTCACCAAGGGAAGCGCAACCGGCCTGGCCGAGGCCTTCATCGAGTTCGTGCTCTCTGACGAGTTCCAGAACGAGGTAGTGGCGGAGGAGTACATACCAATGACCGAGATCTAGGGGACCTCGGCATTCGACAGGGGTTCCGACCGCACACGATAAAGGGCGAGGTGGGCTTGCTTTGCAGGGTGTGATCGACAGGGAATGGATCGTCAAGAAGACGCTCTTCGTCCTGGCCATGATTACGGTGCTCGGGATAATCCTCATCATCTTCTTCGTGGCCAGGGAGTCGGTTCCCGCCTTCACCGAGGCAGGCCCCGCCAACCTCTTCAGCGCCACCTGGAATCCCCAGAGCGGCCAGTACGGCATGCTCATCTTTCTCGCGGGCACTCTAGCGACCACCGTCGGGGGGCTGCTCCTGGGTACCCCCCTTGCCATCGGCTCGGCATTGTTCCTGACCCAGATGGCCCCCCGGCGGGTTCGGTCGATAGCCACGAGGGGTGTCGAACTTCTGGCCGGCGTCCCTTCCATCGTCCTGGGCTGGCTGGGCTTCACCGTCATGGTGCCGTGGATCAGGAGCGCGACCAACAGCACCGGCACAGGCGTCCTGGCCGCCTCCATCATCCTGGCCATCATGGTCATCCCCACCATAGCCACCATATCCAAGGACGCGCTGGAGGCGGTCCCCGAGTCCCACATACAGGCGGCGCTGGCCATGGGGGCGACCAGGTGGCAGATGATCCGGCGCGTGCTGCTCCCGGCGGCCAGGCCGGGCCTGCTGGTGGCCATCATCCTGGGCATGGGCAGGGCTATCGGGGAGACCATGGCCGTGGCCCTGGTCATCGGACCGGCCACCGCCTTCCCCACGTCCCTCACCACTCCCACCCATACCATGACCACGAAGATACTCATCGAGATGGGTGAATCCACGGGGGTCCAGCGCTCGTCGCTGTTCGCCATGGGGCTGGTGCTGCTGCTCCTGGCCATGCTGCTCATCCTGCTGGTGAGGGCGGTAACGCGGCAGAGGGAAGCGGCGCGGTGAGCATCGACCTGGAGTCCGAAGTGGAGATCGAAGGACCGGAAGTGGAGGTCGCCGGATACGTCCGTGAGCTCAAGGACGACCGCGTTGAGAAGATCATCCAGGGGAGCATCGCCCGCAACGAAAAAAAAGCGCGGATATACGACCGCGTCGCGACCACTGTCGTGTGGACGCTAGCGCTGGCAGGCCTGGGCATACTGGCCTTCATCATCTTCGTCATCCTCTACCGGGGCATCGCCACGGCGCTCACCCCCGGATTCATCTTCGGCAAACCGGAGGCCATGAAGGAGGGGGGCGGCATCTGGCCCATGGTCGTATCCTCCTTTTACCTGGCCCTACTGACCATCGCCGTGGTGGTCCCCCTGGGGATCGGGGCGGCGGTCTATATGACCGAATTCGCCAGAGAGGGACGGATAACCGGGATAGTACGCTTCGGCGCCGATTCCCTCGCCACCGTGCCGTCGGTTGTTTTCGGGATATTCGGCATGGTCCTCTTCGTCATCTACTTCGGCCTGGGCTATTCGCTGCTGGCCGGGGCCCTGACCCTCGCCCTCCTCAACATGCCCACGGTCATGCGCACCACCGAGGAGGCGATAATGGCCGTGCCCTACTCCTACCGCGAAGCCGCCATGGGGCTGGGGGCAAGCCGCTGGGAGACGGTGAAGAAGATAGTGCTCCCCAGCGCCATGCCGGGGATCACCACCGGTGTGGTGTTGACCATGGGCAGGATCGTGGGAGAGAGCGCGGCGGTCATCTATACCGTCGGCCTCTTCGTGAGGAAGGTTCCGGTCTCGCCCCTGCAACCCGCGGCTCCCATGGCCGCCAATATATGGCATATGTACACGGAAGGCGCTCTTGTCTCCGACTGGATGCGCGTGGCCAATGGAGAGGCGGCTTTCCTGCTGCTGGTGGTGCTGGTCTTAAACCTGGGGGCAAGGCTGATCGCGCGCATGTATCAGAAGAGATTGGGAATGGTGAAATAGGATGTCTGAAAACGGCTATAAGTTCGAGCTCAAGGACATGGACCTGTACTATGGCGATTTCAAGGTCCTGGAAGGTGTCAACTTGGATATAAGGAAATGCTGTATCACTGCCATCATAGGTCCGTCCGGGTGCGGTAAATCTTCGGCCCTGCGCTGTCTCAACCGCATGAACGACCTGGTGGAGGGGGCCCGCATCGAGGGGCGCGTCGCCCTGGACGGTGACGACATATACGACCGCGACTACAGCGTGGTGGGGCTGCGCAAGCGCGTGGGCATGGTCTTCCAGAAACCCAACCCCTTCCCCAAGACCATCTACGACAACGTCGCTTTCGGGCCTCGGCTGTACGGCATCAGGGACCGCGAGGTCCTGGACGGGATCGTCGAGGAGAGCCTGAAGAGCGCCGCCCTCTTCGAGGAGGTAAAGGACAAGCTGCGCACCTCCGCCCTGGCCCTATCCGGCGGTCAGCAGCAGCGGCTGTGCATCGCGCGGGTGCTGGCGGTGCAGCCGGAGGTCATACTCCTGGACGAGCCCTGCTCGGCACTGGACCCCATCGCCACCCAGAGGATCGAGGACCTGCTGTCTGAACTGAAGGCCAGCTATACCATTGTCATCGTCACCCACAACATGCAACAGGCGGCGCGCCTGAGCGACTTTACCGCCTTCTTCATGATCGAGGAACAGGGGGACCCCGGGAAGATCGTCGAGTGCGGCGATACCAACACCATCTTCACCAAACCCGGGGATGAGAGGACGGAGCGCTACATCACCGGCAGGTTCGGATAGGGCGAGGAGGGGAAGGCGGCATGGAGCTCGAGATAAGGAGGGATTTCCACGGACAGCTGGACGGGTTATACGCCGAGCTGCTGCGCATGGGGAGCGACCTTCTCGAGACCATCGAGAGGACCAGGCTGTGCTTCCTCAAGCTCGACCGTGAGACCGCGGACGAGCTCATCGCCGGCGACGCGATATTCGACGACTACCGCGACCGCCTCGAGGAAGGCGGCCTGGAGATCATCGCCCTCCAGGCGCCGGTGGCGGTCGACTTGCGCCTGGTCATCGTGATCATGCGCGTCGCCCAGCACTTCGAGCGCATGGCCGACCTCTGCGAGGACATAGCCACGGCGGTGAGGAACATCCCCGCCGACAGCGTCCACTCCTGGATCCGGGGCACCATCGACGAGATGGCGCGCAGGGCGATACGCCTGGTAGAGCGCTCGCTCGAGTGCTTCAAGGACCGCGATGTCAAGATGGCCGGGGAGCTGGACGCCATGGACGATGCCGTTGACAGACTGAACCGGGGCTTCTTCACGGAGTTCGACCGCATGCGGGAGGAGGAACTGGAAGTCGCGGTACGGGTGGTGATGATCGCCAGGTTCTTCGAGCGCATCGCCGACCATGCCGTGGACGTCGGCGAGCACGTGCGCTTCATGGTCGAGGGAACCATCAACCCCTGATCAAGGAGTTCCAGAACCGGAACGACTCCGCCACACATCCTGTACATACCATGCTCTATCCGTCCCGGCTCGCTCCCTCAAGGCACGGCAGCGGCATATATGAGCAGGAACGATGCACGGGAATGGCATCGGTCTCTAGCGGCTCCGATCGAACCTGCGCCGTGGTAATCTCGACGAATTGACCTTGTCATTACCTCGGGATAAACTTGTCTCGGTTGAGACCCGAGCCGATGGGATTTCGGCGCCGAACGATAGCATAATCTCGTGTCCCGGTATGCGGCTTGAAAGGAAATGCTGTGGTTTTCGGGCGGGGGCGCATAACCTCATTTCAGTCGATCGCGGCAGCCGCAGCCAGCCTCTTTCTCATGTCCCCCGTGCTCCTCGGGGGCTGCAGCGTATGGGGAACCAACGTGGTGAGGATATCAGGTTCCACCACCCTGCTCCCGCTGGTGCAGGAGGGCGCCGACCGCTTCATGGACCTCCACGGCGAGAAGACGGTGCTGGTGCAGGGCGGGGGCTCGAGCGTGGGCATCGCCCAGGCCAAGGAGGGCATCGTGGACATCGCCAACAGCTCCCGCGACATCAAGCCGGAGGAAGACGACGGCACCATGCTGGACTTCCCCATAGCCCTCGACGTCATCGTCATCGTGGTCCATCCCGGCGTCGCGGTGGACGGCCTCTCGGCCGAGCAGGTCAGAAAGATCTTCACCGGCGAGATCGCCAACTGGCGGGAGGTAGGCGGCGAGGACGAACCCATCCTGGTGGTGGTGAGAGACAGGGCTTCCGGCACGCGGGAGATGTTCGACAAGGAAGCCCTGGAAGGAGAGGAAGTGGTGAAGTCGGCCATCGAGAGCAATTCCAACGGCATCGTGCGCGAGACGGTGGCGGCCACCCCCAACTCCATCGGTTACCTCTCCATCGGCTACGTCAACGACAGCATCAAGCCCCTGCGCTACGACGGCGTGATCGCCAGCACCGACAGCGCCAGGGACGGCAGCTACAGCCTCTCGCGCTACCTGCACATGTACACTCACGGGGAGCCGGAGCCGTCAGCGCGGGAGTTCATCGACTTCATCCTCTCGGAGGAGTTCCAGCTGGGGGTGGTGGCGGAGGAATACATCCCCGTCATCGAGCTTGACGACGAATAGGGGTAGGCATGGCGCGAGAGAGATATATCAAGATGCTGCTCATCGTCTGCGCCTCCATGTCGTTCCTGGCCATCCTGCTCATCTTCCTCTTCATCTTCAAGGAGAGCCTGCCCGCCTTCACCAATATCGGCATCACCAACCTCTTCTCCGCTTCCTGGAACCCCGACAAAGGCCAGTACGGCATGGCCGCCTTCTTCGTCGGCACCGTCCTCACCACCCTGGGCGGCCTGCTGCTGGGGGCGCCCCTGGGCATCGGCACCGCGGTCTTCCTGGACCAGATAGCCCCCCCGAGGGTGGCCAGCGCCATCCGCCGGGGGGTGGAGCTGCTGGCGGGCATCCCCTCGGTAGTCATCGGCTGGTTCGGGCTCATCATCCTTGTGCCTTTCATCGCCAGCGTAACGGGTTCCGCGGGCTACGGCATCGCCGCGGCTTCGGTGGTGCTCGCGGTGATGGTGCTCCCCACCATCACCGCTCTGAGCGCGGAGACCCTGCGCTCGCTGCCCATCGAGCTCAAGGAGGCCAGCGTGGCCATGGGCGCCACGCGCTGGCAGACCATCCGCAAGGTGCTTTTGCCCGCGGGCAGGGAGGGCATCCTTGTGGCGGTAATCCTGGGCATGGGGCGGGCCATCGGCGAGACCATGGCGGTGCAGATGGTGGTGGGCAACTCGAGCCAATTGACCTTCAACCTCTTCCAGCCCACCGGCACCCTCACCTCCAACCTGGTCACCAACATGGGTGAAGCGGTGGGTGACTTCCGGGCCGCGCTTTTCGCCCAGGCCCTGGTACTGCTGGTCCTGGCCATGGTCCTCATCTTGACCATCAGGTTCATCACGCGCAAGAAGGAGGCGTAGGGTGGACGCCAGGAGGGCCGACCGCATCGCCACCGCCGTCTTCTGGGCCGTCGGCGTCGTCGCCCTGGGCATCCTCGCCTTCATCGTCATCGAGATCTTTATCCGCGGCTTCATGACCGCAATCAACCCGTCCTTCTTCGCCGGCAAGCCCGAGGCCCTGAAGGAGGGGGGCGGCATCGGGCCCATGATCGTCTCCACCATCTACCTGACCTTCCTGACCATGCTCATAGCGCTTCCCGTCTCCGTGGGGGCGGCAATCTACATGTCGGAGTTCGCGCGCGAGGGGCGCTTCACCCGCTTCATCCGCTTCTGCCTGGACAGCCTGGGGACCGTGCCCTCGATCGTCTTCGCCCTCTTCGGCATGACCCTCTTCCTCTTCTACCTGGACTGGAGGACCTGTCTGCTGGCGGGGGCCCTGACCATGGCCCTGCTCAACCTGCCGGTGCTTCTGCGCAGCTCCGAGGAGGCCCTGCGCCTGGTACCCCGCACCTACCGCGAGGCCTCCATGAGCCTGGGGGCCAGCCGCTGGACCACGGTGAGGAAGGTCGTGCTACCCACCGCCTGGCCGGGTATCATAACCGGCACCATCCTCCCCCTGGGGAGGATCATGGGCGAGTCGGCGGTGGTCATCTTCACCGTGGGGGTCTTCGTACGCACCATCCCCATCAGTCCCTTCGACCCGGCTGCGCCCCTGGCGGGATATATCTGGTACGTGCAGAGCGAGGCCATCGTCCCCGACTACCGCGCCATCGTCAATGGCGGCGCGGCGGTGCTGCTCATCCTGCTCTTCGCGATAAACTTCGGGACGAGGTGGCTGTCGAAGTATTACAGTAAGAGGAAGTCACTGGGAGGTTGAGATTGGAAGGCAGCGCCAACGGCTATAAGATGCAGGTGAAGAACCTGACCATGTACTACGGGGACTTCATGGCCCTGGAGGACATATCCCTGGACTTCGCTTCCTGCTGCATCACCGCCCTCATCGGCCCCTCGGGCTGCGGCAAGAGCACCCTTGTGCGTTGCCTGAACCGCATGAACGACCTCATAGACGGCAGCCGGGTGGAGGGCGAGATAACCCTCGACGGCGAGAACGTCCTGAGGCCCGGGTACGACGTCATAGGCCTGCGGCGGCGGGTGGGCATGGTCTTCCAGCGGCCCAACCCCTTCCCCAAGAGCATCTACGACAACGTGGCCTACGGGCCACGGCTGGCGGGCAAGGTGGAGAAGGAAAAGCTCGACCATATCGTGGAGGACAGCCTGAAGCGGGCCGCGCTGTGGGACGAGGTGAAGAAGATCCTCAACCGCTCGGGGCAGAGCCTCTCCGGCGGGCAGCAGCAGCGGCTGTGTATCGCGCGGGTTATCGCGGTGCAGCCGGAGGTGATCCTCTTCGACGAGCCCTGTTCGGCCATCGACCCCATCTCCACCCAGAAGATCGAGGACCTCATGGCCGAGTTGAAGAAGAACTTCACCATGGTCATCGTGACCCACAACATGCAGCAGGCGGCAAGGGTGAGCGACTACACCGCTTTCATGCTGGTGGAGGAGCAGGGACAGCCCGGCCGCATCGTTGAGTTCGGGGATACCAACACCATGTTCACCAACCCGTCCGATAAGAGGACGGAGAATTATATAACGGGACGCTTCGGATAGGCATGATGGGGTGATGACTTGGAGATAAGAAAGGGCTTCCACGAACAACTGGATGAGCTCTACGCGGAGACGTTGCGCATGGGCAGCGACCTGCTGGAGACCATCGAGAAGACCCGCTTGTGTTTCGTCGACCTGGACCGGGAGCTGGCGGAGGCGATCATCGTCGGCGACGACGTCTTCGACGCCTACATCGACCGCCTGGAGGAGGGGGGCCTCGAGCTCATCGCCCGCCAGGCACCGGTGGCGGTGGACCTGCGCATGATCATCGTCATCATGCGCATGGCTCAACACTTCGAGCGCATGGCCGACCTCTGCGAGGACATCGCCGTTGCGGTAAAGCACATCCCCGCCGACTACCTCAGCGCCTGGATCCGCGAGGCAATAGACGAGATGGCCCGCCGCGCCATCCGCCTGGTGGAGCGTTCCATAGAATGCTTCAAGGACCGCAACGTGGAGATGGCCTTGGAGCTGGACGCAATGGACGACGCCGTGGACAAGCTCAACCGCAAGTTCTTCAAGGAGTTCGACCGGGGGCGCGAGGAGGACCTGGAGGTGGCGGTGCGGGTGGTGATGGTGGCCCGCTTCTTCGAGCGCATCGCCGACCACGCCGTGGACATCGGCGAGCACGTGCGCTTCATGGTCGAGGGCACCATAAGCCCGACCTAGGGTCTTGGATATTGGATACCACGGTATCTCGGTGATCGATGCGAAAATATACTCCATCGTTTGCAGCTTCTTCAGAATCCATACCACATTATGGTATTTGAAATCCAGGACCTGCCCTGAAAATAGCGACCAGCATTTTCGTCCTCGGTGGTGTCGCGGCCGCGCGACATGGGTGATTGTCCCCTAGACGTATTGGGCTGATAAAAAGACAAGCTTGTACGCTTCCAGCGGGTAATGTAATATTCCATTGACCAGCTTATGTGCACGCTCACTAAATAAACCTTGATAACGCCGCACTGGAAATGTGATGTGCGACTTCTAAGACCTGGAGAAGCAGCCATGCTCAATATCGGGGCCGGAATGGGCGAAAATAATAGAGAAGGATTTCGCCAGGGGCGTCAAAACCACCGGCACCATGGATATTCTATGGTAACAGGAGCTGCGTAATGGCCGATATCAATGTCTGCCCGCAGTGCGGCATACCGCTGTACATCAGCAGCCAGCACGATTGGATGGAGAGCGGCGTCATCCAGGCCAGCCGGGAGTCGAGGCACCGCCTGGTGCTCTTCGAGAGCGGCAACCTCGACCCCCTCTTCGAAGGCATCGCCGACCTGATAGGCACGCCCATTCAGCGGCTGGTCGTCGACGCTTCGCGGCGCTCCACCCGCAGCTACATGGACCGCATCGTGGCCGACGACCTGAAGGACCTGATCCGGTCGGGGGACATGGACCTGAAAATCGTCTTCGATTCCACTTTCCTCATCTGGCGGGCCATGGGGTACGGCAAGCTCTCCCTGGAGGACGTGCGCTACATGCACGACGATGCCGATTTCATCTCCGTGCTCGCCGAACGTCCGTACTCCGTTCCCCTTTCCGTGGGTAACTTCGCGGGTTCCATCGAAGCGATCATAGGGTTGGAGCCGGGCATCGAATACGAGGAGACGAAGCCGGGGGTGTACAGGATAACCATCCGCGAGGCCGAGAACCCGCCCGACCTCAAGGAGAGGTTGATGTGGAAGGGCTACGAACAGGAATACAAATCGGGGGATATCGCCTTCGAGAAGTGCGCCGGCTGCGGCGCACCCACCGCTTTGGGGGAATACAAGTGGGACCAGGAGAACGGCTCCATCCGCAGCACGGCCAGCGGCCGCAGGATGGTCCTGACCGGCCCCTCCATGATCGACCCCATCTTCGACGAACTGGAGGAGGAGCTGGGCGACACCATACCGCGCGTGGTGGTGGAGGCCCAGAAGCGCTTCATCCGCTCCGGCTTCGTCGGCGTCTCCGAGGTCGTCAGCGAGGAGAACATGCGCGTGCAGATGGCCCTCAGGGGCCTGGGCAACCTCAGGGAGCTGAAGATGGGGAAGAAAGGAGTGCGGGCGCGCATCGAGAACGTCGCGCTGCCCCTGCTGGTGGTGGGCTCGACCCAGGGGCTCTACGAAAAGGCTTTCGACATCGAGAGCGAAGTGGAATGGGAGCTCAAGGACGACGGCGACCTCGAGGTCGAGGTGTTCCCCGCATAACCCCCCGGACGATTCCATGCTGAAGCCGCGCGGCGCATGGACGACCCATCACTTGTGATAGAATCGCCGCATGGGGCACAGCGCAGATATCGAGATGAAGGCGGCATGATGATCAGGGTAAGGTTCGCTCCCTCGCCCACGGGCATGCTCCACCTCGGCTCCGCGCGCACGGCGCTCTTCAACTGGCTCTTCGCGCGCGGACAGGACGGGGTGATGGTGCTGCGCGTAGAGGACACCGACCCCACCCGCTCCAGCCGCGACCTGGAGGCGGCCATCCTCGACGACCTGCGCTGGCTGGGGCTGGACTGGGACGAGGGGCCGGATATGGGGGGGCCGCACGCCCCCTACCGCCAGAGCGAGCGGGGCGAGATCTACCGCGAGCATGCCGCAAGGCTGCGGGAAGCGGGCCGGGCTTACCCCTGCTACTGCACCCCCGAGGAGCTGGAGGAGAGCAAGCGTAGGGCGCTTGCGGAGGGGCGCACCCCCATCTACGACGGCGCCTGCCGCGGCCTCACGCCGCGGGAGAGAGAGGCGCGGGAGGCCGAGGGGAGGCTGCCGGCGCTGCGTTTCCGGGCCGCCGAGGGAGAGGTGGCCTTCCAGGACCTGCTGCGCGGCTTCGTGCGTTTCCCCCCCGGCGTGGTGGGTGACTTCATCATCGTCCGCTCGGACGGCAGCGCCGGTTTCAACTTCACGGTGGTGGTTGACGACGCAACCATGGGCATCACCCACGTCATCCGCGGCGAGGACCACCTCACCAACACCGCGCGCCACGTCATGCTCTACGACGCCCTGGGGTACCCGGTGCCCATCTTTCTCCACCACTCCCTGCTCATGGGGCCCGACGGCTCCAAGATGAGCAAGCGCCACGGCGCCACCGCCGTGCGCGAGTACCGGGAGATGGGCTACCTCCCGCAGACCGTCACCAATTACCTGGCCCTGCTCTCGTGGTCGCCGCCGGAGGGCAGGGAGGTGCTGGACACGGGCGAGCTGCTGCACCTCTTCGACATCGGCGACCTCTCCTCCAGCCCGGCCGTCTTCGACAAGCAGCGCCTGGACTGGCTCAGCGGAAAGCACCTGCGCGGTATGCCATTGGAGCACCTGCTGGAGGCGGCGGCTGCCTTTGCGCCGGACTGGTCCGGCGGCCCCCGCTTCCCGGTCATGGTCGAGTCCGTGCTGGACAACCTGACCACCCTGGGCGACCTTCCCACTTACCTGGAGCCTTACGGGCCGCCCGCCGTGCCGGAGGGGCGCGCGGCGGAATGGATGCGCGGGGAGGTGGCGGCGAGGGTCATCGCCGAGGCGGTCGAGGTCATGGAGGGCATGAGCATCGGCAGCGTCGAGGACGCGGACGACGCCATCAGTGGGATCAAACAGCACTTCGCGGACCGGGACCTGAAGCCCAAGGAGATCTTCATGCCCCTGCGGGTGGCACTGACGGGCAGGGACAGGGGACCGGGCCTGCATTATCTCCTGGCGGTGCTGGGCAAAAAGGAATCCCTTGACCGTATGCGCCGGGCACTGGAGACGTTGAACGGGTGAGCATGACACGGCCGCGCGCGGCCGCGCGCGAAACCGGTTTGATCACGGCTTTGCCGTTTTCGGATGGCGCTGGCCCTGATGAGATCGTCCCCATCGGGGCGAGAAGGCAGTAATGGAAAGGGGGCCGAGATAAAGGTAGTCCCGGTCAAGGAATGGTGCGAGGTCTCTCCGGCGGCCATCGCGGTGGAGGGCGCGGCGGGGCTGGCCGCCATCGCCACCGGCGGTTACCTCATGGCCCGTTACCGCCGTAAGCTCTTTCCACTGTGGGCTGCCGCCACCGTCTCCTGGTTCACCCTCTGCAAGTACCTCATCTGCACCCGCTGCGAACACTACGGGAAGAAGTGCGAGTTCTACAACCTGGGCGTGCTGGCCGCACGCATGTTTCCCGCCCAGCCCGACCGCACCCTCACCCAGGTGGGCTATGCCGCGGAGGGCCTGTCCATGGGGGGCATGATGGCGCTGCCCCTCACCGCCGCCTGGGGCGACAGGAGACTTTTCGCGGCCTACGCCGCCCTCTTCGCGGCGCAGTTCGCCACGCAGCTCCTGGTCTCCTGCCACCATTGCGCCCGCACGGCCACCACGCCATGGAAGGCCCGCTGCCCCTCCTACCAGCTCGCCCGCCGCATCTGGGTGGATGGGAAACCGGAGCAGGGTTGCCACGGGTGCGAGGCCACCTGCGGATAGAAGGACAGACCGATTGTAGTCAGATAATTTTCCCCAATGCGATAACAAGATATTCTACTCAAGAGCCCTTGACACCACCCCCCCATATATATATATATATTTAACTTCAAAGCGGTCGGTTTGCTCCGGCAGTCGATGCATAAGGGGCGTATGGGGACGCAAAAAGCACATGATTCCGTGTTGAATGCGTTCATCTATTCACTTGGGGGTTATGATGAAAAAGGATAGGGTTCTGTGGTCTATCGTTCTTGTCTTCATCTCTCTGCTATTCCTGTTGCTAGTTGGCAGTCCAATTGATAATGTTCATGCATCTCCACCGGAAACGGCGCATGGTGCCCATGCAACTTCGGGGAATGGCGTAACGTCAACTAACGTTTTTCTCGCAGAAGGTTATACGGGTGCCGAATACATTAGCTATATTGCTCTCAATAATGTGCACGATGTAAATGCAAACACCGTCTATGTGCGCTTCTATGATTGCAACGGATATATGAACAGGACGGTTACCCTTACTTTGGAGCCCCGGGGCCGTCGTACTATTAGCCCAAATTCATATCTATATGCAAATTTAGAATTCTGCACAAGAGTTAGCGGCAACTATAATGTGGCAGCAGAAAGAACGACTTATAAAGGAAATGAAGGTTCATCCTCTCGATGCTGTGCAAATCCCGGTGAGGATGGACTATATGTCCATTGCCTTGCGGAAGGTTATGTCGATTCTGCGAATGGGCATCATTGCTACATTGCGCTTCAGAATTGTACCCAAAACACGATAACGATACATGCACGTTTTGTTACCGAAGATGGATGTACTGGCCCGCCTCCTTATGGTGACCTTCCAATAACAAACGTCCTGCCATACAGCAGGAGAACAATATATGTAAATAACTATGTCGGTGATGGGAAGTCATTTGCTACTCGCTTATGGTCTAGCAACAAATTCTGCGCAGAAAGAACAAGTTATGGGCCATATTATATGCATACCAGCGAGGGAGATCCCCTGGGGGCGTTAGACTACATGCCAGATGTCGAACCATCGCCAGGAAGCCAGAGGTGTTTCGCGGCTGGCATGAGTACTCCTAGATATACGGCTGTTAGCTATATTTCTGCGGTGAATTATGATAAGTATATTCCATTGCCAGGCCAATGCCAGTATTTAAAATATAATGGGACTGTTTATGCTTCAGACTTGTTCTTGATACCCTCTGGTATTGATTTAGGGGAATTCCAGCAACCAGCTAGAAGGGGAACAATTTCATATGGTAGCCCATATGGCGATCCGGGTGTGATGTCCTTATGGCATTTTGATTCGGATAATACCGGGATTCGTCATATGCAATTTGAACAAGCTACTTATAGGTGGAACACTAATGGTTGGTGGGGGTACTCTGTGTCGGGCAACTACAAGGTTGCATCAAAAGTCTATATGGCAGAAGGTTACGTTAGAGTCCCCGGTAGTGGTGTATAAACCGAAAACCCTCTAGCAAAGCAAGGACCACCGTGCCATCCTTTTCTCAAAGGAGTAACTGAGAGACAAAGGAGAGGCACGATGGTCAACACTACTATGG
>JBFLWJ010000005.1:0-56492 GCA_040757835.1 Actinomycetota bacterium
CGCTAAGGCGAAAGGGGCAAGGTGCCCGTTCGGAGGCGTCCTCCCAAGCTAATAGTTTTCAGCAACCCCTTCCGAAAGGGGCATGGAGAGGCTTACCCTTGACTTGGGTCTTTAAAGGTGACCCCTTATTCTTATTCGTGCTTTTCTACGAGGTCGGCGCAGATGAGGCCCGAGCCGATGACCACCGGCACTCCCCCGCCGGGATGGGTGGAATTACCGGCCAGGTAGAGGCCCTTCACGCTGCGGGAGCGTGCCGCGGGGCGGAAGGCCGCCGACTGGGTGAGGTCCAGCTCCAGGTCGTAGATGGCACCACCGGGATAGAGGAGGCGCCGCTCGAAATCGTAAGGGGTTATCAGCTCCGCGACCTCGATGTGGTCCGCCAGCCCCGGCACGATACGGTCGAAGAACGCGACCGCCTTCTCCTTGCAGGTTTCCTTCTCCTTGTCCCAGTCCGTCCCCCGCAGTCCGTAAGGGCCCTCCATCACGACGTTGAGGGTGTGCTTGCCCTCCGGGGCCATGGCGGGATCGGAGAGGCTGGTCCAGCAGATAAGGCCCAGTTTCTCGTCGTGCAGGATGCCCTCCTCCCTCTCCTGGCTCTGCCGGTTCATCACCCCCAGGGGGGCGGCCATGGCGCTGAAGTGTGCGTCCAGGGGCGGACGGTAATCGAGGCCGAGATTGAGCATGCAGTCCGAAGCCGAGAGCTTATAGCTCCGGATGCCGTGACGCGCCAGCCAGGGCAGGTGCTCCTCGCCGATCATATCCAGGTAGAGGGTCTTTGCATTGACGTTGGAGATGACCACGTCCGAGGTTATCTCGCTGCCGTCGGACAGACTGACCCCTCGCGCCCTGCGGTCGCGCACCATCACCTTCTCCACGAGCCTGCCGGTCATCACCTCCATGCCGTGCGCCTCGCCGACCCTCTGGAAGGCCCTGGGTATCTGGATCATACCGCCTCTGGGATAGAACATGCCCAGGTGTTCCGCGTAGACGAGCATGGCGAAGATGCCGGAGGTCCTCTCCGGGGGCAGGTTCATATAGCAGGACTGGTATCCGGTGATCTGTTGCACTATATCGTGGCGGAAGAACTTCCTGATGGCGTCCTCGTAGTTGCCGCCGAAGAGTGGGAGGTACTTCAGGATGCGCGGACGGCTCGCGAACATCTTGAGCAGGTCGGTCATGGTGTTGGCGGGATTGACGAAGAAAGAGTCGATGACCTGGTCGTAGAAGTCGCCGAAATACGCCACGAACCTGCGCCAGTTCGTGGCCTCCTCCGGGGCGATCTTTGCGATGACCTCTGCGGCACCCTCCATGGAGAGGGGAACGCTCAGCCGCGAGCCGTCCTGGAAGACGAAACTGTAGATGGGGTCGCAGGAGACCAGGTCCACCTCGTCCTGGAAAGTTGTACCGAGCATCCGGAAGGCCACCTCGATGGGCTCCATGACCTCCACGATGCAGGCGCCGATATCGAAGGTGAACCCGTTTTTCTCGTAGCTCGCACAGGCACCGCCTATATCGTCCGACTGCTCGAGCACCAGGACCCGGCGGCCCTGGCGGGCCAGGATGGACCCGGCGCACAGGCCGCCGCATCCCGCTCCGATGACGATGACGTCGTAGTCGGCCACAGGTCATCACCCCACTTTATATTTGATACGTACAGGTGCCAGGCCAGGCCATGCTTCGCCAGGAATGGCGCTGGACAACGTTACGCCACCCTCCGGGTGCGTAATCGCTTTCGCGATGCATATATCGCGACCCCTATTCATATTTCTGAATGAGGTTCGCGCAGATGAGGCCCGAGGCCACTACCAGCGGCACCCCCCCACCGGGATGGGTTGAATTACCGGCCAGGTAGAGCCCCTTGATGGACCTGGACCTGGCCGACGGCCGGAACATGATGGTGGAGGTGAGGTCCTGCTGCAGGTCGTAGATGGCCCCCTCGGGCAGGAGCAGCCGCCGCTCGAAGTCCAGGGGGGTGGCGCAGTCCACGAACTTCACATGATCGGCCAGGCCCGGGACGGCGTTGCGTGACAGGTCCTCGATGGTCTTCTCGATGAAGGGCTGTTTCTCGCGGTCCCAATCCGTTCCCTCGAGGTGATAGAAACACTCCGGGATGATGCTCAGGATGTGGTGCCCCTCCGGCGCCAGCGCGGGGTCCTCGTGGGTGGGCCAGCAGATAAGGCCGGTGGTCTGCTCCGGCAGGATCCCCTTCTGGACGTTCTCCCACCAGTAGTCGTTCATGTGCTGCAGGGGGAAGGCCACCACGCCGTGATGGGCGGTGAGTGGAGGTTCGTAGTCCACCCCCAGGTAGAGCATGGTCACCGACTTGGAGTACCCGTAGCTCTTAATGCCGTAGCGAGCAAGCCAGGGCAGGTTCTCCTCGCCGATCATGTCCAGGTAGAGGGTCTTGGCGTTGATGTTGGAAATAACCAGGTCGGAGGTGATCTCGGTGCCATCGGCGAGCTCGACCCCGCGTACGCGGCGGCCGCTCACCAGCACCTTTTTTACCAGCGTGTCCGTGCGCACATCCATGCCGTGCTTCTCGCCCACGCGGCGGAAGGCGTTCGGTATCTGGACCATGCCGCCCCTGGGATACCAAATGCCCTCGTGCTCGGAGTAGGGGATGGTGGCGTAGAGCCCCGCCGTCAGCTCGGGGGGCAGCCCGACGTAGAGGGACTGGTAGGACATGGTGGACTGGATCTCTTCGCTCTTGAAGTAATTGGTGATCACGTCCTGGTAGCTCTGGGTGAAGAGCCCGGCGTACTTCATCAGCCCTGGCGTCTTGGCCATGATCCTCGCCATATCGGTGAGGGAGCTGGCCGGGCTCACGAAGAACCCGTCCATGGCGATCTTGGTAAGGCCCTTGAAATACTCCGCGAATTTGAACCAGTTCTTGCCGTCCTCCTGCGAATAGCGCGAGATGACCTCGCCGGTGGCCTCGACGGACAGCGGATAGGTGATGCGTCTGCCGTCCGGTAACACGAACTCCATCATGGGATCGCAGGGGATGAGGTCCACCTCCTCCTGGAACGTGGTGCCCAGCAGTTCGAAGGCCAGCTCGATGGGCTGGATCTCCTCCACGATTGAGGCCCCCACGTCGAAGTGGTACCCTTCCTTTTCGTAGGTCGAGCAGCACCCGCCGATGTTATCGCTCTGTTCCAGGACCAGGACCCGGCGCCCCCTGCGGGCGCAGATGGAGCCGGCGGTGAGCCCTCCCACGCCCGCTCCGATAACGATGACGTCATAATCGGCCATATGGCTCCCCTCCTCTTATGGGGTCAGTTCTTGTTTTTTGGATCCTTTTAATTTTGCTTGTTCTCCTATAACTCGCATTATCAGCCAATAATCCAGCATGTCATCTTCACACATACCGGGGTATCCAAAAAACAAGACCTGACCCCCAAACTCGGCTTAGGCGTAGTAACGGCCGGGCAGGTATGGTGCCTGCTTCGCCAGGTGGACGATGAAACGCTTCTTCGATTCGTCCAGTTGTGTGAACTTGAAGGCCAGGGCGGCCACCAGCACCAGCAGGATCAACGGCCTGAGCTTCTTCATCATCCCCCCACCTTTCACCTCTACGATCTCGTACTCGGACATCTTTACCTCCTGTTAAAGTCCCTGCCGTTTCGTAGCACCATTCCTCCTACGTACACGTGCCAGGCCATGCCGCGCAGACGCGCCATGGCGCTGGGACACCGCCGCGCCGCCCTGCGGGCGTCGCTGACGCTTTCGCGATACAGACTATCGATACCTCTGACATTATTCGTATTGATCGACCAGGTCCGCGGCTATGATGCCGGAACCGATGGTGGTGGGCACACCACCGCCGGGATGGGTGGAAGCACCCGCCAGGTACAGCCCCTTGACGCTCTTGGACTTGGACCGGGGACGGAACACCACCTGGGCGGCCAGGTCTTCCTGCAACCCGTAGATGGCGCCCCCGGGGTGCAGCAACCGCCGCTCGTAGTCCAGCGGAGTGATGATCTCCGCTTCCTTGACGTGGTCCGCGAGGCCGGGCACCGCCTTGCGGCCCAGGTAGTCGATGGAGTCCTCGAGGAAACGCTGCTTCTCCCTGTCCCAGTCCGTGCCGCTCAGGGTATGGGGACCCATGAGGATGACGTTGATGGTATGGCACCCCTCGGGCGCAAGCGAGGGGTCGGACTTCGATGCCCAGCAGACCAGGCCGAACTGTTCGTTGGGCAGCAGCCCCTTGCGGTAACGGTTATGCCAGTAGTCGTTCATCTCCTCGTAAGGGGCGGTGATGATGGTGTGGTGAGCGTCAAGGGGCGGCTCGTAGTCCACTCCCAGGCAGATCATGATGGCCGAAACCGAGGGTTCGTAGCTCTTGATTCCATGGCGGGCCAGCGGGTGCAGGTGCTCCTCGCCGACGAGGTCGAGGTAGAGGGTCTTGGCGTTGATGTTGGAGACCACCGCGGGAGCGGTGATCTCGGTGCCGTCCGCCAGCACAACTCCCTGCACCCGCTTGTCGCGCACCATCACCTTGCGCACTCGCTGGCCGGTGCGCAGTTCCATGCCGCTCCTCTTCCCGCATTCCGCCAGGCCCCGGGGGATGGCCACCATTCCTCCCCTCGGGTACCAGACCCCCTCGTGCTCCGCATACCCGAGGATGGAGAAGACGCCCGGCGCCAGTTCCGGGGGGAGCCCCACGTACCAGGACTGGAAGGACATAGTCTCCTGGACCTCGCTCCCCTTGAAGTACTTGCGCATTATATCCTGGTATGAGCTGGTGAAGAGGTCCTGGTAGTTGAGCAGCCCCGGGCTGGCACGGAAGATCCTGGCCATGTCCCCGAAGCCGTTGAGGGCGCTGGAGAAGAACCCCTTCTGGGTCTCGGCGAGAAACCCGCCCATGCGCTCGGCGAACTGCCGGTAGTTCTTGCCGTCCTGCTCGGATACGCGGGACAGGGCTTCCACCGTGCCGTCCAGGGAGAGGGGGACGGTCACCCTGGTGCCGTTGCGCATTACGCAGCTGTATACCGGGTCGCAGGGGATGAGATCCACCTCCTTCTGGAAGGTGGTGCCCAACCTGTCGAAGGCGTCCTCGATGGAGCCGATGACCTCCACTATGGACGCGCCTACGTCGAAGAGGAAGCCGTTCCTCTCGAAGGTGGAACAGCAGCCCCCTATGAGGTCGCTCTGCTCCAGGACCAGGACCTTGCGCCCCCGCTTGGCCAGGATCGCTCCAGCCGATAGGCCTCCCCCTCCCGCGCCGATGACGATGACGTCATAGTCAGGCATTTTCCTTCCTCCTTAATCCATACGTACCCGTGCGAGGCCGTGACATCCGGAAATGTCACGGCGCTGGACACCGCCGCATCGCCCTCCGGGCCTCCTATCCATACGTACCCGCTTTCGCGATGCATACACTGTCGAAACGTTATTCATAATTCGATACCAGGTCGGAGGCGATGATGCCCGAGGCCACCACCGACGGCAGGCCTCCCCCGGGATGGGTCGAGGCGCCCGCAAGGTAAAGGCCCTTGATGCTCTTGGACCTGGCCGCCGGCCTAAACACCGTCGAGGTCGGCAGGTCCATGTCCAGCCCGAGGATGGCCCCCTCGGGGGTGAGCAGGTGCCTTTCGTAGTCACTGGGGGTCAGGACATCCATCACCTCGACGTGGTCGGCGAGTCCGGGTATGGCCCTCTCGCTCAGCATCTCCAGCTGTCTCTCCCCATAGGCCTTCTTGTCACGGTCCCAGTCTATCTCCTTGACGTGATAGGGGCCGGACTGGACGATGTTGAGAACGTGGTGCCCCTCTGGAGCCATGGAGGGGTCCGAGAAGGTCGGGAAGCATACGAGGCCGAAGGTCTCCTTTGGCAGCAGCCCCTTCTGCATGTCCCCGAACCAGTACTCGTTCATCTTGTCCATGGTTTCCGTGATCAGGGTATGGTGGGCATCCAGGGGCGGCCGGTAGTCGAGCCCCACATTGATCATGGGCGCGGAAACCGAGATGCGATAGCTCTTCACCCCGTACCGGGCCAGCCAGGGCAGGTGTTCCTCACCTATCTTCTCCAGGTACAGCCGCTTGGCGTTGATGTTCGAGACCACGACCCGCGAGGTTATCTCGGTCCCGTCCGCGAGCACCACGCCCTCGGCCCTGCGGCCGCGCACCAGGACCTTCCTGACTTCCTGGTTGAGGCGGACCTCGAGACCGTACCTCTCACCGCACCTGCGCATGGCTTCGGGGATAGCGATCATGCCCCCCCGCGGGAACCAGGTCCCCTCGTGCTCCGCGTAGGAGAGGAAGGCGAAGATGCCGGGAGCCAGTGCGGGGGGCTGCCCGCAAAACTTGCCGGGGTAGGAGAGGGATTCCTGCACCCGCTCGTTCTTGAAGTACTTGCGCATTATATCCTCGAAGGAGCTGGTGAAGAGGGGAAAGAACTTGAGCAGGTGGGGGTCCTTGAGAAAGACCCTCGCCATGTCCGCCATGCTGTTGACCGGGCTGAGGAAGAACACCCCCAGGGCGGTGCGCATGAAATCGCCGATATAGTCCGCGTATTCAAGCCATGCCCTGCCGTCCTCGGGAGAGATGCGCGAGATGATCTCCGCCTTCTCCTCCACGGACGCGGGATAGGTCATGCGCGACCCGTCCGGGAAGATGACGTTGTACACGGGGTCGCAGGGCTCGAGGTCTACTTCCTCCTGCAGGGTGGTGCCCAGTCTCTCGAAGGCCAGCTCGAAGGGGGCCATGATCTCGAGGATAGTCGCACCCACGTCGAAACGGTAACCGCCGCGGTCATAGGTGGAGCAGCACCCGCCGATACTCCCGCTCTGCTCCAGCACCAGGGTCTTGCGCCCCTGCTTGGCCATGAGGGCCCCGGCGGTCAAGCCGCCCAGCCCCGCCCCGATCACGATGACGTCATAGTCAGACATAGTTTTCCTCCTTACGGACGTACACGCGTTTTGGGGTCAGGTCTTGGATTTTGGATACTCCCGTATCTCAGTCCAATCACACGAAATTCAGGCCCTCTATGCAGGGACTTTGAATATATTTCCATATTATGGTATCCTAGATCCAAGACCTGACCCCCTATATGCGGATACGCAGGTCGGAGAGCGGATAGCTCATGCAGGGGTGGATGTAGCCGGCCACCGCGTCCACCTGGCGGGCGAGTACCCGCTCGGGCACGAAGACCTTGCCCTCTATGAGGCGGGTGCGGCATACGGTGCATTCGCCGGCCCGGCACACCGCTTCCACGACGATGCCCGCCCGCTCCAGCGAGTTCATGAGCGGCTCGCCCGACCGGGCCTCGATGGTGCGTCCGGTGCGCTCCTCGGCCACCAGGAAGACCGCCGCGGGATCGGCTCCCGGCCACCCTGGCTCGGAGGTGATGTCTGCGGGCGGCCCATAGGCCTCGCGGCGTATACGGCGCCGCGGGACCCCCAGGGAGGCGAGTGCCCCCTCACAGAGAACGTACATCTGGGCGGGCCCGCAGATGTAGAAGGTCTTGCCCTCCACCTTTCCCACCAGCTTGGCGATCATCTTTGCATCCAGCAGGCCGCAGGGACCGGACCAGCCCTCGGTCACATCCGAGATGACGTAGTCCACCTTGAGGCCGGGAAGCTTCTCCTCCAGCCCTTTGAGCTCGTCCGCGAAGATTATGTCCGAAGGGTCCTTGCTGCCGTAGACGAGGTGCATCTTCAGCCCACCGCCCCCTGCCGCAGCCTCGCGGATGATGGAGGCGAAGGGGGTGATACCCGATCCTCCCGCCAGGAAGACCAGGTCGTCGGTGTCCATTAAGGGCTCGTAATAGAAGCTGCCGAAGGGCCCGGTGGACTCGAAACGGTCGCCCGCCTTCACCTCGTCCAGGAGGTAGCTGGATACGAAGCCGCCGGCCGTACGGCGCACGGTGATGTCCCAGTACCCGGACCCGGGGGCGGAGGCGATGGAGTAGGGGCGGGAAGTGAGGAACCCGCCCACCTCGCAAAAGAGGTTCACGTACTGCCCCGCCCGGAAATGCGGCAGCACGCCCTCGGCCGCCTGCATGCGCAGGGTCTTCGTGCTGGCCGTGTCCTCGATCACCTCGGCCACCTGCAGTTGGACACGGTCGGGGTGCAGGCCGGCGAGGGCCCGCTCCACCCGCGTGGTCGGGCTGTCGGGCAGCTCCATGCCCTCGATCTGCTTTTCCAGGTCCACCCGTAATCTCTCGATGGACTCGGGCTTGGCCCCTCCCGCCTCCAGGTCCTCGAGCACCTTGCGTGCGGTGAGGAAGCCGGAATAGAGCGAGGGCTCGTAGCCGCCGCCGATGTTCACCCAGGCGCCGGAGAAATAGAGCCCCTGCAGCGGCCCGGCCGCGGGCATGCGCACCAGCCCCGTGCCGGCGAAGGTCTCCTCGAAACCGATGATGCTCCCGCCAACGTTGCGTGAGTAGCGGATGTTGGTGAGCGGGGTGGCCACCTCGATGACCTCTATGTGGTCGCGCAATCCGGGGGCGACGTTCTCGGCCAGGTCCAGCGCCCTCGCGGCCACACGGTGTTTGGCGTCCGCGTACTCGGAGGGCTTGAGCCTCATCCAGGGCTCGGCGAAAGCGATGAAGGTGCATACGAGGTTGGAGGTGCCGGGCGGCGAGAAGTCGGGGTCCACGGAGTTGTAGGCGGTCACCGCGATATCGGATGGTTCCAGCGAGACCCCTGCCCTCATGTTCATCCAGTTTCCGTCCACGTCATAGCCGTCGCTGTAGAAGGTCTCGTGGTGGTCCAGTCCCAGCTCCTGATAGGGGCAGTCCACGCCCATGTAGAGGTTGACGGTGGAGGCGCCGCCGGACCAGGCGCCCAGGCGGCGCAGGTACCAGTCGGGTGTGTTCTCCCTCCCGATAAGCTCCAGGCAGGTGGCGTAGGGGTTGGCGTTGCTGACCACGGTGGGGCAGAGTATCTCCGTGCCGTCCTTGGCGACCACGCCCTTGACCTTGCCGCCCTCGGTGAGGATGCGGCTGGCGCCGTTGCGCAGCCACACGTCCCCCCCCATGTCCTCGATGGAATCGACGAAGGCCTGGGAGAGGGCCTGGCTCTTGCCCTTGATATGCCAGGGGCCGAAGCGCAGGTAGCTCACCGTGCCCAGGGCATAGGTCATGAACGAGAGCATCGAGGGAGGGTTGCAGTAATAGCCGCAGACCACGTTGAGCACGGTGCGTGCCCTCTCGTCCTTGATGAAGAGCTCCATGACCTCCTGCAGGTTCTTTCCGAAATAGGCGAGCAGGGTGGGGAACTCTTCCTGGTGCTCCATGACCATCTTCATGCCGACGCGGTTGGCGCGCAGTGCCTCCTGCGCGAACTTGAACATGACCTCGGTGAAGTCCCTGATGCCGTCGGCGTCGGCCGGGAAATACTCGGCCATGGCGTTCTCGAAGTTCTCCTTTCCGATAGGGACCACGAAATCCACGTCGGGCAGCACGCAGCGGTAGAACTCGGGGATGCGCAGGAACTCCACCCTGCGGGTGACGTCCACCGCATCGAGGAGCTTCCACAGCGGCCCCGGGTTGCTCTCGTCCCCCAGCCCCGAAAGCTCGTGTAGGGAGATCTCGAACTCGAAGCGTCCCCTCAGGAACGAGGAGGCGTAGCCGCCGGGCACGTAATGCCGCTCCAGCAGCAGCACCTTCTTTCCCGCCTTGGCCAGATTGGCGGCCGAGGAAAGCCCTCCCAGGCCGGCTCCGATGACCACAACGTCATAATCCTTCATCGTGTAACCCTCCCTTATCTCGCGGTCAGATCTCCCGCGGCCAGCAGGTCCGCAACGCGTTCCGCCTCCCTGACCATGCCGGAGACGATCTCGCTGACCGGTTCTATTTCGTGGATTATCCCGATATCCTGGCTGCAGACGATGATCCCCTCGTCGGGGTCTCCCGTCTCGAACATGCTGCGGGTGAGCGATCCGGCCACCACCTTGATTATCTCCTCGAAGGGTGCTCCGGCCGCCTCCAGCTCGGCCGCCTTCTCCGCCGCCCGGTTCCTCCACACCCGCAGGTTGTTGTGGACCGTCCCCAGCACGGTCACGGTGTCGGTCTCGCATGCCTCGAGCATGCTGCGCTTGAGGTCCGGGTGTATGGGGCTCTCCTCCGAGAGCAGCAGCCTGGTGCCGATGAGCGCTCCCTGCGCCCCCAGGGCCAGGGCCGCGGCCAGCCCCCTGCCGTCGGCGATACCGCCCGCGGCGATCACCGGTATCTCCAGCAGGTCCACGCAACGGGGGACCATGGAGAGGAAGGTGAGGCCGGCATCGCCGATATGCCCTCCCCCCTCACTGCCGAAGACGGTCACGGCGTCGTAGCCCATCTCCCCGGCGACGACGGCGTGGTGCACGCTCGTGCACTTATGCATAAGCACGATGCCCGCCTCCTTCAGCCGCGCCAGCAGCGACGCCGGCGGGCGCGAGCCGCTGGTCTCCACTATGCCCACGCCCCCTTCCGCGAGGATAGCGTCCACGTAGAGCTCGTTGTCTATGGGGCGGAGGGCGGGGAACAGGTTGAGGTTCACCGCGAAGGGCCGGGCGGTGAGTCCCTTCAGCCTGCGCAACGCTTCCCTGAACTCTTCCTGGGTGGGAAACATGGCCGAGGACATGATGCCAAGGGCACCGGCGTTGCTCACCGCCGCCGTGAACTCGGGGCCGGTAATCCACTGCATGCAGCCCCCGAGTACGGGGTGCTCGATGCCGAAGAGCTCGGTTATGCGGGTCTTTAACACCTTATCGCTCCACCGTTACGTACACGTGCCAGGCCTTACTCTCGCTCCGCTCGGTCCAGGCGTTGGGACACCGCCGCGCCGCCCTACGGGCGTCGCTGTCGCTTTCGCGATGCATACTGTAGTACCTATTTCTTATCTCCGGTTTGTTTTTCGAAAAATTTCTTTACGTCTTCGCGATGTTCCGGCGCCAGCACCGCCAGGGCCTGTGCGTGGGACTCGAAGTCGATGAGGGTCTGCAGGTCAACCGTGTATGCGGTGTTGAGCATGCGCTTGGTGAGGTTGAGGATGTGAGGAGAGCGTCCCGCCATCCTGCTCGCCAGCTTCATCACCTCGTCCGCTATCTCCTCATGGGGGACGATTCGGTTGATAAGCCCGATGCGCAGGGCTTCCTCGGACTCCACGATCCTGCCGGTGAGGGCGATCTCCTTGGCCTGGGCCATCCCTACCCGGTGGGCGAGGAAATAGGCGGAGCCGAAGTCAGGGACGATGGAGAGTTTGATGAAGCTGAGGTAGAAACGGGCCCGTTCGGTAGCATAGGTGATATCGGAGGACATGGCCAGGCCGAATCCCCCCCCCACCGCCCAGCCGTCCACTTCGGCGATGACCGGCTTGGGTCCCTCGTGCAGCTCGCGGATGAGGTGGCCCATGATCTGCATGTTGTCCCGCATCAACACCGGGTCCATCTTGTCGCCCATGATGGTGAGGTCAGCGCCCACGGAGAAATTGCCCCCCTCGCCCCTTATCACGATGACCCTGGCCTCGTCGTCGTCCAGGACGGACCGTAACCCCTTCATGAGGGGGAATAGCAGCTTGTCTCCCATGGCGTTCATCATCGGCCCGTCCATGGTGCAGCGGGCCACGCCGTCGACCATCTCTACCCTGAAAACCTCGGTCTCCATGTCTTACCTCCTAAGAACGATGACCGGTCCACCATGCGGTTCTTCTCCCAGGCCACATACAGTCATCTTCCCGCAGCTGGAGATCGCCACGCCCGTCCGCTCCGCTCCCTTCGCCCGTTGTGACGTTTTCAGCGCCTTGCCCCACCAGGTCCACTCCGGGGATCGGCTAGACCATCTCGAAGTGCTTGATGTCCAGCAGGCTGCCGGTGCGCTCCTCCTCGAAGACCGCCTTGACGCGCGCCCCGATCTGGATCTTCTCCGGGTCGGTCTCGTCGACGAAATGCAGCAGCACGGTGTCCGCGCCGTCCAGCATGATGGCAGCGTAGCAGTACGGCACCGGCTTCTGCTTGCCGGTGGCCGGGTCGACGAAGCCGAAACTGACCACTGTCCAGGTGACGATCTCGCCCTCGTCCGACACCGGCACCAGCTCCGTCAGCTCCACGAAGCACGGACCGCACACCCTGCGCGGCGGCACGTATACCTTGCCGCACTGCGGGCATTTCACCCCGACGAACTTCTTGTTGTCCCGCAGTTCGGTGAGGAATTTGGAGCCGTAGGTCCCGGCCGACCAGGCGAAGGGCTGCGCCATCTCGCCGCTCTCCAGCGTTATGAGGTCCTTTTTCTCCTCGCTCATCTCTCTCACCCCCTGGCCTTTTCCGGTTTCTCTTTGCCCAGGACCAGCACGTCGGACCAGAAGCAGCCCCCGAACCCCGTGGCCAGGGCCAGTTCGACGTCGGGGACCTGGCGGTCGCCCGCCCGTCCCTGTATCTGCCAGGCGCATTCCGCCACCCGGATGAGACCGGTGGCGCCGATGGCGTTGGAGGACATCACCCCGCCCGAGGGGTTCACCGGACACTTGCCCCCCATATCGAAGGTGCCGGCCCGGGTGAGGGCGGGAGCCCCTCCCTTTTCGCAGAACCCCAGGGACTCCATGTAGCGCAGCCCCGCGAAGGAGTACGGCAGGTAGAGTTCGGCCACGTCGAACTGTTCCAGTGGGTCGGTTATGCCCACCCGCCTGTAGACGTCCTGCGAGGATTTCTGCATGGCCGGGAACCAGGCCTCACCGGTCTTGAAATCCAGGTATGGGTCGCTGGTGTAGGCCCAGAGGTGGCGGTCGGCGACGCCATGGATCCAGGCCGGCTTCCGGGGAAACCCGTCCGCCACGTCCTCGGAGGCGAAGATAAGGGCGCAGGCCCCGTCGGTGCGCGGACACATGTCCCCCATCTTCACCGGCCAGGAGAGGTAGGGGGAGTTCATGACGTCGGCGATGGTCATGTTGAGGTGCAGGTGGGCGTAGGGGTTGTTGAGGGCGTGGGTGCGCTCGCGCACTGCCACGTAAGCCGCGTCCTCTTCGGTGGCGCCGGTCTCCTTCATGTAGGCGGTGGCCTCCATGGCCAGTCCCGCCACCGCGCCCGCGAAGATGGGGCGGTCCCAGAAGGGGTCGAAGGCGGTGATGATTGCGCCGGTGGTGTCGGACTCGGAGTTCTTCTCCCACCCGATGGCAAGCACGCGGTCGAAGAGGCCTGAAGCTACGTGGTAGTAGGCGGCCATGGCGATGGTGGTGCCGGTGGTGCCGCCGGTGGTCAGCTTCATGATAGGCTTCATGAGCGCGCCGCTGCCGTCCACCGACCAGGTGTCCACGTAGTTGATGCCCTCGAAGTGGTCCATGTTGCCGATGACGATGGCGTCGATGTCCTTGCGGGTCATGCCGGCGTCGTCCAGGGCCATACGAACCGCCTCGCCTATGAGTTCCTGGCCGCTGACGTCCGGGCGCGCCGAACGCTGGCGGGTCATGCCTACCGCGGTGACCGCTACTCGCTTGCCCATCACTTCTCACCTCCCAGGACCCATACGCAGTGGGATTGCCCGCAGGGACCGTTGATGCCGTGGGCCACGGCGGTCTTGACCCTCTCCGCCTGGTGCTCGCCCGCGTCTCCCCTGATCTGCAGCGCGCATTCGATGATACGGTTGAGCCCGGCCACCAGGACCGGGTTGCCGGAGAGGCAGCCTCCTGAGGCGTTGACCGGCAGCTCGCCGTCCAGGGCGGTCCTGCCCGACTCGGTGAGCTTCCCGCCCTCGCCCCGCTCGCATATTCCGAGCCCTTCGAGCCACAGGGGTTCCATGTAAGAGAAAGCGTCGTAGACCTCCGCAAGGTCGATATCCCTGGCGGGCTCGCTTACGCCCGCCATGGCGTATGCTTTCTTCGCCGCCTCCTCCAGGGCGCAGACGCAGTAGAGGTTGCGGTCCCCCAGTTGATAGGCGCTGCTGCAGTGGGCGACCCCTTTTACCCATACCGGCTTGTCCGTGATCTTCTTCGCCCTCTCCTCCGAAGCCAAGATGACCGCGGAGGCCCCGTCGGAGATGGGACAGCAGTCGAGGAGCTTGATGGGGTCCGCGATGTAGGGCGAGGACATGACCTTCTCCACCGTCAGCTCCAGGGGTAGCTGGGCGATGGGGTTCTTAAAGGCGTTGCCGTGGTTCTTCACCGAGACCATGGCGCACTGCTCCTCCGTGATGCCGTACTTCGCCATGTACGCCCGGGCCTGCAGGGCGGAGGAGGTCACCGCATCGATGCCCAGGGACCGCGCGAATATGGGATCGAACATGGCGTTGGTGATCAGCGGCATCTGGCTCTCCGAGCCCTTGTGGTGAGCACATACCAGGGTGGTGCCGTAGCTCCCGGAGAGGACGCGCATGACCCCGAAGAAGGCCCCGAAAGTACCGTCCCCTTCCACGGTGGTGACGTTCTTGTCGTAGGAGCCGCAGGCGTCCATGATGGCCATGGACGATATGGTCCGCCCGTCGAAAAAGTCGTTGGAGATGGTCACCACGTTGTCGATCTGGTCGATGGACATGCCCGCGTCGTCCAGGGCGGCGCGCGTGGCATCGAAGACCAGGTCCGGGTAGCCGTCCGCCTTCCTCTCCCGCTTGACCTGGGTCATACCCACTCCGACGACCGCCACCGGTTCCATCTACTCCACCCCCTTCGCCGGGCGGAAATACTTCACGTCGAGGATGTTGCCTTGCCTCGCGTCCGAGAAGACCGCCTCCACCAGCATCCCCACCTCCAGGTCTTTATCGTCGAACTCGCCGAGGAGGTGCAGAAAGCCGGTATCCGCTCCTTCGAGCTTGATGATGCCGTATCCGTAGGGCAGCGGCAGGGGCGCGAGCTGGGGGTGGTGCTTCCTGACGACGGTGTAGGTCTCCAGGATCCCCGATGATCCCAGCTCCACCCACTCCGAGCATTCCTCGAAACAGTCGGGGCAGTTGCGCCGCGGGACGTGATAGACCTTATCGCACCCGGAGCAGCGGGTCCCCAGGAACTTCCCCGCGTCGCGCAGCGACTCCAGGTAACGCGTGCCCACCTCGCCGGCGAACCAGCGGTAGGGCACCTTGATGCGCCCTTCCATGACCAGCAGCTCCTGGTCTTTTCTCCAGTCATCCATTCGTTCATCCTCCCCTTCTCGGTATACCTGCGATCCGGGTACTATCTTGCAGGCCTCTATCTCATCTTCTCTCACAGCCATTGAGGATGAGGTCGTAGAAGACGCCCGCGATGTCATCGGCGGTGGACCGCCCGTCCGGGCGGTACCAGTCGAAGAGCCAGTTGCACATGCCGGAGATGGCGCGGACCACCATGTGTACGTCCATGTCGCGGAATCTGCCCTCTTTTATCCCCAGGTCAAGAAGCTCGCGGTATGACGTCTCGAACTCCCTGCTCAGAGAGCGGATAAACTTTCTCTTGTCCTCCTGCAGCTCGCTCTCCTCGGCCAGGTAGACGGTGGTGAAGTCGCCGTGCTCCGAGAACATGTTGACGTGCCAGAAGATCAGTCGCCGCAGTTTTTCAACGGTGTCGCAGCGCTCGGCCATGATTGCCCTTACCCCGTCCATGAGCCTCTCTATGGCCGACTCGCAGACGGCATACAGCAGGTCGTGCTTGGTCGAGATGTAATAGTAGAGCGCGGGCTTGGTCACGTTAAGTTCGGCCGCGATGTCGTCCATGGTGGTAGCCCGGTAGCCCTTGGCCCGGAAGAGCCGGGCGGATACTTCCAGGATCTCGTTCCAGCGCGACTTGTTCATGGCCGTCTGCCCCTCTCAGTACAAGCCCATGGTGGTGGCGATGATCTCCCGCATGATCTCGTCCGTGCCGCCTCCGATGCGCGCGATGCGCACGTCCCTCCATGCCTTCTGCACCGGGTACTCCATCATGTAGCCGTATCCGCCCATGATCTGCATGGCCTCGTCAGCCACCTTGAACGCCACGATGGTGCTCATGAGCTTGGCCATGGATATCTCCTTCACCGGATAATCGCCGTTTTCGACCCTCCACGCAGTCTGGTAGGTGAGGGCCTTGACCGCCTCGAGTTCCGTCGCCAGGTCGGCGACACGGTGGGCGATGGCCTGGTTCTTGATGACGGGCTTTCCGAACTGAACCCTCTCCTTGCCGTAGTCGATGGCCTGCTGGAGGGTGAGTTCCGCGCTGGCTATCATCCCGACCGCGACCACGAGGCGCTCTCCCTGCAGCTCCCACATGATATTGTAGAAGCCGCGCCCCTCCTCCCCGAGCATGGAGTCCTCCGGTATGACCATGTCCTCGAAGAAGATCTCGGCGGTGTCGCTGGACCACTGCCCCACCTTGTCCAGCTTGCGGGACTTAACGAAGCCGGGCGTGCTCGTGTCAACCAGGAATATGCTCATCCCCTTGTAGCCTTTTTGTTCCCTGTCCGTGCGGGCGAGCAGGGTCATGAAGTCGGCCCGCCAGCCGTTGGTGATGAATATCTTGTTGCCGTTGACCCTCCAGCCCCCGGGGACCTTCTCGGCGTAGGTCTTGACGCCCGCAACGTCCGAACCGGCCCCGGGCTCGGTTATGCCCAGGCAGGCGATCTTCTCGCCCTGGATGGCGGGGACGAGGTAGGCCTGCTTCTGTTCCTCGGTGCCGAACTTGAGGATGGGGGGCGTGGCCATGCCGATCTGCACGCCGATACCCGTGCTCACGCCGAACGACCCGCACTTGGACAGCTCCTCCATGAGCACGATGTTGGTGAAGTAGTCCCCTCCGCCGCCTCCGTACTCCTCCGGGAAATGCAGGCCCAGGTATCCCAGTTCGCCCATGCGCTTGAAGACGGAGTCGGGGAAGAACCCTTCCTCCTCCCAGGCATCCGCGTACGGGACGAGTTCCCGGTCAACGTATTCGCGGACACTCTGCCTCAGCATGTCGTGTTCCTGGTTGAAAAACAGGCTCGCCGCTGTCATGGCACCTTCCTCCTCGGGGTTGAAGAGCTTCTTCCTTACGTATCTGCGGGCTCCTAGTGACGGAGTCGGGCATCTATCGATAACGTGAACTGTACATATGCTGGGACCATGTTTACTTAACGGTCAGTAAATATATATTAGAACGGCTTCCCCCTCATGTCAACCGGCATTAACCTGCGATTTTGAAGAACCACTGATTACCTGAGGTCGGCCTGATGCCGGGAACCGTGCGCGTACCGTGGTGAAAAAAGTGAGGATCCCGCCCGGGTGTCGCCTATATCAAGCCCACGGCCCGGGACGTCGCGGCGCCCGGGCTCACCCCGTCTGCGCAGCCACTTGCCCGAGAACTACCAGGTCGGTCTCCGTGAGGCTTTGCGAGCGGGACCGTTACCCGGAGGCCCCGGGCCGAGGACAACCGGGCATAAGGGTGGCTGAATGGCTGGAGTCGGTCCGGGTGTCGTTTGATATAAACCCACGGCCCGGGACGTGAGGCGCCCGGGCGACATTCCATCTGCGCTGCCCCCAGCCCGGGGAACTACCGGGTCGGTCTCCGAGAGGCCTTGCGAGCGGGACCGTTACCCGGAGGCCCCGGGCCGTAAAAGCACCTTGTGAGCGAGCCCGGTCACCTCACTCCCGGGCCTACTCCTCCCCTACGGAGCGGGCGATGAACTTCTTGATGCTGTCCACCATCTCCCTGAATGCCCGCTCGAGCCCCTCGAAGTCGCCGCCCTCGTGCACCTCGATCTCCACGTCCAGGTTGCCCTCCATTACCTCGCCCGCCGTAATCGCCAGAGCGTCTATGGGCTCGGTTATCTGCCTGCGGATGAGGGACCTCAGCACGAAGAAGGTGATGAGGATGACCAGCAGGACGGAGCCGGCGATGATCAGGCCGATGATCAGCACGGCCCGGTTCTTCTCGCTGGCGTAGAAGTCCTTTATGCTCGCCACGGCTTCACTCATGGGCACGAAGTGCGCGCCCCATTGCCCGGTGAAGAGGGGGTTCAGGTCCGACATATCGTAGAGGGAGAGGAGATACTCCCCCTCCAGGCCGAGCTCCGGCATACCTTCTTCAAGGTAGACATATGTCTTGCCTTCCGCTCTCACCTCCTCGATGGCAGCGAGTACCGCCTCGGGGGGCTTCTGCATTATCAACTCTTCGTTTGTGGAGACCATGACTAGGTCTTCCGAAACGAATGGTGGATTCGCCAAGCTGATATCCATCACCATGGCCAAGCCCAGCACCTTTTCAGCCACCAATTTCTTCATGCGCTCGGCGGCATCCAAAGCGAATTGGCTGGGTTCTCCCGTCTCCTCAGCCGTGTTGCTCATCTCGATCAGTTCTTCCATGGACAATTGCGAGAGGTCGCCTAATATGGACTCCGATTCCTTTTGCGCCACATACCTCAGGCCCGAATCGATGGTAGCCGCCTGTTCCTCGACCACCTTGTCGATGCTCTTGTCTACCAGGCGGTTGAAGGTAGCGTTGACGAAGAGGAAGGTCATCAGTCCCGAGACTATCACCAGGACGACCACCAGGCCGGTGACCTCGTACAGTATCCTGGATCTCTTGCTGTGAAGCTTGCGCGATTCCTTGCTCTCGGCCACGTCACTCACTCCCCTTACCTGTTCTGTCACGAGAAACATAATCCCTAAAACCTTCACTCGCACTAAACATCTCGGAGCGCGCCTGCTGCGGGTTGAGACGAAAGGACGGTATTATGTATGCGTAAGGGTGCGCGTTTCCGTCTCGAAGGATGATCTGGACCCGGTTGACAGCCGGCCCAACCCGGGGATGAGGACCGCATCCAAATGCATAATCCCACGCCCAAGAGCCTGTTGCGCAAACTGTTGCGCAAACCATGTGGCGGGCTGAAAAAGTGGGGTCATGTCTTCAGAATTCAATTTCCCCGCAGGCAAGCGGGAAGACCCGCCGTCTCCTGAAACAGAATTCGTGAAGACATGACCCCCCACGCGCCGTATCCGAGATTGCGCGACAGGCTCCCGGCCATATTTCCATTTATTACTAACATCATCCTTTCCTGCATCCCGGGACTTTAAACCCCCATGATGCATATCATGAGTTCGCGGCGCGCGGCGTGGAGCAGACGGCATCACCAGAAGTGTATGGTAGAATTATCACGGCGTCTCTGCTGGCAATGACGGTTCGATTTATTCGGGGGGTAGTCATGGGCATTACCAGAAAGATCGCGAAGTGCTCTTTCATCTCCGCGGCATCCCTGGGTGCGGCGGCAACGTGGCGCGTTTACCGGGAGCCCTTTCCCGAAGAGGACCCCGCCTGTCTCTCCCATCTCCAGAGCAGGGTGGAGAGCGTCACCACCACGGACGGGGTGACGCTGCGGCTCAAGAGGTACGTGAACGAGGGCGCCCAGCCGGTCCTCTTCGCCCATGGATTCACCGGCAACGGATTGGAGTTCGACCTCCCGCACCACGAGCACAACATCGCCCTCTACCTGGCGGAGCGGGGCTACGACGTGTGGATATCCAGCTTCCAGGGATGCGGGAGGGAGCCCTACATGTGCGGAGTCGGAGACTGGCGCCACTCCGTCGACCACCTCGCTTCCCTGGACGCGCCCGCCCTGGTCAACGGCGTCAGCGAGAAGACGGGGCGCAGGCCTATCTGGATCGGGCACAGCATGGGCGGGATCGTCCTCTACATGTACCTGCAGGGAGTGAAGCCGGTGAGCCTGGACGGCCACTTCCGCGTCGCCACCGACCCGGACCTGGCCAGGGAACGCAACGCGTCCCTCCTGGGGGGGGTAACCATCGGCAGCCCTCCCGGCCTGCACTGCGGCGGAGGGGACTGGATAGCCCGGTTGGAGCGCATACCCAACCTCGACAAGATCGCGGATGCTGCGGCCGGCCTCCTCAAAAAAGCAAGCGACGCTTCTCCCAAGGTCCCCATCAGCAGGCTGGGGGCTTTCGTCGCACGCTTCCCGCGCCTGGGCAGAATACTGGCCATACACGGTCCCGTCGCCATCGCCCTCTATAACGCCAGGAACGTGGACCCGGACGTGGGCTACAGCCTGATCAAGCAGGCCTCCGACAACGTCACCACCCTGATGACCGCCCAGATCGCCGTGCTGGCCAGCGATCCCGACCTCAAGGGCTATAACGGCGAGTGCAACTACACCGCCGGCATGGACCGGATAACCGCGCCCCTCTTTTTCATCACGGGCACCGAGGACTTCGTCGGCCCGGACAACGTGCGGGAATACGGCTACGAGAGGGTCTCCAGCGCGGTGAAGCGCTTCGAGAACTACCGGGGTTACGGCCACACCGACCTGGTCATGGGCAAGCGCGTCTACACCGAGGTCTACCCGGACATCCTGGACTGGATAGAGGGCATTGCTGGAACTTGATACTTCTGCCCGGTAAATTGCATCACGATGGTGACGGCGGCGCCGGGGGGCGACGCGGCGGTGCCTGTCGCCCGTCCATTTCCGGATGGCCGGACCCGGCACGTGCGCGTACGGAAAAGAATCGTCCAGTATTATTGAAGCAGTTACGATCGGTAGTCGTAGGTGCCGCGGAGAAGCCTGCGCAGCGCCACCTCGATGGAGTCCAGGCTGGGGCCGGGGGCCACGCCGCCGCCGCGTTGCCAGGCCAGGACCGCCCTCACGAAACGCAGCTTGGCGGAGAGCGGCAGCTTCATCAGCGCTTCCCGGAGCTCGGGCCGGGCCTGTCCCCTGAGCAGCCCCAGAAGCGACCACTCGCGGGCCGTCCTCTCCCGCTCGCCTTTGATGCTCGCGCGGTAGATCGCTCCAGGAGGGGATCCTCCGCTCGCGGCGGCGGCTTCTCCCGCCAGCCTTCCCGTGGCCAGTGCCGAGGATATCCCCTCCCCCAGGGCGTTCATGAAGCCCGCCGCCTCCCCGGACACGAGGACCCGCGAGGTCCCGAAGCAGAAGCGGTTGATGGCGGCGGTGAAGACCGCGCTGCACCCGAAGGTATATACCTCTTCGTGGGAGCGGAAACCGAAGTCCCTTGCCAGCATGGAGTGGAAGGCACTGCGGGTCGGGCCTATCTTGTTGCCCTTGCGGACGGTCGAGTCCACGACCATGAGGTCGTCCTTGAAATACACCGCCGGATACACGCCGTAGGCCGCGTCCATGAAGACGTGGAAAGCCCCCGGCTCCAGGTCGCAGTCGGCGCGGTGGTATTCGTGCCTGGTGCAGATGAAGGGGGCCCCGCCGATGAAACCGGGGTCGATCCTGCGGGCGACGGCGGAGACTCCGCCGTCCGCGGCGATGAGGCTGCGCGCGCCGATCCTGGTCTCCACCCCGTCGCGCCTGCAGACGACCTCCACCCCGTCCTTCCATTCCGAGAAATCAATGAGTGCGGTATGGTCCCAGAGCTCCGCGCCCGAGCACTCGCAGAGCCAGCGGTCGAACCTGTCGCGCCAGACGCTTAACCCGTCCTCCTCCACCTCTACGCGCAGGTTCCCGGCGTACAGCAGTATCTTGCGCAGATGGTACGGTTCGGCCTTGACCGCGCCTGGTATCTCGGGGTAGTGCAGCTCCAGCGCCTCCCGGGCTTCCTCGAAGATCAGGCCCGCGCACGGCTTGAACCGCGGCATGGTCTTCTTCTCGAGGAGGAGGGTCTTCAGCCCGCCCTCGACCGCCGCCTTCGCCGCGGCCGCTCCGGCTGGCCCTCCCCCCGCCACTACGACATCGTAATCAACGGGTCTCATACTCGTCCCCGCATCCCGGCGTCCTCAGGATCCCGCTTCGCCGATCCAGCCGTTGAGAGCTTCAACTATCTTCCTCGCCTGATCGACACTGGAGATGTTGAACTTCGCCTGCTGCCGGTATTCATCGTTCATCTTGCGATAGCGGCGAATGGTGAAGCGGTCCGGACCGTAGTCCTCCTTCGCCTGCTCCCACTGCCGGTAACGGAAGATGACGGTGGCCCAGGCCCCCTTGGAAAGTATCACCTTGTCCAGTTCCTCGACCACCAGCACGCCGTCCTCCTCATAGTTGATGGTGATCTCGTCGACGTCCGAAAACATCCCTGCCTCCTCCCGGTCAGACCTTCAGCTCGATGCACAGCGGGCAGTGGTCCGAGCCCATCACGTCCTCCAGCATATACGAGGCCTTCACCTCCTCGCGCAGGTCCTCGCTGACGAAAAAATAGTCTATCCTCCAGCCTATGTTCCTCTCGCGCGCCCGGGTCTTCAGATCCCACCAAGTATAATGGCCGGGCTCCTGGTTGAACATCCTGAAGGTGTCAACGTAACCGTGCTCCACGAGTTCGTCCATCCAGGCCCGCTCCTCCGGCAGAAACCCGGATACCTTGCTGTTCTCCCTGGGGCGGGCGAGGTCGATCTCCTTGTGGGCGGTATTGAAATCACCGCAGGCCACCACCCTCTTTCCCTTCGCCCTCAGCGCATCCGCATACCCCAGAAAGGCATTGTAGAAGTCCAGTTTATAGCGGAGGCGCTCCCTCGACTGCTTGCCGTTCGGGAAATAGATGTTGAAGAGTACGAACGCGCCGTAATCGGCCATGAGTGCCCTTCCTTCGCCGTCGAAACGCGGTATGCCGAAGCCGCTCCTTACTTCCAGTGGCGGCGGCTTCGAGTACAGCCCCACACCGCTGTATCCCTTGCGCTCCGCGGCGCTGTAGAAGGCGCTGTAACCCTCCATCTCCCTGAGACCGTCGGGCAGCTGCTCCAGGCTGGCCTTGGTCTCCTGCAGGCACAGGATGTCCGGCTGCATCTCCTGGAACCAGTCGAGGGAACCCCTGCCGTGGGCGGCCCTGATGCCGTTCACGTTCCAGGAACATATGGTCAATTTCTTCATGCGCATGGTCTCTTCATCCGCCCGCGAGCCGCTATTTCCCTCGTTAATCATACCAGAGCATGGGCACCTCTTCGTCTTCCGCGACCGCCGGCTGGGGCATCTCCCGGCGGCGGAGAGGACTTGAGCATCCCCGCTTCACGCTGCTCTTACCTCGCGCTCATCCCCGTCAACAGTTGTCCGGACCATATACGGCGCAGGGAATCGCTTCGGTGAGAAACCGACATTCGTGCCCCCTATTATCTGACATATATTTCATGCCGCGGGGTAGAATAAGGTTGACGGAGCGCTTTTTCTGATGGTCGCAGTCCACTCCGGCGCATATATCGTTTACGGTTATCCAACGGTATGGCGTACCGCTGTACTATTCTTCTCGAGGCGTCGTGGCCTCGGAAAAGTCGGAGGACGGAACGTGCGCGGCAGGCAAAGCAGGGAGACAGACCGGCTCCGCCGGGAGCTGGAGGAGCTGCGCCAGCGTAAGGCGGACCTGGAATCGTCCGCGGGCCTCTACCGCAGGCTGGCGGAGGAACTGCGCCACGGGGAAGACCTCTTCCGCTCCCTGGCGGACAGCGCCAACGACGCCATCCTGGTCCTGGACGAACGAGGCGTGGTCATCTATATAAACGGGGCGGGGGAAGCCCTGTTCGGACAGGCCGAGGAGGAAGTGGTCGGCAAGCGCATGCACGAGACGCTCATCCCCGAGAGGTTTCGCGACCGCTCCATACAGTCCTTCGCCGCCCACGGCGCCGGGGGCATGCCGGACATGATGGGCGCGGCCAGGGAGTTCCAGGCCCTGAGAAAGGACGGGACCGAATTCCCGGTGGAGGTATCCATATCCAGCGTGCGCTCGGGAGAGCGCACCTATTTCGTGGCCTTTTGCCGCGACATCACCGCACGCAAGCGTGCGGAGGAGGAACTCGCATCCCACCGCAGCCACCTGGAGGAGCTGGTGCAGGAGCGGACGCGGGACTGGCAGACCGCCACTGAAAAGCTGCAACGCAGCGAGAGCTACTACCGCTCCATCATCAGGAGCGCGGTGGACATGATCATCATCCTCAACCGGGACCTGACCCTGCGCTGGGGGAGCCCGTCGGCGAAGGCCATCACCGGATACTCTCCCGATGAGACATACGGGAAGAGCATCCTGGACTTCATCCACCCCGATGACCTGCGCGAGGGCAGGGAGGCCCTGGAGCATGTACTGGCCGATCCCTCGCGGCAGATTAAGATCATGGTGCGTTTCAGGCACAAGGATGGGTCCTGGCACTATCATGAAGCGGTGGAGAGCAACCTCCTGGACAACCCCGCGGTGGAAGGCATCGTCCTGAACAGCCGCGATGTCACCGACCGCGTAGCCCTTGACGAAGAGCTGCGCCGCAGCGAGCGATATTTCCGTGCTCTCATCGAGAACGCTTACGATATCATCGCCGTGCTCAACGCGGACGGGACCATGGGATATATCAGTCCCTCGCTGGAGAAAGTATCGGGGTTTTCCCTGGAAGAGCGGCTTGGAGAGGACGCCTTCAAGTTCTTCCACCCCGAAGACATCCCCAGGGTCGCGGAAGCTTTCGCAAGGGGAGTGCAGCAGCCGGGCCACTCGGACAGAGTGGAATACCGCTGGCAGCACAAGGACGGGTCCTGGCACTGGCAGGAGGCGGTGGCCACCAACCTCCTCGACGACCCGGCCGTGCGTGGGATCGTCGTCAATGCCAGGGACATAACCGACCGCAAGTCCGCGGAGCAGGCGCTGAGGGAGAGCGAGGAGCGTTATCGGTCCCTGGTGGATACGTCCCCCGACTCCATCATCCTCTCCACCCTGGACGGCAGGATACTCATGGCCAACCGCTCGAGCCTGGAACTCATAGGCCTCGGCGACCCGGACGAGCTGCTGGGGACAAATGTCATCGAGCTCATCGCCCCGGAGGAGAGGCAGAAGGCGCTGGAATCGATGCGTTCGAGGGTTCTGGCCGGCAAGGTCGTGACCGGCGAATATACTATATTGCGCCGGAGTGGAGGGAGTTTCCCCGGCGAGATAACCGCCACCCTCATCAGGGACGCCGAGGGAAATCCAGCGGGCTTCATCGCTATCACTAGGGACATCACCGACCGCAGGAGGGCGGAGTTGGCGCTGCGGGAGAGCGAGGAGCGCTACCGTTCCGTGGTCGAGACCTCACCGGACGGGATCATCCTGGTCGACCTGGAGGGGAGGATCACCATGGTCAACCGCTCCGCCCTCAACCTCTTCAGGTGCAAGGAAGAGAGCGAGATGGTGGGCAAGAGCGTGATAGAGTTCATGGTCCCGGATGAATGGCCGAAGGCGGAGGAACCTATGCGCCAGCGAGTCGACGTCCTGGGGGAGCCGATCCTCTTCACCTCGGTAAGGGCGGACGGGTCCCGCTTCCTGAGCGAGAGCAACTCCAGGATTATCAGGGACGCAGGGGGAACACCAGTCGGTTTCCTCAGCATAACCAGGGACGTCACCGAGCGCAAGCGCGCCGAGGAGAGGCTGCAGAAGCTGAACGAGTGCTTCCTCGGGATGGGGCCCGACCCCCTCGAGAACATACGCCTGCTGGCGCTGACCGGCAGGGACATACTCGCGGCGGACATGGTGAGATACGGCAGGATCGAAAAAGGCGATTTCTATGTCTTCTCCTCCCTGGAGGACGGGGAGGGGTTTATGCCCATAGGGGAAGTGGATGATTATCTCTGCTACAAGCTCCTCCTCCATGGAGCCAAGGGGCCCGTCACCACCGGGGACGTCGAGGAGGGCATCTTCGCGAATGACCCCGATGTGCGGCTGCACGGTTTCGCCTCCTTCCTCTTCCATCCTATCATCGTGCGGGAGGAGAGCACGGGATGTTTCAACATGCTATACAAGGACGCGAGGGAGTTCTCCAGGATAGAGATGGACACCATGGCCATGCTGGCACGGGCTATAAGCATCGAGGAGGAGCGTTACGCCTTCAATGAGAGCCTGCGGGATTTCGTGGACATCGCCTCCCACGAGCTGCGCCATCCCGTGGCGCTCCTGAGCGGCTTCACCGAGACCCTGGAGGCACACGGCAGCGAGATGGACGATCCGACCAGGGAAGAGGTCGTCGGAGCAATACGCCAGGCTACGGAGAGGATCGGCCGCATGGTCATGGGACTGATGAACGTCTCCCTGGTTGAGCGGGAACGTTTCCACATCTCGAAACGCCGGACCGATCTCATCGCGCTCGCGGACCGCGTATTGCGCGAGATGAGGTCCAAGGCCCCGGAGTGGGAGTTCGAGCTGAAGCCCGCGGACAGAACCCTGGAGTGCGAAGTAGACCCCGAGAGGTTCCACGACCTCCTGGTCATCCTCCTGGACAACGCGGTGAAGTACTCCGACCAGGGCACCGTGGTGGAGGTGGTGATCGAACGGTACGGCGAGGAGGTTGCCGTCTCGGTGCTTGACCGGGGGGTCGGAGTCCCGCCCCAGCACCGCGATAAGGTCTTCAACCGCTTCTACCAGGTGGAGGAGGCCCAGTACCACTCGACCCCAGGCCTGGGGCTCGGCCTCTTCCTGGCCAGGCAGATCGTCGAGGTCCACGGTGGCAGGATCTCATGCGAGCCGCGTGAGGGCGGCGGCTCCATCTTCAGCTTCACCCTGCCCTTGACTTGACCATCCGCATCTGCGTTGATGTAGCCAGCGATACTTCGCATACGGCCCGCCGCGGAGTGCAGGTGCCCGGGGAGGCGGCTGGAAGGAGTGAGCGGCATGAGGAAAGCCGAAGTTTTCCTGGGGCCCGTGGCCTGCTTGTGCTCGGGCGTTTTCGACCTGCGGGACCAGGAGAAGCATTCCCTGGCCGAGATGCTCATCGCCGCCTTGAGGGAGCGCGCGGACCAGGTGGAGCTGCGCGTGTTCAACCCCTCCGAGGACAGCGCCTACGCCGAGTATGTCAGAAAGCTCCGTGGTTACCTGCGCCAGGCCGGCGAGGACGATCTGGCCGACCGCATCGCCTTCTCCCTCGAGCAGATAACCCCGGCCATCGCCGTGGACGGCAGGCTGGACTGCTTCGGGACCGTTCCCCCCGTAGATGAGTTCCTCGAGAGGGTAACCGAACAGGCGAACCTGTCCGGATAGGGGGTGAGGCATTGAGAAGACTGGAAGAGGTGCCGCGGGAGGAACTAAAGGACCTCCTGGGCAAGGGATGGCTGACCCATGACGGCACGTGGTTTTACCATACCTGTCTTGACTCCGGCATGGAGCAGGCCAACCGGGTCAACCGCCAGGCGATAAGGTCCCTCGCCGCCATCGAGATGGCCCGAGCGAGGAAGGCGCTGTGGGTGGAAGATGAGGACCTGCGTGGTTTCGAGGGGCTGCGGCTCTTCGTGTATGAAGCCCTGCGCATGACCCTGCCGGAATCGGTCTTCTCCCGGGCGAGCTTAACCTTCGTCCCGCCCAACGTCATCCACTGGGAGTGGATGGACGGCGAGTGCTTCGCCTACAAAGCCATGCGGCAGATGGGGGTCATCGACGAATACGAATGCGGAGTCATGTACCGTATCGAATGCTGGCTGGAGAGTTTGGGCATCCCCTACACGGTGGAGCCTAAAATAGAGAGATGCATCATGCACCAGACCGGACACTGCCGGGGAGACTTCACCATCGATATCGCAGGGGGTGAATGATGGATACCACGCCGCTTTACGAAGAGCGCAGGGAGCGCGTGCTCAAGACCATCGCGCTGGAGAGGACCGACCGCACTCCAGTGGTCCTCGAATATTCCGGCTTCGGGGCCGGCGCCATCGGAGCGCGCCTGGGCGATTACGTAAAAGATATGCCGACAGCCACGCGGATGATGATCCAGGCCTGGGACGCCGTGGGGGGCGCCGACGCCATGGAGTATGCCACCTACACCCCGGACATGCTCAGCCTGGCGTGGCTCTCCCGCATACACGTGCCCGGACGGGAGCTGCCTTACGATGAGGCCTGGCAGGTGCAGGAGAAGGAACTCATGACCTCGGGGGACTACGACCGCATCGCCGAGGTGGGCTGGAACGCCTTCATGGTCCCCTTTCTCGAGGAGAGGGTAGGCCTGGATTTCGGGCAGGCCCTGGGCGGCTTTATCCAGTACGCGCCCCAGGCCATCGAGGAGTGGGCGGCGCACGACGCCCCGGTCCTGGTCATGGGAATCATCACCACCCCCTACGAGATGTTCTGCGGCGGGCGCACCCTGGCCCAGTTCGTCCTCGACCTCTACCGCATGCCGGACAAGGTGCAGGCGGCCATGGACGCCGCCCTCCCCGAGATAGCGCCCATGGTGGTCAATGCCAACAAGCAGTTCGGGTTCCCGGCCATGTGGATAGGCGGCTGGCGCTCCGCCTCGGAGATGCTCTCCCGCCCCCTGTGGGAGCGCTTCGTCTGGCCATACCTGGAGAAACTGGCTTACGAGGTGCTCGACTCCGATATCATCGTCATCTTCCACCTGGACTCCGACTGGACCCGCGACCTGGACATGTTCAAGTCTCTCCCGGCGGGAAAGTGCGTGCTCTCCCTGGACGGCTCCACGGACATCTTCAAGGCCAAGGAGGTCCTCGGGGACACCATATGCATCATGGGCGACGTCTCCCCCGTCCTGCTCTCCCACGGGACACCCGACGAGGTCTACGAGTACAGCCGCAGGCTCGTGGAGGGGCTTGGCCCCACGGGCTTCATCCTCCACTCCGGCTGCGACATCCCCATCGACGCCAGGGTGGAGAACGTGCAGGCGATGATCGCCGCCGCCACCGGGAAATAGAGACCGCATGGACCTTGGCCCGTACCGCGAGGCGACCTTCCTGCGGCGCCCCAACCGCTTCCTGGCCGTGGTGGAGATAGACGGTGTGCGCCAAGAAGCCCACGTGCCCGACCCGGGACGCCTCACGGAACTGCTCTTGCCCGGTGCCCGGGTGCGGGTGAGGCCCGCGGCGGCCCCGGGCAGGCGCACCTCCTGGGACATGATCGGGGTGAAGTGCCCGCGGGGCTGGGTGAACATCGACTCCCGCCTCCCCAACCTGCTTTTCGCGGAGGCGCTGCGGGCGGGCGGCCTGGCCGAGTTCGACCCGGATTGTTCCATCAGACCTGAACCCATCTACGGCACGAGCAGGCTGGACTTCCTGCTGGAGAGCGACGGGTCTCCCTGCCTGGTTGAGGTCAAGGGATGCACCCTGGTCCGCGGCGGGGTAGCCCTCTTCCCCGATGCGCCTACCCTCAGGGGCACCCGCCACCTGGAGGAACTCATCTCGGCCGCCGGAGGAGGATACCGTACGTGCATGGTCATGGTGGTCAAACACCCCGGGGGCGAGGTCTTCTCCCCGCACGGGGACACCGACCCGCTCTTCTCCGCCACCCTGCGCCGCGCCGCTTCCTCCGGCGTGGAGGTCCTCGCCTACCTGTCCCCCTGGAGGGGCAGGAGGATGCTGCTGGAGAGGCGCCTGCCGGTACGTCTGGATTGACCGCCTCCGCACCGAACGGCTCAAGTAAGGGGTCAGGTCTTGTTTTCTGGATACCCCGGCACCCTGGTTGAAGTACCGCTTTTCACAGGGCCCTCTTGCTGCATAGATATATGTTTCCCATATTATGGTATGCAAGAAACAAGACCTGACCCCATTTTCACATTATAATCGAGTTGGTCGAGTCGGCACGGATCAGGCTGGGAGGTCGAAAGGGATGGAACTGCGATGGGACCCCTTCCTGAGGACCTGGGTGATGGTGGCGCCGCGCCGCCAGGAACGGCCGCTGCTCGAGGATGAAAGGTGCCCCTTCTGTCCGGGCTCGGGCAAGGTCCCCGACGATTACGATATCCTCGCCTACGATAACGATTTCCCTTCCCTGGTCCTGGATCCCCCCCCGCCGGATATCGACGGAGACGACCTGTTGCCGGTGAGGCCCAGTCTCGGTAAATGCGAGGTCACCTTGTACTCGCCCGACCACGACATCACCCTGCCCGAGCTGCCGCTGGACCATATCGCCAGGCTGGTCGGGCACTGGGAGGAGCGCTACCGCGAGCTGGGGAGCATGCCCGGCATCGATTACGTCTTCATCTTCGAGAACCGCGGCGAGGCGGTGGGGGTGACCATCCACCACCCCCACGGCCAGATCTATGCCTATCCCTTCATCCCGCTGCGGGTCAGGACCGAGCTGGAGTCAACACGCGCCTACTTCGAGGCTCACCACCGCTGCCTCCTGTGCGACCTGCTCGAACACGAGCGTAAGGCGGACGCGCGGGTGGTATGGAGAGGTGAGGGCTTCACCGCATTCGTGCCCTCCTTCGCCCAGTACGGCTACGACGTCATCGTCATGCCCGACCGCCACCTTGGGTCCCTGGCGGAGCTGGGCGCGGCCGAGAAAGGTGGCCTCGCCCGCGTGCTGAAGTGCGTGACCGGCGCCTACGACAGCCTCTTCGGCATCCCATTCCCGTACATGATGTGCATGCACCAGAACCCCACGGACGGGAAGGACTACCCCCATTACCACTTCCATATCGAGTTCTATCCGCCCATGCGCGACCGCGACAAGCTGAAGTTCAGCGCGTCCTCCGAGACCGGCGCCTGGGCCCACATCAACACCACCGTCCCCGAGGAAAAAGCGGCGGAACTGCGGGCGGCCGCGAAAAGGTTCGCGGACCGGCAGGGCATGGATGCCTGACGGGGGTGAGGGCTTGCTGGAGGCGGCGGAGATAGAGGAAAGGCGGGCCGAGTTCGAGTCCCGCTTCGGGGAGGGCACCGCTGCCGACCTCTACTTCGCGCCGGGGCGCGTCAACCTCATGGGGGACCACACAGATTACAACGGCGGCCTGGTACTCCCCCTTGCCATAGCGGAGGGCACCTATGTGCTGATACGGCCCAGGGATGTGCCCCCCTCGCGGCTCTACAGCGCCACCACCGGTGAGGCAGCGGAATTCGACCCGATGGGGATAGACAGGCGTGGGGACTGGGCCGACTACGTTCGTGGCGTGTTCTTTATCCTCTCGCTTACGCGGGGGGAGCCCCCTCCTTGCGACGCCATGTTCTTCAGCAACCTCCCCCTGGGAGCCGGCCTCTCCTCCTCCGCCTCCCTGGAGATCGCCGCCGCCCTGGCCGCATCGAGCCTGGGCCTGCAGCTCCCGCCGGAGGAGGCGGCGCAGGCCGCATGGCGCGCCGAGAACGAGTTCGTCGGCATGAACTGCGGGGTGATGGACCAGTACGCCGTCGCGCTCTCCCGTGAGGGCCACCTCATCCTCCTCGACTGCCGCACCCTCGCCTATGACTTCGTGCCCTTCGACCTGCCGGGTACGTCGCTGCTCATCGGGCACACCGGCACCGGACGCTCGCTGGTGGACTCTCAATATAACCAGCGGCGCCGGGAGTGCGAAGAAGCCCTCGGGCTCATGGCTGCGAGGTTAGGGCCGAGGGATGACCTGAGCGCCTTCACCATGGAGGAGTTCCAGGTGGTGAGGGATACGCTGCCCGAGGTCTCGCGCATGCGCGCCGAGCACGTCCTGCGCGAGAACGCACGCGTCAGGGAAGCGGCGGCCTCGCTGCAGGCGGGCGACCCCGAAAGACTGGGCCGGCTCATGAACGAGTCCCATGCCTCCCTGCGCGACCTCTACGGGGTGTCGTCTCCCGAGCTCGACTCCCTGCAGGAAATATCCCTGGCCCAGCCGGGGGTGTGGGGTTGCCGCATGACCGGAGCGGGCTTCGGGGGCTGCGTCATCGCTCTCGCCCGCGACGAGTCCCTGCCCGCATATCTTGCCGGGGTGCCTGGCCTCTACCGCGAGGCCAGCGGGCGCGAACCGTTTTTCATCTCCGCGCGGCCGTGCGCGGGCGCCCGCAGACTGGCCTGAAGCCCGGCACTTTTCGGGAGCGTGGGGAGCTTTTCGGGGAAGTTATATCTACAAGAGAATGCTTACCCTCTTATCGCCGTCGTTTGTTTGGGTGTCCATATACCAGATTCACTGGCGTGGATGCTCCTAAAGAGGCATGAGATCGAAATTCGAACACTTAGGATGACGACGGAACCGGCTCAACCGAGGCCTAACTTCTTCAGTTTCACGGCCTTGTCCTCCAGACCGCGGTAGAAATTCTCGGAACTGGCGGAACTGCTACGGATGGCCGACCTGGGACACTTGTTCAGGCAAGCCCAGCACCCGATGCATGAGTTTGAGAAAACGGGTAAGGGATCTGGCGGCCTCCACATATCCCTCCAGGCCCTCGGGCTTTATGCACCGTTGCTAAATGGACACGATTTGGACACCGCGCCCTTCGAGCTGGATGAGCTTACATTATTTACCATACTATATTTCTTACAGCTCCGTAAGGATTAAGGCGGGGTGATAAACCTCGACTCACAATACTGACTAAAGATATGGCTTGTTCAGGAGCAACATGCATATCTGAATACGCATTTTCACACCGAGAGTTTCAATTGCAGGGATTTCCGGGGAAGCTTAACCGCTCGTGGTCCTGCCCTTCATTAAGCGAGTATTTCCCATATGCGGCTCCCGATGTTATTTTTCTACACTCCTTGAATACAGATCAGCATATCGGAACCCTCTCCCCTCCCCCACCGCTCCTCCAGATATAGTAAAAGTGGATTGCTAAAATTCTAGCATCAACCTCACTTGCCCGGGAGACCCGTATAGCTCCTCGAAGCTCTTATGGGTTTTCTCCTTGTCTACCTTGAATCCCACTTTTTCGTACGCTTTCTTCGATGCCAGGTTCCCTATCCAGGTTGTGACCTGCATCCGGGGATAACCCTCGCTCTTGGCCTTCTCGATCGCGTCCTCGAGTAGAACCGTGATGACCCCTTCCGACATCATGGTTCTACCCAGAATCAGGCAAGTCAAAACGTCAGAGTGCCGGTATTCTGCCTTCCCCATGATGCTCTTCCCCTTTTTCGCACGGAGAGTTTCAACGAGAAGCTGTACGGCTCTCCCGGGATGATAAGGTTAGTGCTTGAGCTCTAGACAGACGTGGGCTTCTGTTGAATATATGCATCAGCCGGATGGAAGCAGGTGGAACTCGACGGAGGCGGGCTCTTTAACCCTGCGTGAGGCATCGAGGACCTCGATACCCACCATGTTTCCCTCCTCGTCGAAGTCGATGATGACTCCGGGTTTCTCCTCATCGCTCTCGACTATAGGATTTTCGTTGAACCTTATGGTAAGGGTATCGGTCTCCTTGTCATAAGTTACCTTCATGCCTCGTTCCTCCAGTACTTGTCGACCTTGCTCGTCCGATAGACGGTAACCACCTCGATTAGCCGCCTATCCACATCTACGAAAACCCGATACAGATAAATGCGAGGTGGGTCACCATCCAATCTCCGGGCTTGATACACCTTCCGGCCTTTGCGAACCTCATATTCCTGCTCATGCATTTCAATAATCTCATATACCGTCTCTTCTGGTATACCCCTCCTCGACATCTCTCTCAGCGCATGATCCGTAAACCGGAAATACATGTCGGTATTCTTCCTATCCTTCTATGCCCTATATCTATCTGAAAACAGCGTAACATGCAGCAATGACCTGTCCGGTTGCAGATTGAAGGCTGGGTTCAGGTCATCTTAACGTTCGGAAATGGGCACGATTTGGATACAACAGAGAACTCGTCCTTTTGCGACTCCTTCATGTATAGCAACCTTTATCCGTAAAAGCGCAGCTTAAGGCAGTGATTAGAGAAGAGCTAGGATCTTGGTTCTGCCGGGTTTCTTTCAGAGCAAAACGCCTTTCGAGCCATGTGATCCTTACATATATTACCATCTATCTATAAATGTAATATGGGCAACAGATTACGGTCATTCCCCATATTTAACATGCCATTGGCTGCTATGATAATAAGAGCAGCAGAAGGTATATGTTGACGGAGCAGGCATGAAGCGAATCCGAAAGGCTGGGAATGGTTGATCGAGGCTAAGAGGCCTCGATCGATATCCGGAGGCTTTCATCGTCGCCTTTCGTGTAGCTGGCCTTCGCTGCACGGCCGGCGCGTATTTCGAACATGCCGTGTAGAAGGCCGGCCACCAGAAGATATGGATATGCGTTCTCCACTACTGCCTCCAGATGGTCATCATCGAGACGGCAGTCGGTGAGTTCGCCCAGGCCCCTTATGGCCAGGAAGCTCCTTATATCGGTTTCTGACTCTATCTCCTCGCTCCGCAGGGCGCTCTTCGTGTAATCCTTCTGGGCTTCCAGGATGACTGGTATGATGTCCTCTCCCAACTCGACCTCCAATTCCTTGAAGATCGCCTCGAGGTTGCTCGTGCTGAGAAAGGTCATGCGCCTTCCGGTCTTCCTGTCCGTTATGATCCCCTCCTCATGGTCATAGATGACCTCTTTCAGATAGAGAGGGGTGTCGCACTTCGAACACCTGTCAAAGCGGACCGATCCGGGCTTGGGGGCGATGTATTCCGGTTGAAGCCGGGAGCTTATCGTTTCGTCTTCCGCTCCCCGGCTTATCGTGCAGAGAAGACCGTTTGCGGTCTCCTCGAAATCAACGGCGGCCGGTAGTCTTTCGAGCGCGTTGAAAGCAGCCGCAAGATCCCCGGCCAGCAGGGGTTCGCTATAAACATTCCTGCAGTAGATGGTGACGTGGTCTCCCGCCCTGATGTCCCGGACCTCGAAATGACCGAGCCCGAATGTGGCTCCCATGGTCGCTACGCTGTTGTAGACGATCCGCCTTCCTATCGAGCGAGCCATGACGCCCCTTATTCCAGACAGATACTCTTCGAGAAGGCCGAGGATGTCTTTGCGCCTTGCTTCGATGACGATCCGAAAGATAGACTTGCCGATCATCGCCTCGATATTCTGGAACAATCCGTTCAGGCCGTCTACCTCATAAAATGCACTGCGTTCCCGGGCGGTATCCTTATCTTTGTCGAAGGTCAGGATAGCCCCGTTGTTCTGCCAGCGGTTCTCCCGGGATATACTCTTCGGCACTCCGCATTCCGGACATACCCTTACTCTTTTCACGACGCCTCTCCTATAAGTTCCGTATGATAAGCCCGAATACGGTCTCAGGCCTGGCTCTCGCTCTTTGCTTTCACCGCGCGCGGCAGGAAGAACCACTTTCTGCCGTTCCCCGCCCCCGCGTGGTCGCCCACCTCGTGGGAGCGGCCGCTCGAGAGGGAGTGGCGGTAGAGCAGGTTGAAGGCGAACCAGTAGCTCCAGTGGCGGTGGTAGTACATGCGCCTGGCGATGGAGCGGTAGGAGTAGAAGTCCCTCTGCACCTTGTGGGTGCGTTCGGTGAGCCAGGCGGCGCTGAAGTTCTTCGGCGTATAGACCACCCTGGAATCCCAGGAGGGCTCGAACCAGAACTCCGGCTCAACCCTGCCCTGCTCCATGAGTTCGCGGTATAGGCGCGTCCCCGGATAGGGCACGAGGTGGGCGAACTGGGCCACCTGGATCTGGTTGCGCATGGCGAAATCCAGCGTGTCGGTGAAGGCGGACTCGTCGTCTGAGTCGAACCCGAAGACGAAGGCCCCCATTACGTGGATGTCGTATTTCCGCAGCAGTTGCAGCGCTTCGCCGTACTCCTCGATCTTGTTCTGGGACTTGCCCATCTCCGACAGGGCTTTCTTGGACATCGTTTCCAGCCCGATGAAGAGGAAGTGGCAACCGCTCTCCGCCGCCAGGGCCACCAGCTCCTCGTCGCGGGCGAAGGTGATGGAGGCCTGCGACCCCCACCTCAATCTCATGGGGATGAGTTCCTTGAACAGTTCCTTGGCGCGCCGGGGGTTGGCCGCGATGTTGTCGTCCACGAAGGGCACCACCTTGTGGCGGATACGGTTGTGGCGGGGCAGGGACTCCACCTCTTCCAGGATATTGTCCACCTCGCGCATGCGCACGCGCCGGCCGTTGAACGCGGTGACAGAGCAGAAATTGCAGGCGTGGGGGCAACCGCGTGAAGTCTGCACCCCATTGGCGCTCCAGTATCTCCCGGGATCGATGATGTCCCGGCGGGGCGGCACCGGCCGCGAGAAATCGATGAACTCCTCCTGGTGGTAGAGTGGCTGGAGGTCATCCGCCTGGAAGTCCTCCAGGACCCGCGGCCATATGCTCTCGCCTTCCCCCACCACCACCGCGTCGGCGTGGCGCAAGGCCTCCTCCGGCATCATCGACGCGTGGATGCCCCCCAGCACCACCTTTGCCCCCCGGGCGCGGTAGCGCCTGGCGATCTCGTATGCACGGGGGGCGGTGGCGGTCATGGTAGTGATCCCCACCAGGTCGGGGACCTGGGAAAAGTCGATACGCTCCACGTTCTCGTCGATGAGGCGCACATCGACCTCGGGCGGGGTATGGGCCGCCAGGTACATGAGGCCGAGGGGTGCGAGCAGTCCTTTATTGAAGAGATATGTCTCGCCCTGCTTCGTGGGGGCGATGAGATTTAATTTCAAACGTTCTTTCTACTTTCTCGTCCCACCTTGATATACAATGGCTGATTATACGCTTCAGCATCGCTAATAACAATCGACCATATCAGTATCGGCCGCCCCGCGCCCCATCTTGAAAGCACGGCATGATCGCGGTCAACCAGTTAGCTGGTGACAGTCTCCTCACGTGCCGGGAGACGCCGGGCCCAGCCTGCGAGGGTGGCCGGAAGGGACCGCCGACGTGTGGCGGAAGCCTGGCCATGACGGAAAACGGCCGTGTCATCGCCTTGGCTGTTATTATATTGACAAGCAGAACACGGTGATTTGCCCCGCCGAGATGGTTACAGTGCGCGGTTAGGGGCACTCGCTCGAGAGGAGGAAGCGTGAACGGGAGATCATCCGCCAACCTTCTTGCCGGCACTGCGCTCAGGCTCATGGCCGCGAACTACAACCACCGCTCGTCCCTCCGGGATTACCTGCGGGGCAACGGCTCCTGGCTGGACTTTGTGATCGGGTTCCGCACCGAGAGCGGCAGCGTGGAGCAGGCCCTCATCTCCCGGGGCGGCAAGATGAAGGTCAAGGGAGCCATACCAGCGGACGTGGACGCGCTGATGGTCCTTTCCGGGGACGATGTTATCATGAGTATCCTCAGCGTACCCCCCAACGAACTCCTTAACATGCTGCTCAAGAACCGCTATCGCGTGGAGGGAAACCTCACTTACCTCACGCTCTTCAACTTCTACGTCTCCCTGGTCACCGACAAGATGAACCGCAAGCGACTGGAGAAACAGGCGCGCGAGGACGCCGAGGAGCGCCTGCGGCAGTGTCCGGACCCCGATCCCGAGCTGAGGAAAGAGATGCCGAGGCGCAAGAAGGGCCTGCTGCGGGGCGAGAAGACCGACCCCGGGGTGAAGTACCTCGAGGACCCTTACCTCTCGCACCTGTGCCTGGAGGACTTCCCCCGCCTGGAGCGGTTCCTGGACATCCATTTCACGGTGAAACCGGAGATCTGCCATGAGCGGCCCAAACTGCTCACCGACTGGTTCATGGCCAACGGCTTCGAGACGGACAACAGCGGCAACGCCTGGGTCCCCGAGCTGCGGCAGGGACACGCCTTCAAGCACCTCATGGAGGGCCGCAAGCCCATCATCAGGAGCGGCGACCTCGTTGCCGGAACCACCACCTCCAGGGAGATAGGTGTGGTGCTCTACCCCGACACCCACGGCACCCTGATCTGGTCGGAGCTGACCACCTGCCCCGACCGGCCGCTCTTTCCTTACGACATCTCCGCGGAGACCGTGGAAGTCCTCCACCACCATGTCTTCCCTTACTGGACGAAGCGCAACTGCCGCGAGTGGGTGAGGGACAGGTATGGCCAGCCCCTCTCCCAGAAACTGGACGAGCGCTTCGCGGTCTACTTCATGTGGAAGACGGCGGCCCTCTCCCACACCATCGCCGACTTCCCCAAGCTGCTGCGCCTGGGCACCAGCGGCATCATCGCCGAGATCACCGAGGAGCTCACGCGCGACACCGGCGCCTCCCCGGAAAAGAGAGACGCCCTGCGGGGGATGGTCCTCTGCCTGGAAGGGCTCACCTCTTATGCACACAACCTGTCGGAGCAGGCGCGCAAAGATGCCGCGGAGGAGAGCGACCCCACGCGCAGGGCCGAGCTGGAGCGCCTGGCCGAGATCTGCGCCAAGGTGCCCGAGAATCCCGCGGAGACCCTGGACGAAGCGGTAAACGCCATCTGGATAGGCTGGGTGGGGCTGCACATGGAGAGCACCAACGCCGGGCTCTCCATCGGGCGCATGGACCAGTGGCTGCAGCCCTTCTTCGAGGCGGACATGGCCGGGCTCCATACCCCCGCGGAACGCGACGAATACGTCAGGCGCGCGGTGGAGCTGGTAGGCTGCTTCTACATGCGCTGCACCGACCACCTCCCCCTCATCCCCGACATCGGCAACTACCTCTTCGGCGGCAGCTCATCCGACCAGGCCATCACCCTGGGAGGGGTGACGCCGCAGGGTGAGGACGCGGTCAACGACATGACCTACATCTTCCTCAAGGTCACCGAGATCCTCGGCATCCGCGACCCCAACGTCAACGCCAGGTACCACCCGGAGAAGAACTCCGAGACCTATCTCAAACGCCTGTGCGAGGTCAACCTCATCACCGCGGCGACCCCCTCCATGCACAACGACGCGGCGGTCATGGAGTCCCTGGCCGAGTTCGATTACGCGCCGGAGGACCTCAGGGACTGGGCCGCCACCGGCTGCGTGGAGCCCACCCTCTCCGGCAAGCACCTCGGGCACACCAACAGCATGATGATGAACATGGTGGCCGCCCTGGAGATGGCCCTTAACAACGGCAAGCACCCCCTGATGAACTGGGAAGTGGGGCCGAAGACCGGGCGGCCGGAGGCCGGGGACTTCCCCACCTTCGAGGACTTCTACGCCGCCTTCACCACCCAGTTCAAGTTCCTCATCGACAACTCGGTGGAATACAACAACATGCTTGGAGAGGCGCACAGCGTGCTGCGCCCCACTCCCCTGCTGTCGTCGCTCATCTCCGACTCCATCGCGAGCGGCAGGGACGTCACCAAGGGTGGAGCCCGCTATAACTCCTCGGGGGCGGCCTGCATCGGCCTGGCCGACGTCACTGATTCGCTCATGGCCATCAAGAAGCTCGTCTACGACGAGGGCCGGGTGAGCTTCGCGGAGATGAAGAAGGCCGTCGACGAGAACTTCGCCAACGACCCCGCCCTGCACGCCATGGTCACCAGGAAGGTGCCCCTCTTCGGCTCCGGCAGCGAGGAGGCGGTGGCCATGGCCGACCGCGTGGCCGGCTTCGCCCACGACACCTATGGGGCTCACCGCAACTTCAGGGGAGGCCCTTACACGGTGGGCTTCTGGTCCATGTCCAACCACGTGGCCTTCGGGACCCTCTCGGGCGCCCTCCCCTCCGGCAAGCTGGCGGGGAAAGCCTTCACGCCCGGGCTCACCCCCCAGCCCATCGCTTCCGCGAACCTGCTCGACAACATCAGGGACGTGGCCAGCCTCGACCCCCACAACATGAACAACAATATCGCCTTCAACGTCAAGGTTGTGCCGGGGGCTTCCGACAACCACCAGCGCGTAGTGGACAACATGTATTCGTACGCCAAGACCTACTTCGACCTGGGCGGCATGCAGATGCAGATGAACGTGGTCACCTCGGACATGCTGCGTGACGCCATGGCCCACCCCGAGGACTACCGCAACCTGCTGGTGCGCATCTCTGGATACAACGCCTATTTCGTGACCCTCAACCGCGACATGCAGATCGAGCTCATCGAGAGGGCTGAGTACGGGATATAGGAGCGCGGGGTGGCGGAAACAAGCGGTGAGAAAAGGCGGCCCCTCATCCTCGAGGTAAAAGGGAACTCCCTGGACGACGGTCCCGGTATCCGCACCGTGGTCTTCTTCAAGGGCTGTCCCCTCTCCTGCGTATGGTGCCATAACCCCGAGAGCAAAGGCGCGGGCCAGGAGATATCATTCGACCCCCAGGAATGTGTGGGCTGCGGCACCTGCCTCGAGGTATGCGGGAAGGGCGCCCTGGACCGCGGCAACCCACTTTTCGTGGAGCGTGAGAGGTGCGACCTCTGTTTCGAGTGCGCCGACGCCTGCCCGTCAGACGCCCTGTCCAGGGTGGGCAGGTACATGGAGGTGGAGGAGATCGTGGCATCGGTGGAGAAAGACCTCCCCTTCTTCCGCACCTCCAGCGGCGGGGTGACCCTCTCCGGTGGCGAGCCTACCCTGCACATGGGCTTCGCCTCCAAGTTGCTGCGCCGGCTCAAGGATCTTGGGGTCCACACCATCGTGGAGACCTGCGGCCACTTCGACCTCGGTGAGTTCGAGGAGAAGGTGCTCCCCTTTACCGATGCCGTATACTTCGACCTCAAGCTGAGTGACCCGGAAGAGCACAGGCGGCACTGCGGCATCTCCAACCAGGTGATCCTGGAGAACTTCTCCAGCCTGTTACGCGCGAGCCTCGCTGGGGACCGCGGCCTTCTGCCCCGCATCCCCCTGGTACCCGGGATCACCACCACCAGCGATAACCTCAAGGGGCTGGCGGCGCTCCTGCGCCGCGAGGGAGCGGGAGAGGTCGCGTTGCTGCAATACAATCCCCTGTGGTTCGAAAAGAGCCACAAGATCGGCAAGCGCAACCCCCTGGAGGGGCGCGAGGCCACCACCACCTGGATGTCCCCCGCCGAGCTGGAACGCTGCCGCTCCTTCTTCGAGGGGCTGAAGGTGACGTGACGCGCGGTCCCGCCCGGGCCGTTACGCGAACCGACGCCGCCACGGCCTTGAAAGGGCCGGTATCATCACGCTTTGTGATACCATGAATCCGGAAATCGCACAGCGACCATCTCGAGCGTCACCGGGAGGTGATCCGGATATGATTACCGTCTTCAAGAGACTCAACCTGCTGGTGAAGATCGGGATTATCGGAGGCCTGCTCGGCGGCCTGGCGGGTCTCATCGTCGTCTTCATCGTCGATCCCATCATCGGCGTGATCTGCGTCGTTGTCTTCGTCCCCTTATTCTATTTCTCCCTCCGTGCGGCCTTCGGTTCGATGATCCTGCAGGAGGAACTCAGGGAAACGGGGGTGCAGGCCGAGGCGACCATCCTGGAGGTAAGGGAGACCGGCGTGACCGTGAACCAGAACTACCCGCTGGCGAAACTCACCCTGCAGGTGCGCCCGCCCCAGGGGGAACCGTTTACGGTGACGATGAGGCAGCTCATCAACCGCTTCGACATACCCAACATCCAGCCGGGGGCGGTGGTTTCGGTCCTCTACGACCCGAAGAACCACAAGAAGATCGCCCTCGGCAGCAAGGGCGAGATGGCCGGCACCCCGAGCCAAGCGGGCACGCCGGGCCAGGCCTACCCCCCGTCGGCAGGCGTCCTGGATGCGCAGACCTTGAGCCTGCTGCAGCAGCACCTGCCGCCCGAGCAGATGCAGGCCGTCACGGCGGCCCTCGCCAACCAGGACCCGGAGAAGACGCGCATGGTGAGCGATTTCCTCACACGGGAGGACCAGAAGAACGCCGAGATCCGGGCCACCGGCAAGCCGGCCAGGGCGAAGATCATCACCGCCGCGCCGCTGGGCATCAACGCCAACGGCAACAACCCGGCCATGACCTTCGTGCTGGAGGTGTATCCCGAGGGAGAGCAAGCCTTCCAGGCCCAGACCACGGGGGTCATCGCCGAGGTCTCGGTGCCCAAGTACCAGCCGGGAGCCGAGATATACGTCAAGTACGACCCGGCCGACAGGTCGCGGGTATCCCTGGACCATTCCTGAGATCCGGCGAGGAAGGCGGCAGGCATGGGATTGTTCGAGGAACTCAGGGACATAGCCTTGGGGCAGGGCATCGATTATTTCGGCATCGCCGACCTCGCACCGGCAAGGGAGGCCATCCGCGAACAGGGGGGTGATGCGGTAGCGGGATTCCCCCGCGCCGTGTCCATGGGCATCGTCCTCCCCCATGCCGTGGTCGACCAGCTCCCACACCGTTCCGATCCCGATGTGGCCGCGAACTACCTGCACCACGCGTACTATGTCATCAATCAGCGCCTGGATGTCGCCAATTCCCGCATCTGCAGCGAGCTGCAGCGGCGCGGATACCGTCCCCTGCCCATCCCCACCAAGGAGCACGAGGACGAGGAGCGCCTTTGCGCCATGTTCTCGCACAAGCTGGCAGCCCACCTGGCGGGGTTGGGGTGGATCGGCAAGAGCTGCCTGCTGGTGACTCCGGAAGCCGGCCCCAGGGTCCGCTGGACCAGCGTGCTCACGGACGCGCCGCTTGAGCCCACCGGAGGACCCATGGAGGAACGCTGCGGAAAGTGTCGCGAATGCGTTGATGTCTGCCCGGTCGGCGCCTTCACCGGCCGTAACTTCGTCGCGGACGAAACGCGGGAGATGCGTTACGAAGCCCGCGCATGCCGCGGGTATTTTGATGAACTCGAGGGGGAGGGGCGCCTGCCGGCATGCGGACTATGCCTCTACGCCTGCCCCTTCGGCAGGAGATAGCAATCGCCACCCGGCCACGGGCGTCATATCCAGTGCTTAGTGCGGCCAGCGGCAGGACTACGGATGGGCAAACGGACCGGTAAGGGAGAACGAGGCAGAGGAACTTGTATGAGCGTTCACGGTAACGGGGCTCCATGTTCGAACCGGCTGAACCTGGCGGTGGCCATAACCCTGTCCCTGCTGATGGCGGCCATCGCCGCCCTCGCGGCCGGGTGCGGCGAGAAGGGGGTCTCCCTGGAATATGAGCCCCAACCAGGGCTGTGCGTGGTCAAGGTGGAGCGCGGGGGCGGGCTTCCCTACCCGGGCGACGACCTCATGCCCCTCTTCCAGCTCTACGGTGACGGCCGCTGCATAAGATATCAGGAGGAGCCCGGCGGCGGTGGCGGTTACGTGCGGGGCGAGCTGGACGAGGCGGCCATGGCCGGCCTGCTGGGGGAGATATCGCAAGCGGGTTACTTCGACCTCGAGGACTCCTACGTGGACCCCGATGCATACGACGTCTCTTACCGCACCATCACCGTGGACCTGGCGGAGACGGAAAAGACGGTCGTGGTCGATATGCTCAACGAGGTCCCCACTTTCGACGAGGTCTACGAGCTCATCCTGCAATACCCTGTCGGCGCGACGAGCGTATACGTACCGGAGCAGGGCTACCTGGTGGTGGTGAAGTACCCGCTCGAGAGCGTCGAGGACGCCGTATCCCTGGACCCGAACGGCGACGTCTTCAAGCTGCTGCCCGACCTGGCCACCCTGTACCGGGCCGCCGCGGACCACGTCGCGGTGGCGGTGGACGGCGCCACCTTCATGAAGCTGAAAGAATACTATGACTCGCAGGCCCCGGAAGGCCTCTATATCCTTCAGCCCGACGCCGTCGTGGCCGTCTACCCGGTCTACGAGCCGCGCATCGTGGACAAGCCCTGATTCAAGCCCGGCAGCCACCGTCCGATAACAAAGTAAGCTCGGGTTTCTTATCGAGACGAGGAGGGGGACCATGAAGCGGAAGCTTTTTTGTCTGTTCACAATACTCGTGATCGTCGCTGCCGGCAGCCTGTCGGGATGCGGCGGATGTGGCTGCCAGGACGAGCACCCGGTGTACCTGCCGCCTGAAGACTTGCCGCAGTCCGACTATTCGGGCTCGTTGCCCTCCGAGGCGGAATTGGGGGCGCCGGTGTACAGCGACAATCTCGATCCCTCTTCCGTCCAGTCCTCCAAGACCGAGACCGATGGTGAGGTCACACATGTGGGGGTGGACTATTCCACCTTTGACGATTTCGATACCGTACTCGCCTGGTACGAGGGCCAGCTGGGAGAGCCCAAAGAGACCCAGGAGATAAATGGGCAATACACGGTCTGGTGGATACTGGTGAAGGACGGCAAGCAGGCCGAGGTGATCATCACCGGCAAGGATGACGGCACCGCCATCAGCATTCTGAACGACAAGTTATAGGGGGCCCCGGACGGCCGGGGCGGCCGCCTGTCGCCGCCTACCTGTAACCCACCGTGAACATGGTCCAGGGCTGGGTCGGGCGGTCCTTGAGGTACCTCTCCAGGTAATCCCGCTGCGGGTTCTTCTACAGGTATTCCGAGGCCACGAAGGGCATGCCGCTGGAGTTGCCGAAGCGGGTCCAGAAACTCATGTTCCTGGCCATTGAGCTGTCCATGACCTTGCCGTCGACCGCTCCCGAGGGGTGGTAGGGCATCCTGTCCGGCCAGTACTCGAAGGCGTCCAGCTCATAGTGGCCGCCCATGGTGCGGGAGCAGGGGTGGTCGTCCTGCCCCAGATAGACGTCGTAGTGGTCGGCCAGTATCTCCCGGGCCACCGCGACATCTATGCTTCCCCTGTTCTCCTCCATGAGCTGGGTAAGACGCACGCGGCGAGCCCCCATGGCCGTGCGGATGTCGTAGAACCCGGTGTCGGAGCATTCCAGGTTGCGCAGGACCGGATCGAAGGGGGCGTTGCAGCCGATAAAGTAGCCGTCCCTGGTCTTCTCCACGTCCTGGTACTTCAGGCCCTGCTCGAAGCGCATGATCTCACCGCTTTCCATATCGCCCAGCAGCCAGCTGTTGGCGTAGCCGCCGTTGTTTTTCTTCTGCATGATCTCCACGAAGGCGTCCAGGTCATCCGCGTACTGCATGGCCTTGCGCACGCGGAAGAACTCCGCCTCCTCGTTGGGGTCAGAGTCGCTGTAGCCACCCAGGGTGGTCTCGGTGCCCATGATGCCAGCGCCGGTCACGAAGAAATGGGTCATACTGTCGATATAGCCGGGTACGCTCTGCATGAACATGCGGTGGCCCTCGGAGGGCTCGATGTCCAGGATGACGTTGAAATACTGCCTCTGGACGAAGAGGTCCCAGGAATTATGGGCGATGACTACCCCGCCGTCCGCGGTGTAGGAACCGGGGCGATGAAGGCGCTGCAGTGCTCGTTGTCGGACTGGTCGTCGTAGGCGCCGGCTTCCTCGTTAGGCCACCAGTAACCGGTGATCTCCATATCGCCGTTCCAGGCCAGCACCTCCTGCCAGGTCATCTCTGCCCCGGCCTGTGTGGCCCCGTCGGCGATACCCTTCATCTCTTCGATGTATCCTCCACGGCGTTGGGCATGAAGACCCGCTCGGCCTGTTCGACGAAGTAAGCCCATTCCTTTCCGGTGTCCTGGAGGGTGGTGTATTCCAGCATCTCTTTTATCTCCGCAAGCTCGGGAGCCACGAGGTAGCCGTGCTGGAAACCCCTCTCGTAGGGCTCGCCCTGGATATGGAGGTAGACCCAGCCATTGTAATCGAAACGGTATCCGCCCTCGTATGAGACGATGGCGTCCGGGTCCGGTACGGCGACCTCTTCCTGGCTCTCCTGGGTGCCCCCACCGCACCCCATGAGCAACGCGGTTATAAGGATAAAGACCGCTATGGGGGTGATGAGATAGAGCACCTGCCTCCTGGTCATGACACCCTCCCTCTTTCCGGTGACATCCGCTGTGAAGATACGGACGATCACTACACCCTGCCGTAGAGTTATTCCTTGCCACCTGCGTTATGCCCTTCCCGTGCCGGCCCGGCACCTCTCCGCCAGGGTCATCATGAGGAGGCGAAGCCGGCAAAGCGATCTCGGAGTGCCCGTAACGTGCCAGGTGCGCGAAATGGTGATCGGCGGCGCCGGATATCCGGATCTGTCTTGCAGGCTTTATGGTATCTGTTTTTTACTAGTAAGTACTACTTTGATATTAATTATTCATGATACGAGGAACATACGAAGCCGTGGTCGCCGGGGCCGGTCCGGCGGGGTTGGCCATAGCCGGGGCCCTGGCCCGCAAAGGCCTGCACGTAGCCTGCTGCGATCCCGACCCGGGGCGTGTCTGGGAGAACAACACCTGCGCCTGGGCCGACGACATCGAGCCCCTGGGACTTGCGGGACACTGCGGGCATATCTGGCCCGCGAGCCGCATCATCTACGGCGAGAAGACCAGCCAGCTCCTGGACCGCGGCTACGCCATCTTCGATAACGAGAGCCTGAAAGGCCGGCTGCTGCACCCCTCCGTCACCACCGTGCAGGGCAGGGCCGTAAGGGTGGAGCACGACCGCAAGGGAAGCGACGTGGTGCTGGAAGGCGGAGGAAGGCTACGGGCGGACGTGGTCATCGACGCCACCGGCCACGCCCACGCCCTGCTGGAGGTGGCAAGGGACGCGGACTCCTTCCAGAACGTCTATGGCATCCTGGCCCGGGTGGACCGCCACCCCTTCGACCCCGGCGAGATGGTCCTCATGGACTTCCGCCATAAGTTCCTGGGTAGCCGCAAGCGTCCTCCCACCTTTCTCTATGCCATGCCCTACGACCGGGAGCTGGCCTTCTTCGAGGAGACCTCCCTGGCGGACTCCCCAGGGGTGCCCTTCGAGATACTGCAGGGCCGCCTCTACCTGCGCCTGGCCAGCCTGGGCATCAAGGTGCGTGAGGTCGAGTCGGTGGAGGTGGGGGCTTTGCCCATGAACCAGGCCGTGCCCGACCTGGACCAGCGCGTCATCGGCTTCGGGGCGGCCGGCGGCTTCGTGCAGCCCTCGACCGGCTGGAGCGTGGCCCATTCCCTGCGCACGGCCGGCCCTCTGGCCGATTGCATCTCCACGGCGCTGGGCGAGGGCAAACCGCCCGAGAAGATCGCACGTCAGGCCTGGAGGATGATATGGACGCGGCCGCTTCTGCGCATGCGCGCTTTTCACCTACGCGGCGGCGAGTTCTTCGGCCGCATCGGCATCCGCACCCTCTCCCTGTTCATGCGGGGCTTCTTCAACGCCCCGGGAGATATGTGGAGGGTCTACCTCTCCAACGACTGCACCATCGCCGGGATCAACCGCTGCTTCCTGCCCGGCGGTTCGCGCTAGTCGTTCATGTGGTAGGCGCCGACGGTGGCGTAGACGTACTTCTCCCACACCCGCTCGAACCTGGCCTCGTCGATCACCGGTTTGCGGATCATCTTCAGGCAGAGGTCCATCTGCTCGGGGGTGCTGGACGTCTTGGAGTACAGCTGCAGGGCGTAGCGGGAGAAGTCCCTGACCATGAAGTCGAACATGGACTCCATGAGGTCGTCCTCCACCCCGTAGATGGGCTGGTTCTCCAGCAGCAGCTGCCCGTAGGCCACCAGGGTGAAGAGCTCGCCTAATGTGAGCAGGAAGTCGATGTCCTTGCGCTGTCCCTCCGTGGGCGGGGCCTTGAGTAGCAGTTCCCTCAGCACCTCGATCTGGTCCTTGAAGATGCTCACGTTGGGCAGGCCGGCGGGCCCGTAGGCCAGCATGAAGTCGTGGAACTGGATGCCGCCCAGTCCCTTGGTGGGCCCCTGCTGGAAGAGGAAGTCGTCGTTGGCGAGGTCGCTCCGCTGCGGGATCTCCGGGAAGGGCGCCGGGTTGAAGAAATAATTGGGCATGAACTTGATGATCAGAGCCATGTTCACATGCACCGTGCCCTCGAGCTTGGGCAGGGCGCGGATATCGCGGGCTGCCATCTCGAAGTAGGTGTCCTTCTCGAACCCCTTGGCGGCGATGACGTCCCAGAGCAGGTTGATAACCTCTTCGCCCTGGGTGGTGACCTTCATCTTCACCATGGGGTTATAGAGCAGGTACCTGCGGTCCTCGGGCGAGGCGGAGCGCATATAGTCCGCCGCCCGCAGGGCGAAGAGTTTCATAGCCACCAGGCGGGTGTAGGCGTCGGTGAGGAGCTGCCGGATGTGGGGAAAGTCGCTGACGTGCTTGCCGAAGAGAACGCGGTTAGCGGCATGGTCCATCGCCTCGTAGAGGGCGTGGGTGCAGATGCCGATGGAGGCCCAGCCGAGGTTGAACTTGCCCACGTTGACGGTGTTGAGCGCGGCGTCCCAGGCGTCCCGGCCCATGGACAGGATGTCCGTTTCGTGGATGGGGTAGTCGTTGAGGGCGTACTCGGCCACGAAGTTCTGCGAGTTGACCACGTTCTTAACCAGCTCATAGCCGCCGTGCTTAGAGCTGACCGCGAAGAAGACGTAGTCTTCGGTGCCCTCCATCTTGCCGAAGGTGGAGACCAGCGCCGCCTCGTTGCCGTTCCCGATATAGTACTTGCGGCCGTTGGCGCGGTACTCCCCCCCGCCTAGCGCCTTTAGCGACATCTCGGTGGAGTAGAGGTCGGCACCGTGCTCCTTCTCCGAGAGCCCGAAGGCGAAGATGCCGCCGTCCCGCAGCAGCTGCGCCGTCTTCTTCTTCATCTCCTCGTTCTCGCTCATCCACAGGGGCCCCAGGCCGAGGATGGAGACCTGCCAGGTGTACCAGTAGGCCAGCCCGTAGAAGGCGAGGATCTCGTTGAAGTCGCAGTTGCGGAAGGTGTCCCAGCGCGCGTCCTCGCCCAGCGCGTACCGCGACGGGGTGAGCAGGTCGGAGAAGAGCTTCTCGTCTTTCTGGAACTCCAGGAAGTCCGAATACCATGTCCTCTCGTGGTCGTCTTTCTTTATTCTACCTCTGCCTTTTTCCTCGAAGAAGGCGATGGTCTTCAGCATCATCTCCTTGGAGCGCTCGTCGCCCGGGTACTCCACCTTGTGCTGCTTGGGGTTCAGAAGGATCACGGTAACCACTCCTCGGTGTTTGAGGCCCGTTCCTGCCGGAGGAAAGAGGGCCTGGAGTCATCAGTACTCTCATTATACCCGGGAAGCCAGCCGCGTTTACCTTGCCTGTGCCCCGGCAATAATATTTCCCGTCCGTGGGCTAGACCTGTTGCAAAACAAGGAAAGGAGCACTGCTGATGGACGGACCGCGTATAGCAGTAGTATCTTGCGGGTCTTTCAGGGAAGACCTCGAGGAATTGAGAGCGGAGGGCCTCCTTGAAGACATCGAGGTCTTCTACACCGAGCCCTGCCTCAAGGAGAGGCCGCGGAAGCTCGAGGAGCTGCTGACGGCGAGGATAGAGGAGGCAAAAAGAAGGGCGGACTGTATCCTGGTAGTTTACGGTGACGGTTGCTTCATCGACACGTCGGACTTCTCACGCGGCATCGACAGCCTGGTGGCGGACACCGGCGCCGAGCACGAAAGGATCCGGGAGCACAGCTGCATCGAGATGATGCTCTCCGATGAGGACAAGGAACGGCTCGCGGAGGGCATGAAGGTCTACTGGATGATGCCCGCGTGGGTAGAGAACAAGGACGATGTCTTCGAGGAATGGGACCTCGGGAAACGCAACCAGACCTTCCCCCAGAACGACACGGCCATCGTCGTGGACAGCCGGGGCTTCTTCGACCGGCTCATGGAGGAGGACCCCGAGAGGATCCTTGATTTCTCCGACTGGATGGGTATCCCCCTGGACGCCAGGGCTATCAACCTGGACCGCTTTCGGGAATTGCTGCAAGCAGCCTTGGAGCGGTTGAAGGAAGCGTGAGTGCGGCGGCCGCTGGCATCTCCGTGTTTTCTCTCATCCTCGACCCCCATACGAGCTCACATGATAACATGAAGCCCACGGGGGATAGTCGGGGGATGGGCATGCTGGAAGAGGACATCCGCAAGCGCAAGATCTACGCTGCCGCGCCGAGCACCTGGTATAAGTTCTGCACGATCCTGCTTTTGGGAAGCGCCTGCAGCAGGAACTGGGACAGGACTTCGGTCCACCCGGTACTGGCAGTGCTTCCTAGGATTCGGAACGCTTAACGCGGCCGCACTTTCACCCCGCAGCAACAGACCGGATACCGACTGTGGCACGGGCCGGGGTTGACCCCAAACGTGTCACGTTAACTCTGGTCGTAGAGGTCGAGGAAGTTCTGGAGCATTTCCATGCGCCTGCGGATGGCCTCGGCCCAGGCGGCCAGCCGCCTCTTTCCCTCCGCGGTTATACTGTAGGTGCGACGGCGCGGCCCCCTGCCGCTTTCGTCCCAGCGGGAGCGCACCAGTCCCCTCTCCTCCATCTCGCGCAGCTTGCGGTAGACCGCGCCGGTGTCGGGGACCGGGCCGGGTAAAGGGATCTCGTCCATGCGGCCGATGAGCTCATAGCCGTGGGCGGGACCCTGCGAAAGCAGGAAAAGGATGCGGGACTCGATGAAGCGCTTACCCGGCCCCTCGCGCATATATGTTTCGACGTCGGATTCCGGGGAATCCTTATCTTTGTCGCCACCTGTAGTACGGCTCTTGGCCATCGGCGCTTCCAGTTTGATATATGTATTTGATATATATATATTATTCACATATATTAAGGCCTGTCAACCTCGGCGGCATGACCGCCTCATGAGAGTCCCGGGAGGAGGAGATATGAAGATCATCAAGGCGACGGAAGCGGAAGCCACGCCCAACCCCCACGGCGTTCATACCAGCAGGATCTACGACAGCGAGCACGCGCAGGCGGTTCATATCCTGCTCAAGCCGGGGGAGAGCCTGAAGAAGCACGTCACCCCCGTGGACGTCTTTTTCTACGTGCTCGAAGGAGAGGGCGTCATCGAGATCGGCGAGGAGCGGGAGACGGTGGGTCCGGACACGCTCATCGAGAGCCCGGCGAAGATACCGCACCGCTGGCTCAACGAGAGCGGCGCGGACTGCCGCATACTGGTAGTGAAGATACCCCGTCCCACGGAACAGACCAGGTTGCTTTGAGCCAGGCGGTTTTGCCGCTGCGGAAGGCCACTTGGACCAGTGAGAGCCACAGAAAGAAGGGAGTAGACCATGGAGGATGACAGGATCTCCTACCACGAGTCCGTGAGGACCGCTTACCGCCGCATCAAGGAAGACGGCATGGCCAACATCTGGGACCGCTACGAGGCCCAGGGGCTGGGAGACAGCCCCGACAAGCGGTGCCCCTTCTGCCAGGCGGGCGCCAGGTGCGACCTCTGCTCCAACGGGCCCTGCCGCGCCGACGCCGCCAAGGACAAGCGCGGCGTGTGCGGCATCACTGCCGACGGCATGGCCATGCGCATGATGGCCCTGCGCAACGTCATGGGCACTTCCACCTACCACTACCATACCGAACAGACGGTGAAGACCCTGCGCGCCACCGCGGAGGGCAAGACCCCCTTCGGGATAAAGGAGCCCGGCAAGCTGCGTGATTTCGCCGCCCGCCTGGGGCTGGACACCTCGGGCTCCGACGCAGAGGTGGCCCTGCGGCTGTGCGATTTCGCCGAGGCCGATTTCAACCGCAAGGCGGACCAGCCCAGCCTCATCGTGGAGGCGCTGGCCACCGCGGAGCGCAAGGAGACGTGGAAGAAGCTCGGCATCTTTCCCGGGGGAGTCTATGGAGAGATGCTGCGGGTCACCAGCTCCTGCCTGACCAACGTGGACGGGTACTACCAGAGCCTGGCGCTCAAGGCCATGCGTATGGGAGTGGCCATGGCCTACCAGAGCCAGATCATAAACGAGTACTGCCAGGACATCCTCTTCGGCCTTCCCCGGCCCCACCCAATGCGCGTGGACCTGGGGGTGCTGGACCCCGATTACGTCAACGTGCTCCCCAATGGCCACGAGCCCTTCCTGGGCTTCGCCATGGTGCAGCTGGCGCGCCAGCCGGAGTGGCAGGAGAAGGCGAAGGCGGCCGGCGCCAACGGTATGCGGGTCATCGCCAATATCGAGACGGGGCAGGAGATGATCCAGCGCTGGGAGATGGACGACGTCTTCTACGGCTTCACCGGCAACTGGATAACACAGGAGGCGGTCCTGGCCACCGGATGCGTGGACCTCTTCGCCTGCGACATGAACTGCTCCATGCCCATCGACCCCGCCTACGCGGAGAAATACAAGTTCAAGCTCATCCCCGTGAGCGACCTGGTGGCCTTCGAGGGCGTGACCGACCGCCTGGACTACGAGCCCGAGCAGGCGGAGGCCCAGGCCGCCCAGCTGCTGGAGATGGCCATAGCAAACTTCAAGCAGCGCCATGATACGGTGGAGCCTATCACCGGGCTGCGCTGCGGCGACGCTGTGGTCGGCTTCTCCACCGAGAGCATCCTGGAGGCCCTGGGCGGTACCCTGGACCTGCTCCTCGACGCCATCAAGTCGGGGGCCATCCGGGGTATCGCGGGGCTGGTCTCCTGCACCACCCTGCGGGACTCAGGCCAGGACGCCCATAGCGTGGCGGTGGCCAGTGAGCTCATTGCGCGGGACATCCTCATCCTCTCCATGGGCTGCGGCAACGGCGCCATGCAGGTGGCGGGGCTGTGCGTGCCCGAGGCGGCGCATATGGCCGGCCCCGGGCTCAAGGCGGTCTGCGAGCAGCTGGGGGTGCCGCCGGTGCTCAGCTACGGCACCTGCACCGACACCGGGCGCATCGCCGACCTGCTGGCCGCGGTGTCGGAGGCCCTGGGAGACGTCCCCATACCCGACCTGCCGGTGGTGGCGGCGGCGCCGGAGTACATGGAGCAGAAGGCGACCATGGACGCGGTCTTCGCCCTGGCCCTTGGCCTCTACACCTACGTCAACCCGGTGCCCACGGTCACGGGAGGGCCCGACCTGGTCAAGCTGCTCACTGAGGACTGCGCGGACGTCACCGGCGGGGTGATGCGGCTGGAGACGGACGCGGCGCAGGCCGCGGACGGCATGCTCGCCCACATCGAGGCTAAGCGCGGTAAGCTGGGTATCTGACCTGATCGAGAGCAGGTCGGGGAGTTCCCTCACCGACCTGCTTTCTTATTGGCTCATACCGCTATCCGGACCTCCATTGCCCCTCGAAACCCTCGAAGACCCGGTCCGCTTGTGCATCATCGGTGGAATGATCATACTGACAGAAATGTATATTTGGACGGCTCGCTAGAGGGATGGCAACAGGAACGGCTAGCATGCCCTGATTCATGCGCCGCCTGCCTCTTGGAAGAGCGATGTTTCTTGAGGGAGAAGAGTTTGAGCGAAGAAACATACGCCAGACTGCGGGAGTTGCTGCACGGGATGCCGGGAGGGTTTCCCGCCACGGAGAGCGGGGTGGAGATGAGGATCCTGAAAAAGATCTTCAGCCCCGAGGACGCGAAGATAGCCTCTTGCCTCTCCAGGGACCCGGAACCCCCGGCAACGATTGCCAGGCGTTGCGGAACGGGAGAGGCTGAAGCCGCGGAGAGACTGGCGTCGATGGCATCCCGAGGCCTGATCTACCGGGAGGGCGAGGGGGAAGGGGTGCTCTTCAGGGCGGAGCAGTTCATCGTGGGCATCTACGAATACCGCCTGGGCGCCATGGATAGGGAGATGGCCGAGCTGGTGGAAGAGTACATACCCCATATCGGGCTGGCCATGGCTGGGGTCAAGACCCTGCAGACACGCTTCATTCCCGTGGGCTCGGCGGTGGACGCGAGCCACACCATCGCCACCTACGACCGTGTCAGAGACCTGGTAAATGCACATGAAGTGCTGGGGGTAAAGGAGTGCATCTGCCGCAAGCAGCAGGGGCTGCTCGGCAAGGGCTGCGAGAATCCGCTGGAGATCTGCCTCATGTTCGGGGATTTCGCCGGCTACCACCTGAAGAACGGGTGGCCGGGCAGAAGGATAGACGCAGAGGAGGCGCTGCGGTTGCTCGACCTCTCGGAGGAACTGGGATTGGTGCTCCTGGCCGAGAACACCCGCGAGATACGGTTCGTATGTTCCTGCTGCACCTGCTGCTGCTCGGGCTTGAGGATAATAAAGGCCCTCCCCAACCCCGGGGAACTCCTGCACTCCAACTACCGTTCCGTGCTGGATGCCGGAAGATGCAACGCCTGCGGGGCGTGTGCAGAGCGCTGTCCGATGGACGCAGTTACCGAGGATGGGGATTCCCTGCGCATCGACCCCAGGAGGTGTATCGGGTGTGGGGTCTGCCTGCCGACCTGCGCCCAGAACGCTATAGCCTTCGTGGAGAGGGAAGAGATCGCGGTCCCCCCTTTGGACTCGAAAGACACCCTGCACCGTATACTGGTAGAGCGCGGCCTGGCCTGATCGTTTTCTCGCGCAGGCCGGTTCAAACCACCAGTATGCATCGGTCAGCGCCTGTTCAGCCGGGTTTGTCCCGGGTCCCGGCGCACCCCGGTTAACCGCCGCGGATGGCGTTGAGGATGTCGGGATCCAGGTCCTCGAACCTCTCCAGCCATTCGATGCGCTCGTTGCGCAGGGCTTCCTCCAGGGATGAGATCTCGCTGGGTTGATAGAAATTCCCCAGGTCGAAACGCGAGTAGTCCATGCCGGGGATCTCCTCGGGTACCTCGTATCCCCAGAAGGGGTCCTCCTTCCACTTGATCTCGTCACGGGCGATCATCTCGATGATCTTCACGGAGTCCCTGACGCTGATGTTCTCTCCCGCCAGCCCCTCGGTCCCGCCTACCCGGCCGGTGTTCATCATGTAGCACTGGATGTCGGGGTTTCCGCGCAGGATGGAGAGGAAGATATTCCCCTCCTCGGACTCGGAGCCGACGATGAAGGGATTGGTCCCTACCACCCTGATGGCGCGGCCGGCCATGGTGGGGTCCCCGGCGGAGGTCTCGATGGACTCGCCGAGCATGAAGGCCGCGGCCCCGAACTCCGGGCTGAGCCTGGCTATGGGCGGCACCACGTCCTGGCGGCGGGTGATGAACACGATGTTGTGCACCTTTGGCAGGTCGATCTGGTCGTCGGTGAAAGCCACATCGCTCCTCTTGACCATGGCGCGGCCGTTGGAAGTGATGGTGCTGTCGCGGAAATCTATAGCCAGGGTGTCCTCGTGCACCATGACGTTTTCCAGGATGGTGCGCGGGCTGAGGCAAGCGGCGTAGAGCAGGGGCTGGGAATCCAGGTCCAGGGCGTCGGTCTTGACGTAGTAGGAGTTCTCCGTCCCCAAAGCGCTGCCGTCCGGGCGCAGGATGACCACATCGTCCTGGCGGATGATGATCCTCTCGGGATGATCCAGCCAGTGGGAGTGGCAGGTGAGGCTGGTCTTGCCCGTGCCCGAGAGCCCGAAGAAGAGAAACCCAACGTCTGTGAGTTCCCCCTGCCGCTTTACCCGGATGATCTTGGAGCCCGCGTGCAGGCCCAGGCATCCCCTTTTCTTGACCGCGTACATGAGCTGGCGCAGCATGGCTTTCTTGTTCTCGCCCTTGTAGTCACTGCCCAGGATGATGGTCAGGCCTTCCTCCGGGAAGACCATCACCCGGCGCTCCGGCCACTCGGCGATGGTGATGGTGATGAAATCGGGCTTCCCATCGGGATCGTCAGGCTCGAAGAGGGTGTTGCCCCACATCAGCGGTATGCGCGCATAGTCGGCGGTGATATAGACGCGTGCGTGGAAGAGGTAGTCGGGATGCATGCACATGCGGCGGTCCAGGCGGATCACCTCATTGTTCTTGAGGTGTTCGAAGACGTCGTGTATGAGTTTCAGGTCTTTCTCCTCCGGCGCCTTGTCGTGGTAGATCTCGGTGAACTTCGCGCTGCGGCTGCGCACGTTGGTGATGACCGCGAGGTTGCCGGTCTGGGTCATCATCCCTCCCTGCTCGAGGGCCCATTCCCGCAGCTGGAGATCGCTGGGGTTATCGATGACCTTGCCGGGCTCGAACTTCTGGCCGTAGATCTCGAACGTATCGTTCATGCGCACCGTCTCCTTTCCCGTATCCCCATCAATATATAGAGGCGGGTGCGGGGCACCCGCGAGGTTCGTCCTTTCTGATACCAGATATTGCCATGAGGCTTTTTCGCAGCATTTATTCTATCATCCCGGCTCCGCGGGTACTATACATGCCGCTGGAGGCCGAACGGCCCGCCGGCTCCATCCGCCGCACGAGCAGAAGCCATGGCGGATGGGCGTAGAGCGCGAACGGCCGCCACCTCCCCCGGAGCCGTGGGTTGAAGGAGCGCGGTATCATTTCCGATACAGAGCGATGCATGGTTTTTCGTTAACCAGCCATACCGGTACAAGGAAAAGCGGATTTTCGGGAGGAGATAATGAAGAAGCCCTTGAAGCTGCTGGCGGTCCCAGTCCTGCTGTTGCTGCTCGGCGTTACCGTGACCGCCTGCGGAGGCTCGCAGGGCGGAGGCGATACGCCCGGTTACCCCACCCCGGCCGCGGGGAGCGCGTTCTTCACCCGTGATTACGATATGCCTCAGACGCAGTCCGCGGAGCAGATGTCCGAGTGGCTGGTGAGCGAGCACTTCGAATACGACCTCGACGGCTGGTTCTTCTTCGGCAGCCTGGTGGACAGCGCGGCGCCCACGGAACCCGGGACGTTCATCATCTCGATGCAGCGTATCGAGGAGGTGCAGGGCAGCTCGCGCCTGGCGATGGTACCGGCTATCGTGGCCTACGGCAGCCCGACCCTGGGTCAGTACATGTATGGCGGCGAATATGCGCTTGACGTCAGCCCACAGGTCAACGTGGAATCCGACCCCTGGAAAGTGGAGCTGAACTCGCCAACACAGGCAGAGCCGATAATGACCATGGAACTGGTCTCCGGGAGCATGGGCGCGGCCGGCGCGGAGTACCGTCTCTCCGCCGATATCGCGGACCAGCTGGGCGGCAGGCTCCAGGCGGAGGCGCTGATGCGCGACCGTTTGGGGGTGGTCAACCAGGGTTACGGCAAGGCCTCTTTCTTCCCGCAGTTCCTGACCAACGAGCAGCGGGATGAGATCACAAGGTCGCATGGCAACTCTGTAGGCGCCTATCTCGAGGCCACCGGCGACCCCATGGCCGCCCAGGGCTCATACTACTATTCGCAGCCGCTGATGGACGTCGAGCGGTTCACGATCACGCGCGACGGCGCCACACTGAGCAGCGGCGTCGCGGGCACCATGTGGATGGACCAGGTCGTCCAGACCTACGACGAGTAGGCCTACGAGGTCCTGGTGAAGGGCGATGCCTCGTGGGAATTCTACGCCATCATGCTTCCGGACGCCGACGCGTCGGTCATGGTCATCCAGATAACCAGCGCTACCGGCACCCTCCCGGTGGCTAGCCTGTTCACCGGGGACAGCGAACGCACCCGCAACTCCGCGCGCCGGGCCGTGCACGCCTGGAACCTG
>JBFLWJ010000005.1:56592-110745 GCA_040757835.1 Actinomycetota bacterium
CGACGCGTCGGTCATGGTCATCCAGATAACCAGCGCTACCGGCACCCTCCCGGTGGCTAGCCTGTTCACCGGGGACAGCGAACGCACCCGCAACTCCGCGCGCCGGGCCGTGCACGCCTGGAACCTGCACCCTGCGCGTGGCACGCAGCCTCGCAATCCTGGAGAGGGAGCTGGCCGTCGTGCTGCTGGACGCACCAATGCCGCGCCGCGGGGCCGCGCGTGACGGGGCAGGTGGTCTCTTCTGGGCGCACCTGCGCGAGCGGGCGCCCTCGTGGCGGTACGCGCTCGCTCCCGGGTACGGATAAAAGAGAAACGCCGCGACATAACGATTATTCAGCATGAATTAAGTGTTGTCATTATTGCTTACTTAAATATGTCATTATTTATTATTATACTATGCAATAATGACAGTTTATTTGCACCGCGAGCTTGCCGAAACCGCAAGGCGTGCACTCGAACAGATGCCGGTTGTAGTCGTTAGCGGCATGCGCCAAGTGGGCAAGAGCACCATGCTGCTTAAAGACCCTTCTTTCAAGGGCCGGGAATATATAGATCTGGATGATCTATCTCTGCTGGCGGCGGCAAAGAATGATCCCGAGGCTATATTGAGCAGAGGTGAACGCATTGCGGTCGACGAGGCTCAGCGTTGTCCGGAGCTGTTCTTGACCATTAAAAGGATGGTCGATGAGAACCGGCGCCCAGGCCGCTTCCTGCTGTCCGGCTCGGCGAACGTCTCACCCCTCAGAGAGGTGACCGAAAGCCTGGCGGGTAGGGCGATCTACTTCAACCTGCTACCCCTCACGTTACGCGAAATAAGCCGAAATATCGCTGAAGAACCGTTTATTCTGCGTTTTATAAAGGATTTCAAACTACAAGGCAACAACAAACGCCATTCTCCCATAAAGGACAACAACATACTTGACGGAGGCATGCCCCAGATACTGCTCGGAAACATCACAGACAGGGAGATCTGGTTCAAGGCTTACGAGCAGACCTATCTGGAGAGGGACTTGAGGGACATCGCGAGTGTCGATAACGTCCTCGCTTTCCGCCGCCTGATGGGCCTTACAGCCCTGCGTACCGCACAGGTATTGAACCTGAGCAATCTCGCACAGGATGCCGGGATCAATAGGTCGACATGTGAGCGATATCTAGGCCTGATGAACGTTTCTTTCATTACACATGTTCTGCCCCCTTATCTGAAGAACGCATCAGCGCGCTTGAGGAAGGCCCCGAAGCTGATGATGGCCGACTCCGGTATAGCCGCATATCTCGCTAATGTCGCCGATCTCAGGGACAGCTCCATGAGGGGGGCACTATATGAGACCTATGTCTTCCAAAATATACTGGGCATTCTGGAGCCGCATCTCATCCGAACGAGCATATATTACTGGCAGATCGCCGGCAGGCACGAGGTCGACTTCGTGTTAGAGCTGGGAAAGGATATTGTTGCCATCGAGGTAAAAGCTTCTTCCAGCTGGGGAAACAGTGACCTTTCCGGCCTTCAGGCTTTTATAGAGCGGAATCCCGAGTGCAAGGCGGGCATCCTGGCCTACAACGGCAGGGAGGCAGTAAGCCTGGGAGGTAAGATGTGGGCAATTCCCTTGTCGCTGCTTTTATCCTGATCTAGCGATAAGCGAGGACTTAGCTAGATGTATAAATATGTGGAGCCCCTGGCCAGAATCGAACTGGCGACACAAGGATTAGGAATCCTTTGCTCTGTCCACTGAGCTACAGGGGCCCGCATGCCCGCGTCTGCCACGAGCACATTTCACCTCAAGAATTATAGCTTGAGGGGGTGGAGCCTTCAAACAGCGCGATATCGGCTATCATTGACGCCGCGGCGGCGGGGCCATTATATTTAGAGGTGCGAAAACGGTCGCGAAGGCCGGAGCGAAAGAGCGGTTCAGAGTAGAACGCCACGGAGGCGCAGGCGATGAGAAGTCGCCGCCGTCCGAGGCGTTTTTTTCATAGGTCGCAGGGAACAATAGGTTAACGGTCACGAAGGCCGAGGACGTTGCCGGGATGAAGGAGCCACGTAGGCTCGAGTGGCGCGAAGCCGCCGGGTGCCGTGGCGTTTTTCTTCAGGCAGGATATCGGGAGGTTGATAAATGCACATACCCGACGGCTTTCTGAGCACCGGAGTGAGCATCGCCACCGGCGTGGTGGCGGCGGGAGCGGTGGGCTACGGGCTGTACAGGGCCCGGGAGGAGCTGGACGAGAAGACCGTGCCCATGCTGGCCCTCTGCGCCGCTTTCGTCTTCGCCGCGCAGATGCTCAACTTCCCCGTGGCCGGCGGCACCAGCGGCCACTTCCTAGGGGGCGTACTGGTCGCGGTCCTGTTGGGTCCGTGGTTGGGCAGCCTGGTCATCGCCCTGGTCCTGCTGGTGCAGTGCCTGGGTTTCGCCGATGGCGGCCTCACGGCCCTGGGGGCCAACATCTTCAACATGGCGGTCATCGGCACCATCCTCTCTTACTACATCTTCTACGGTATAAAGCGCCTCCTGCCCAAGAGCAGGACTGCTTTCCTGGGAGCCACCGGCGTGGTGGCCTGGCTCTCGGTGATGCTGGCCTCGGGCGCCGTCTCCTTCGAACTGGCGATATCCGGCACCACCCCTCTGAGCGTGACCCTGCCGGCCATGCTGGGGGTGCACGCCATCATCGGGGTGGGCGAGGCGATTATCACCGTCCTGGTGGTGGGCGTGGTCATCGCGGTGCGCCCCGACCTGGTCAAGACCTATGACTACCCGACTCCAGTACGCCGGTACGAGGAAGCGGAGGTGAGCCAGTGATGGAGTCACGCAAGAAGAGTATCATCATCTTCACCCTGGCCGGACTGGCCATCGCCGTGGCCCTGGCCCTGGTCGTGTCTCCCTGGGCATCCTCGTCCCCGGACGGCCTGGAGAAGGTCGCGGAGGACAAGGGGTTCATCGAACAGGCCGAGGAGACGGAACCGGCATGGGAGAGCGCTCCCATCCCCGACTACGCCGTGCCCGGACTTACCGAGGAAGCGGTGAACGAGGAGACGGGCGAGTTGGAGGAGGTGCCCAACAAGCTCGCCACCGCCCTGGCCGGTCTCATCGGCACCGTGGCCATCTTCCTCATCGCCTGGGGGCTTGCCCTGGTGCTCAAGAAGAGGGGTGGCGATACGGGAGGGGACGCTCCCGGAAGAACCACGGCGGAAGAGAGTACATGAGCCACGTCTTTCTGGACAAGTGCAGCGACCTGAAAAGCCCGCTCCACCAGCTTGACCCACGGGCCAAGCTGGTGGGCTTCGTCGCGCTCATCGTCATCTGCGTGACCACGCCGCCCGACCACTACGCCGCCTTCGCCGCGTACCTGGGTCTGGAGATCGTCCTGGTGGTGATGTCGCGCCTGCCCTGGGGGCACGTGCTCAAGCGCATGCTCATCGTGCTGCCCTTCATCCTGGTGGTGGCGGTGTTCATCCCCTTCTTCGACCACGGAGGCGGCAGCTACAACCTGGGACCGCTGACGGTATCCGCCCACGGCCTCATGGTGCTGTGGAACGTGGCCGCGAAATCCACGGTGAGCGTGCTGGCGGTTATCCTCATGTCTTCCACCACGCCCTTCCCCGAGCTGCTCAAGGGCATGGAGAAACTGAGGGTGCCCCACCTCATGACCACCATCATGAGCTTCATGTACCGTTACATCTTCGTGCTCATGGACGAACTGCAGCGCATGCGCCGGGCCCGCGACTCGCGGGGGTGGAGCGGCAAGTGGCTGTGGCAGGCCCGAGTCATAGGCCACATGATAGCCGCGCTCTTCCTGCGCTCCTACGAACGGGGCGAGCGCGTCTACGCCGCCATGCTGGCGCGCGGCTACGATGGCGAGACACACACCCTTTACCTCTACGACTTCGGCGCGGCGGAGATGGGGTTCGTGGTGCTGGCGGCGCTATTCCCGCTTGCGGCAAGGCTCATCGTAGGGGGTTGACCATGCATCACAGGCCGGCGGTGGAGATAAAGGACCTGCGCTACGTATATCCCGACGGTACTCCCGCCCTGCACGGGGTGGACCTGACCATCGAGGAGGGAGAATCGGTGGGCATCGTCGGTCCCAACGGGGCCGGCAAGTCCACCCTGCTGCTCCACCTCAACGGCATCCTCACCGGGCAGGGAGAGGTGCGCATCTTCGACCTGCCGGTGGAGAAGAAGAACCTGCGCGAGATCCGGCGCCGCGTGGGGCTGGTCTTCCAGGACCCCGACGACCAGCTCTTCTCGCCCACCGTCTATGACGACGTGGCCTTCGGCCCCACCAACATGGGCATGCCGCGCGAGGAAGTGACGGCCGCCGTGGCGCGGGCCCTGGAGGAGGTGGGCATCGCGGGCATGGAAAAACGCTCCGCCTATCACCTCAGCTACGGGCAGAAGAAACGGGCGGCCATCGCCACGGTGCTGTCCATGAACCCCGACCTGCTGGTGCTGGACGAGCCCTCCAGCAACCTCGACCCGCGCGCCCGCAACGAGTTCTCACAGCTGCTGCAGGGCATGAGGATAACCAAGATACTGGTTACCCACGACCTGCCCTTCGTCTTCGAGAACTGCGACCGTGTGGTGATCATGAGCAAGGGGAAGATCGCCGCGGACGGCGACTCCTTCACCATACTCTCAGACGAAGGCCTCCTCTCCGAGTACGGCCTGGAGCTACCCTATGGCTTCTTTCCCGTGCGGCGGGAGGATACCCCGGATCACCATGACCGGGAAAGGGAGGGCTGAGAGCCGCCGGGAGTCGGACGCTCGACCCGAGGGATCCTCATACACCGGCGTCATGGACGGCCAGTGATGGCGAACACCTTCAAACCCACCCCCAGGCTATATACTTATGGTCATGGAGGAGAACGAAGAGGGAACGGCGGAGAAGCCGGCGGCCAGAGCGGGAAACACCGTCAAGTGGGCCTTCGTGGTGGGGCTGGTGGCGGCCGCGGCCGTCATCGGGTTCTTCGCTATATTCCGCGGCCACGCCGCCGAGGACACGGTGCGCAAGGCGCTGCAGGCTGTCGAGGAAGGTGACGCCGACGGGTTCGTGACATATTTGGACCCCGAGGGGCAACTGGGCAAGATGTGGGAGGGGAACGAACAGGGCGCCAGGGACGCCGCCCTCTCGCTGCTCGAGAGCTACCGCTTCGAGTTCTCTTCCCTGAAATTCTCCACCCGGGCGCAGGGGGAAAACGCGGAGGTGGAACTCGAGGGGGGGCGGGTCACCGTCTATAACCGGGATGGCGGAGGGCCTCCCGCGGCCTTCTTCGACCTGAAAGACAGCGGGCTGGTGTTCTACGTGGAGAAGAAGGACGGCCGCTGGCTCATCGGGGGCGTCAACTACGACCTCGAGGAGCTCCTCTCCGGAGGCGCGGACCTCCTTCCCTTATGAGCCGTGGGGGTCTAGGGGCGGGAAAGCGCGAGCAACGGTGAGGCCATGCGGAGAGAGGGTAGCGGGATGATCATGAGCGCGATGACGCCGGGACGCCGCCTCGCGCTGCGGTTGGGGGTAGCGGCCGCCATGCTCACCTGCCTGGCGCTGATATATTGCGGCTGTTCCGCTTCCACGCCGCAGCGCGCGGTGGGCGATTTCATCTCCGCCCGCATCGCCGGCAAAGACGACAAGGCCGCGAAGATGACCGTAGAGGAGACCCTGGAGGGTTACGCCGGCGGTGAGGCCTACCTCTATGCTTCCAGCGTCACCTTCACCATGGACCCGCCGCAGGTCGACGGGGACCGTGCCGTGGTCACGGTGCACTATGCGTGGGACGACAAGGTGGTGGACCTGCAGTACGTTGCGCGGCGCGTGGGCACGAAGTGGAAGGTGGCCCTGGCCGAGACCGAGGAACTGTGGCTGCCGGACATCGACCTGGACGGCGGGCCTTGAGACATCAAGGCCCCGGCATGTCCTGAGTATTGCCTCAGGACCTGCCCCCCGCTCTCTTCTTTCCCCCGGCGGACGGCGTCTTCTTCGCGGCCGGCCTCCTGGCGGCGGACTTCGCGGGCTGCCTGGACGTCCTCTTCACGGCCGGCTTCGCGGCCGGCCTGGAGGTCTTCTTCGCCGCGGGCGCCGCCGGTTTCACCGCCGCGCGCTTCCTGACCACGGTGGTGGGAGACTTCGCGGCGCCCTCCCGCGGCGCCTTCTCCGCCGGGTGCAGCGCTATTCTGAAGACCTCCTCGATATGCGTGACGGGGATGAACTTGAGGTCCTTGCGGATGAAGGCCGGGATCTCCTCCAGGTACTTGCGGTTCTCCTCGGGGATGATCACCCGTTTGACTCCGGCGCGGTGGGCGGCCAGGACCTTCTCCTTGAGGCCGCCGATGGGCAGGACCTTGCCGCGCAGGGTTATCTCCCCGGTCATGCCCACCTCCTTGCGCACCTTGCGTCCGGTGATGGAGGACATGAGCGCAGTGGCCATGGTCACGCCCGCGCTGGGCCCGTCCTTGGGTATGGCCCCGGCGGGCACGTGCACGTGCATGTCGTTGCTGCGGAAGAAATCCGCCTCCACGCCGTAGCGGCCAGAAACGCTGCGACAGTAGGTGAGGGCCGCCTTGGCGGACTCCTGCATCACGTCGCCCAGCTTCCCGGTGAGGATGAGGTCGCCCTCCCCGGGCATCACCTGCGCCTCCACGAAGAGGACGTCGCCGCCCGCCTCCGTCCAGGCCAGGCCCGTGGCCACGCCCACCTCGTCCTCCTCCTCCAACACCTCGAAGCGGAAGCGGGCCGGCCCCAGCAGCTCGTGCAGGTCCCTCTCCAGGATCTTCCTGCTCTTGCGCTTACCGGCCGCGATATCCCTGGCCACCTTGCGGCAAACGGTCGCTATCTCCCTCTCGAGGTTGCGCACGCCCGCCTCGCGCGTGTAATTGCGGATTATGGCGCGCAACGCCTCCTCGGTGATGTTTATCTGGCTCTTCTTCAGACCGTGGGCCTCGTACTGGCGCGGCAGCAGGTGGTCGAGTGCGATGTGCACCTTTTCTACCTCGGTGTAGCCGGGAAGCTCCAGCACCTCCATGCGGTCGAGCAGGGCCGGGTGGATGGGTACCGGGGTGTTGGCGGTGGTGATGAACATCACCTTGGAGAGGTCGAAGTCCACGTCGAGGTAGTGGTCGGAGAAAGAATGGTTCTGCTCCGGGTCCAGCACCTCCAGCAGCGCAGAGGCGGGGTCGCCGCGGAAATCGGCGCCGATCTTGTCCACCTCGTCCAGCATGAACACCGGGTTGTTGGAGCCAGCCCGCTGGATGCCACGGATGATGCGGCCAGGCAGCGCGCCGATATAGGTGCGCCGGTGGCCCCTGATCTCCGCCTCGTCGTGCATGCCCCCCAGCGAGATGCGCACGAACTTGCGCCCCAGGGCGCGAGCAATGGACTGCCCAAGGGAGGTCTTGCCCACGCCCGGCGGCCCCACGAAACAGAGGATGGGCCCCTTCATGTCCTCCTTGAGCTTGCGCACCGCCAGGTACTCGACGATGCGGTCCTTGACCTTGTCCAGGTCGTAATGGTCCTCGTCCAGGACCCGCCTGGCCCGCTTGATGTCCAGGTTGTCCTCGGTGCTCTCGTTCCATGGCAAGCTGGTGAGCCACTCCAGGTAAGTGCGGGCCACGGTGTACTCGGCCGCGGCCACCGGCATCTTGGCCAGGCGGTCCAGTTCCCGTTCCGCTTCCTTGCGGGCGCCCTCGGGCATACCGCTCTGGTCCATCTTCTCCCTGAACTCGTTGATCTCCATGGTGCGCTCATCGACCTCGCCCAGCTCCTTCTGGATGGCCTTGAGCTGTTCGCGCAGGAAATACTCGCGCTGGCTCTTGGACATCTCCGTCTGCACCTCGGACTGGATCCTGGAACCGATCTCCAGGATCTCGATCTCCTTGTTCAGAAAGACGGTCAGCTTCTCCAGGCGCTCCTTGACGTCGAAGGCCTCCAGGAGTTCCTGCTTCTCCGCAATGTCTATGTTGACGTTGGAGGCGATGAAGTCCGCCAGGTTGTTTGACTCTCCTATGTTCATGGCGGCGATAAAGATCTCGCTGGGCAGGTAGGGGGCCAGTGAGACCATCTTCTTGAACTGGGTGAGGACGTTGCGCGCGATCCCCTCCAGCTCCACCGACTCCTCGATTATCTCCTGCACCTTCTCCACCCGCGCCTTGAGGTAAGGCTGCCGCTCCACGTACTCCATGACCTGGATCCTCTGCACGCCCTGCACGAAGAGCTGCATTGAGCCGTCGGGCAGCTTGAGCATTCGGATGATGGCCGCCGCGGTGCCGATATCATAGAGCTGCTCCGGCTCCGGCATCTCCACCTCCTCCCGGCTTGCCACCGCCGCGACCAGGCGGTCCGCCGCCAGGGCGTCGTCGATGAGCTTGACGTACTCCTCCCTGGTGATGAGAAGCGGCACGATGATATGAGGGTAGATCACCGTGTCCTTGAGGGGGAGCACGGGAAGGACCTCGGGTATGTAGTTCTCGTTCGCCATCGGGACATCGTTATCAGGCAAGGTTAACCTCCTGTTCCGGCGGTCGATACCGGGATCACTCGCTGCTGATGTCCACGCCGCGCAGCTTTTCCCGCTTGAGTTTGGGCAGGATGATCTCCAGCAGACCCTTACGGTATATGGCCCTGGTCGCCTCGGCATCGATATCGGTGGGAAGCTCCAGGACCCTCTCGAAATCGCCGTAGTTTATCTCGAGCATGTAGGTGTTGCTGATATCGGAGGGGTGGAAGCGCTCGCGGTGCCCGCGGATGGAGAGCACCCTGCCGTGCAGGGTCACCTCCACCTTCTCCTCGTCCACCCAGGCCAGTTCCACCACCACGGTGAAGTTGTCCGCGCACTCATATACGTCGCAGAGGGGCTTCCACGCCTTCTCGAATACTGCGGAGGGCCTCCTCCAGTACGGCATATTGCCGAAGAAGCGTTCCATGTCGCTGTGCAGGCTGAAGAAATCATCGTAATCATCGCGGTTCCAGAAAGCCTCCGTCACTTTCTGACCTCCTTAAACGGATGGGATCAAAACCGGAACGCTTCTATTATACCCAAAAGGTTATGGGGTCAGCCCCTGACATGTGACATTTCCAGCAAAGGCAAATCTTCAAGCATTTCGGCTATCAGGAAATGTCACATGTCAGGGGCTGACCCCATCTTCCCATTAGCTGAAGTCCACCTCGGAGATGTTCTGCTCCAGGTCGCGCAGCTTCTCCTTGATCTCCTTGCGGATATAGGGATCGCTGCCGTGAAAAGGCGCGATGCTCCACGCGCCTACCTCTTCGCCCCAGGCCTGGCGGCCCGGCGCCATCTCTCCGTCCACGGCTGCCGCCACCGCTGCGAAGACGGTGTTGTCGTCCCTGAGCACCAGCGAGGTGAGCACGTGGTCGGGCGACTCGGACGAGCGGTCGGCTCCCACCAGGATAACCAGCACGTCCTTCTCCTCCGCCACCTCGATCACCTCGTCGTTGAAGAGCCCCGGGGTGCAGAAGATTATATCGATGCCGTCTTCTACTGCTTCCTCCGCATACGCCCTCGCCTGCGCCGAGTCGCCGGCCTTCTCCAGGTGATAGCTGTAGGTCCCTTCCTTGCCGAGGCCGGCTTCGACGCCCTTTCCAAATCCGACGTTGTAGTAGATCAACAGGGGGTCGTCCTTGGCGCCGATGAAGGCTACCAGCGGGACCGTGTTGGTCAGCGGATGGTCGCTGCGCCCGGTCAGCCATCCCGCCAGGTAACCGCATACGTAGGAACCCTCCTCGACACGGTAACGCACCAGGGAGGCCCCATCCTCTCCCTTTACCGTCTGCGGGCTCTCGAAGTCCAGGGCGCAGGCCGCGGCCTCGCTGCCGGCGGGCCGGGCGGAGAGCATGTCGAGGGAGGATTCCCGCCCCAGGGAGATCACCAGGTCGTAGCTGTCCTCGCCGCCGCTGAACAGGTCTCCATAATCTTCTCCCGCCGCGGGCAGGATGAAGTCCACGTCCACTCCCAGTTCCGCTTCCGCCCTGCGCTTGCCGTATTCGGCCAGGTTGTTGCGCTCCTCGCCCGCGGTGCCTTCCCCGAACCCGATCAGGGCAACGCTAAAGGGGGAACCCGCATCGCTGCACGAGCACGCCGCAAGCGGCAGGAGCAGGCAGGTACATGCGAGCGCGGTGGCTGCCAGCCGGCGTGAACACATCCCCATCCATAAGCTCCGATCAACGGTCGTTAGCCATCTTTTCCGCCCGTATACCGCGTCCATTATAGCACCACACCGCGCCGTCACCTGCGCGCCGAAGGAAAGGTGACCAGCAGTATGCCCGAGGCCACCATCACCGCGGCGAACAGGAGGGTGTAAGAGATGGGTTCTCCCAGTGCGAAGTGGGCGAAGAGCAGTGCCAGTACCGGTTTGAGGTAGAAGAGGCTGGCCCCCCGCGACGCCGGCACGCGCCTCATCCCCTCGAAATACAGTATGTATCCGATGCCCACGGTGACCATCCCCAGGTAGAGCAGCCAGGCCCAGGCGCGCAGGTTGTAAGCGGCCATCTCGGACCATCCACCCTCGACCGTGAGCAGCGCCGCCAGCAGCAGCGAGCCGGCGGCCATGGTCAGAAAGGACACCGCCAGGCTGCCGTAGCGCTCGGAGTATCTCTTGCCGAATACGGTGTAGACTGACCAGGTGGCGGCGGAGGCGAGCACCAGGATGCCGCCCAGGAAATCCTCCCGGGAGAAGAGCCCCGCGAATTCGAAGCCGGTTACGGCCATGAAGGCCCCGGCCAGGCCCAGGGCTACCCCCAGCCACCCCACGAGCCCCAAGCGCTCGCGCAGCACGACGGAGGCGATGAGCACGGTGAACACGGGGTTCATGGAGAAGATGACCGCCGCGGTGGACGCGCTGGCCGATTCGATGCCCTCGTGCAGCAGGAAGAAAGTGAGAAAAACCCCCACCGCACCCAGCATGGCGATGGGCAGGCCGTCGGCCTTCACCGCGGAGACGATGAACTTCCCCTGGCGTTGGCCCAGCAGGAGGGCGAGGATAAAGGCCGCCCCCAGGAGAAAGCGCAGGGTGGCCACCTGCTGCGGGCCTACCCGTGAGGCTGCGCCCGCTCCTGACTGGAGGTATTTGGAGACCACCTCGATGGTGCTGAAGAGGACGATGGCCCCCAGGACGAAAAGATAACCACGTCTCATCGGCCGCGTCTCGCTCTCGCTGCTTTCATGCGGCGATTATAACGCACTGCGCAGGACACCGTAGGCTGGTGGTCTCTTACCTTTCCATCTCGCTCTTTAAAGGAGACGGCACGCGCTGTGGCAAGAGGACTGTGTCTTGATGCTGCCGCCGATCAAAAACGCCGCCGTATACCAGCGCCGTGTTGAGGAAGAAAACCCTGGCGTTTGCAGATCGAGACCACCGCTGCGAGGTGGTGATGCGGCGCGTTCAGTCGACGTAGTCCTTGCCGATGACCAGGACCACATCGGCGCCGTAGGTGGTGGCCACGTCAGCGTCCTCGTCGATGATGAAGTCGGCGCTGGGGCTCAAGTCCCTGGCCACCATGCGCGCCGCCTCCTCGTAGCCGGGGGCGTAGTAGATGGTGGTCTCCTCGTAGAGGTTGACGGTATTGCCGGTGGTGATGTCGCGGTAACCCTCTTCCTCCAGGATGCCGGCCACCTGAGCGGCCATGCCTTCCCAGCGCGCGCCGTTGAGGACCGACAGGTCCACATCGGAGGGATCGGGTGCCGCGTCTGTCTCGGCCAGTTTCTCTTGCTGCCGTTCGTTGGCCTCCTGGGCCGCCTCCTGCTCCGGGGTCACGGTGCTGCAGTAGAGCTTGATGTTCTGGAAGAGGGTGGCCGCCGCAGCCTCGTCGTAGATGTAATACCAGGGCTGTCCGGGAGGGGGGTCCGGCTCGTCGCCGGGCAGGGTGACGAATTCCACGTCGTCAACGGACATCCCCTGCAGGGCTTCGGCCAGGCCGAAGATGAGGTCGGGCTCGATGGTGGTATCCAGGTACTTGACGGTGGCGTCGAGGACGTCGAGCAGGGCCTGCAGGTCGCGGTTCTGGACCACCTTCTCCATCATGGCCTTCAGGAACTTCTTCTGGTTGTCGATGCGGTCCAGGTCGCCGCGGGGCAGCTCCCGGCTGCGCACCAGGATGAGCGCGTTCTCGCCGTCGAGGAAGACGTCGCCCTTGGGGAGGGCCCCTATCTTGGGGTCCAGGATGGGGTAGTCGAGGTGGAGGATGACCCCTCCGAGTGCGTCCACGATGCTCTTGAAGGCCTCGAAGTCCACCTCTGCGTAACCGTTAATATCGATGCCGGATATCTTTTCCACCACCTCCACCGCCCCCGCGGGCCCGCTGAAGGAGTGGGCGGCGTTGATCTTTTCCGTCCCGTATCCCGGTATGTTCACCCTGGTGTCGCGGGGAAAGGACACCAGCACCGCTTTCTTCTTCTGCGCGTTCACCGAGGCCAGGATCATCACGTCGGAGCGGGTGTAGCCCTCCTCGCCCTCCACGCTGCCGCGGTCGATGCCGATGAAGAGCACGTTGACGTTCCCGGAGAGGTCGTACTTGTCGATGACGTCGTATAGTTCTTGGTTCTCTTCCTCGTTCATCTGGGGTCCGCTTACCCAGCGCATGCGGAAGTAATGCTTGCCGGCCCAGGTCTTGACGGCATCGAAGTTCATGATGCCGACCACCAGGCCGCCGATGAGCACCACCGCCAGCAGCACCTTGAGGACGGTCTGCCTCTTCTGGCGCTTGCGCCTCTTCAGTCTGTCCTGTCTCTTCATGTGCCGATAAGACGTCTTTCTCTCCCGGCCGGTTCCGGGCCACCCGCCGCGCCTCTGCCTCAGGACCACGCAATATTATAAGGCCCCGCGGCGCGCGCGGCCTAGGCCGCCTGTCTATTCCTGCTCCGGCGAGGCCCCTTCCAGGTCGAAACCCTCCGTGGCCAGCCCTTCCTCCATGGAGCCGATGAGCTTTTCCACCTTGGAGCTGGCCAAGCCCAGCCGCTGCCTGGCTTCCCGGATCAGGCCCACCCCCTCCTCGAAGAGACGCAGGCCTTCCTCGAGCTCGAGGTCCTCCTTCTCCAGGACCGAGGTTATCTCCTCGAGCCTCTCCATTATCTCCCTGAAGGTCATCTCGCTCATCGTTCATCCCCTTCCGCTGGGTCTTACTCCATTTGCCATGAGCCCCGCCAGTATGAATGCGCGGTACAAGCCGCGGTACATCCCTCAGTCCTTCCCCTCCTCCCGCGGCTCCCGCACTTCCCTCACCTCGCAGCGCAGGCCGCCGCGGTGCAGGCGCACGTCCACCATGTCGCTCACAGCGACCTCGGAGCCATCCGTCAGCGGCTTGGCCTCCCCGGCCCTGGTCGCGATGGCATAGCCCCGCGCCAGCACGCCCAGGGGGCTCATGGCCTCCAGGCGGGAGGCAGCCACCTTGACCCGGCCGTCCTCTCGCGCGAGCATGGCCAGTGCCGCCGCCCGCAGTCCCCTTGCGCGCGGACCGGGTTCCCCCTCTTTCCACCTGCTCCAGGACGCCGCCGCCGTGGAGAGCTTGCGCGCCGCCGCCTGCAGCCGCAGCGGCAGCTCCCGGTATTCGCGCGGGTATCGCGCCAGGGAGACCAGCGCTGTGTCCACCCCGCGCTCCATCCTCTGCACGGAGAGCTGGATGCCGGAGAGCAGCCGCGCCTCGCTTTCCGCCAGGCGCTGCATGGGCTGGCCGGTGAGGGCGGACGCGTCCGAGAAGCATCGCCTCTTTTCCAGCGAGACCAGGCCCCTCTCCATGTGGTGCAAGCGCCGCCGCAGGCCCGCCGCCAGCGACACCTCGCACTCGCGCAGCAACGACAGCACCTGCCCCGCCGCGGGCACCACCGCCTCGGCCGCGCCCGTGGGGGTGCTGGCGCGAAGGTCCGCCGCGAGGTCACAGAGGGTCATGTCCGGCTCGTGCCCCACTCCGGTCACCACCGCGATGGAAGACGACCTGATGGCCCGCACCACCTCTTCGCAGTTGAAGGGCTGCAGGTCCTCCAGGGAACCGCCGCCCCGGGCGAGGATGATCACGTCCACCGGAAAGGCGCGGTTGAAGAGGTCGATGGCCGCGACTATGTCCCCCACCGCGTCCTCTCCCTGCACCCTTACCCCGCGCACCACCAGGCGCGCCCCCCGGAAACGGCGGGTTAGGTTGGTGACCACGTCCCGCACCGCCGCGCCCTCCAGGGAGGTGATCAGCCCCACCGTGTCGGGGTAAGCGGGAAGCGGCCTCTTCACGGCCTCGTCGAAGAGGCCTTCCTTGGACAACTTGCGCATGAGGACCAGGAACTCGCGGCGCAGCCGCCCCTCGCCCGCTTCCTGGAACTCCAGGACGTTGAGGCGGAACTGGCCCCGGCGCACATAGACTCCGAGGCGCCCCCTGGCCAGCACGCTCATGCCCTCCTGCAGATGGCATGCCGCATCCCGCATGGCGCCGGCGAACATGATGCAGGAGAGTGAAGCGTCCCCGTCCGAGAGGCTGAAGAAGGTGTAGTTGGGGTACGGCTTCAGGTTCGATACCTCCCCCTCTACCCACAGGACCACCCCCTGCAGGAGGTTGTCCGCCAGGCGGTTCACCTCCCCGACGGTGTATATGCGCTCTTCCTGCACGTCATTCATGGTAATGACATTATAACCGCCGCCGCTGCCATCTCCCCCGGCCCGCACGAGGCTCAATAAAAGATATTGAACACCATGAAGGAAAAACGAAGAAGCGGTTGAAATACATTATGTAGAGTGATGTAGGAGAGCTCTGAAACTATATGTAGTATTTCCGGGTCCGGAGCTTATGGCGTGGCCCGGAATGCAGGGGGGATCGGCTTGGAGATACTGGCCCTGCTCCTCCTCGGCTTGATAGCCATGCTGGCCATAGTCCCTCCCATCATCCGGGGGAAGCTGGACGAGTCGCCCCTGGCCTCGACCCAGAGTTTCCAGCGCAGCATGCAGGAGATGGCCAACTCCATCGAACCCAGGAGCGGTCGGGAAGAGACTCCGTACCGGGCCAGGGTGATTAACGGCAGCGTCACCCCGATTAGGCAAGGGTACCCCGACCGGCCACACATGGTACCGTCACCCATGGCGAGCAGGAGAAAGGCGGCGGTGAAAAGGAACCGCATCACCCTGGGACTGATGGTCTTCGCGGCCATCTGGGGTATAGCCACCCTGATCAGTGGCCGGACCTGGTGCATGGTGCTTTTCACCATCGCCTGCGGCCTGATGGTCATCTACTGGGGCCTGGTGCTGATAATGCCGGGCATATTGCAGCGGTCCAGGGCCGCGAGCCGCGCCGAAGAGGCGCGGCGCTACCGCCACAGCCAGGCGCTCTAGGCGCCGGGCTATTCCTCAGCCGAAGACCCCGATCCTCCACAGCACCGCCACCAGCGCGCCATGGCCCAGCAGGAAAACGAGGGTGTAGGGGACCGCCCTGGTCCCGTACTGCGGGCGCATGTAGAAGAGCACCACCGTGACCAAGAACCCCGTGGCCAGGATGAGCAACAGCCCCAGTACCGCCCAGGCCGCGGGCCCCCAGCCGTCCCGCAGTCGGCTCAGGATATAACCGCAGACGATGGACGCCATACCCAGGGCACAGATGAGCAGTGTCTGGGGCCAGGTTGGCATGGTCTCTTTCATTTCAGTTCTCACCTCCGAAATCCAGTCGCCACAGACTCTCACGTTTCCCGCCCTCTCCTCCCCTCAGCCAGCGCAGGAGCCGGGTCGAGCCCTCCTTGAAACCACGGGAGAAGGACTTGCTCATGAGCGCCTTGAGCAGGTCGCTCTGGAGCGTGATCCTTCCCCTGCTGAGCCGAGAGATGATGCCTGCGACCCCCTCCCCGCTCCCCGCCAGGTTCAGGATCCCGGTGAGGCAGCCGCCCCCGAAACAGAGCAGGGACTCCGCGATGGAGGGCATGGCACCGGTCACGCCACGCATGATGACATCGCCGAGGAAGCCGGCACAGCCACAGAAGAGCACGTATGCGGCCTTGTTGGCGAAGCGCGTTACCGCCGCCCAGGCCAGCGTGGAGAGTGCTACGCCTCTGCCGGTGAGCAAAGTTCCCCCCGCGGAGAACCACCCCGACGCCAGCGCCTGCGCCGCGCCGTGGGAGAGGAGCCCCGACGTCACCAGCTTGCCTATACTTCCGGTGGCGCCGCCGATAAGGAAAGAGGCCAGCACGCCCATGGGAGATACTTTTCTCCCCGTGGCGAGACAGAACCCGATATAGACGAGGGAATCCGCGCACCCGTGGACGAGAAAGGCCTTGCCCAGTCCCAGCCACCCCAGGCTCGACCATCCCGTTCCGATGAGCGGCGCGAGATACGACAGCAGCAGGCAGGCACCCGCGGCTATGGCCCCCACACTGAGGGACGCGAGGAAGCACCCGCCGAAGGTAAACGAGTCTCCCGCGGCAAAGGCATAGTAGATGGCGTAGCCGATGGCGGCCAGGCTGCCCACCACGCACGCGACGACAGTGGCGAACACGGAGAGGCCGAAAAGCAGCGCGGCGCCCACCACCGCCAGGCAGACTAAGGCCGCCGCCGCCAGCCCGGCCAGCACCGCCTGTACGTAGCGGTTGGAGAGCGCCGCCCTGACCGCTTCGGCCAGGCCCCTGCACACCGGAACCAGCCACGGCTCGATGCAGGCGCGGTAAAAGGCCGCGAAGGCTCCCCCCACCGCGCGGGCCGCGCGGCAGGTCCAGCGCCACACCGCTCCCAAGGCCTTGCCCGCCGTGTCCACCGCCCAGTGGAAAGCCTTGCCGATGACCTTTCCCGCGGCGCCGAAGCCGCGGCCCAGCCAGTCGAAGAACCCCCCGCCGGAACGATGGGCGAAAAAGGTATCGAGGGCCTTCTGGTCCTCCCAGGGACCGAGGAACAGGCTCTCGGAAGGGTCCAGCACCCGCCCCTGCAGGAGCGGCAGGGGGTCCAGGGCCACCCCGTTGAGATAGATCCCGAAGTGTAGATGGGGCACGGAGCAGGAATGGTCCTTTGCCCCGTCGCTCGTGCCCAGCGCCTGCCCGGCCTGCACCTCCTGGCCGCTCCGCACCGCCGGCGACGCCAGGGAGACGTAGGTGGTCTTGAAACCGCCCCGGTGGATGACGCTAACGCACGTGCCCACGGGCGTGCTCCCGGCGAAGCTCACCGTGCCGTCCGCCGAGGCGCGGACCTCGCTGCCACGCGCCAGGGCGATATCTATGCCCGCATGGCCCCCAGCGCCGTACGGACCCTGCGGGGGGTTGAACGGTCGTATGACCGCACCCCTGGCCGGCCACGCGAAGGAGGGCGCCACCCCCCCGGCCGCGATGGCCGGGGGAGACAGCGGGTGGAAGGAGATGATGAGGAGGGTTAAGAGGAGGATGATAAGAAGGGGCTGGGCTGATGCCCGGCTCGTGAAGGGTGCCTTTCCGCCCCTCCAGCCGCCAGGCGGTCGCCCTTGCGGACGACCCGCCTGGAAAGCCCGCCGGTCCCCGGGCAAGGCCACGTTAGCGGGGGACCCGGACGGGCTTCCCTTATGTGCCGGCCTCTCGGGGCGGTTCTCCTTCCAGGTGAGAGACAATTCAATAGACCTCCAGCACGATCGCGGAGGAATGGCTCAGTCCGCCTGCGTCAAAGACCTCGAGAACGACCTGAAAACGGGCAGGTATGACCGCGGGATCGTAGACGTGCTGTGCCCTGGGCCCCTCGATCACCGTGCCGTCGCCGCAGTGCCAGACGTAGCGGACGATGCCGCCATCGGGGTCGTAGGAGGCGCTGCCGTCCATGGCCACGTAAAAGGGCGCGGGCCCGCTGTTCGCGGAGACGGAGGGCACGGCGCGGGGCGGGAGGTTGACGGCTGGAGGCGGTACCGCGGGGGGTGAGACCGGTCGCGGGGACTGTGCCGCCGGAGCCGGTGAAGGCGTGGCCATGGAGGTGGGGACCACGGATGAACCAGGCTGCTCCTGCGGCTGGCCGCCGCCGGTCTCCGCGGACGTTCCCCCGTCCGCACCGGTGCTGATGACCAGGCATACCGCATCGCCGGGCTGCAGCGGCGACCCCTCGGCGGGCTCCTGAGCCGCGACCCGTCCGGCGGACCACAACCGCGACGGTGCCTCGCGTGTGGTGCAGCGCAGTCCCAGCCCATCGAGTATCTCCTCGGCTTCCGCGGCGGTAAGTCCCTGCAGGTCCGGCAGGGTGATCCTCTCCTCGAAGGCGGCGGATTCCCGCTCCGTCTCGGGCGGCTTGCCACGGAGGAGGCCCCCTGCCGCGGCAAATGCGACCCACAGCGCCAGGCCGCCTGCGAGTATGAGCAGGAGGTTGCGGAGGAGGCGTCCGCGGGGACGCCGCGACAGGTCCACGAGGGACGGTGAGGTCTCGTTCTCCAGGAACGAGAGGCCGCCTCCGCTTCCCGGCGGCGGCAACACGGCGCCGGCCCCGGGGACAGGTATGCCGGGGGCGGCATCGCCTTCCGCGGCCTCCAGCGCCTCCAGCAGCAGCCGCGGAGAGGAAGGCCGGCGGCGCGGGAGCGGATCTACCGCCATGCGCAGCAGGGAACTCAGGCGCTCGCCGGGCTCGGCCGGCAGCATCTCGCGCACCATGACCGCCAGGGCGTAGACGTCGGAGGTGCGCGAGCCCTCTTTCTTCCCGTCGGTCTCCGGGGCCCGGTAGGGGGAGACCCGTGACGCCAGCTCCGGCTCCAGCTCCTCCAGGACCCATGAGAAGCCCACCCGCAGGAGCTTCACGTCGCCCCTGCCGTCCAGGACCACCTGTCCCGGGTTGAGGCCCAGGTAATAGAGCCCCCTGCCGTAAGCCTCCGCCAGCACCTCCACCGCCGCGTGGACGACCTCCGCCACCTGCCGCCGCGGCAGTTCACCCGTGCCCGCCAGCACCTCGGAGAGGAGGGCTCCTCCCGTCCTCTCCCTGACCATGCAGACAAAGCCTTCTTCCTCGTCATGGTCCCAGGCGAGGAGGCTGGCTATGTGGGGCCCGTGCACGAGCATGGCCGCGTCCAGGATCTCCCCTATGCGCTGCGCCGAGACCGGGGAGTCCGCCTCCAACTCGAGGACGTCTACCTCGACTTCCGACCCGTAGGTGCTATCGACGGCGATGTAGGTGGAAAGGGCCTTCCCCTTATGCAGCCCCTCCGTCACCCGGTACCTGTCCGCCAGCGTCCTGCCGATCATTTTCACTCCCCAAACCTTATAATCATGTTATATAACTTTATAATTTTTATTATCTTTGTCAAGTATTATTTTGCTGAAGCGCCTGCCGGATAGCAGCGCCAAGGCACGGGTCTCCGCGTGGTGGAAACCGTGTTGCGGGAGCGTGGCGATGCGGCGACCTCGATGCCTGCGGGGACTTGCTCCCGGCACGGCGTGATGAGAAGCTCAGGGTGTTCTCGCGGCCGGTCCCTATGCTGGAACACGTAATAGTACCTATAATTATTAAGTAAGGCCGTCAGGGTGGGTAGCTGCGGGGGAAGGCTGAAAGCCGCTTGTTGGAGGCGTTGGATGCGACTTAAAAGGAGGAAGCTCCCGGGGGATCCCGGCGGGAAACCACACATCGACGGCGAGGGGCGGGCTGAAAATGCCTTCCCCCGCGGAGAGGAGCATTTTCGCAAGCTCATCGAGAACGCCATGGACCTGGTCGTTTTGCTGCTAGCGGATGGGACCATTACCTACGTAGGTCCGTCGGTATGGCATCTCCTGGGCTACGATCCCGTAGAAATGACCGGCGAGAACATCATTTCCTTCATCCACCCCGAGGAGGTGGAGGGCGCACGCGCCGCCCTGGCCTTCGCGGCGGGCCGTCCTGGAGACACTAAATATTTCGAGCTCAGAGTACTCCACCGTGACGGCTCCTGGCGCCTGCACGAGGCCAGCGCCCGCAACCTTCTTGGCGATCCCGGCATAGGCGGATTGGTCATCAACTCCCGCGATATAACCGAACGTAAACAGGCGGAGCGACTTATCGAGTTGCAGAGGGACCTCGAAGTGAAGCTGGGGGCGACCACGGACCAGTTCGAGGCGCTCAGCGTCTCCCTGGACGTGATCCTCGAGGCGACTGGCCTCGATTGCGGCCGTATCTACATCCTCGAAAATGAAACGGGCGGATTACGGCTCGTGCAACACCGCGGCCTATCGCAAGCCTTCGTGGATACGGCAAGATATTATGATGCGGCTTCCTCGCAAACCGCATTGGTCAGAGCGGGCGAAGTGCTATTCTTGAGCTACGAGGAATCCCCGGCAGAGAAGACCGGTGCCCATGTCGAAGAGGGGCTCAAGGTTGGCGCCTTTTCTCCCATTATCGTTGAGGGCCAAATCATAGGCTGTATTGACCTGGCGTCGCACGAGATGGAGGAGGTCCCGGCGGTCACCCGGAACATCCTCGAGATCATGCTGGGCCGGGTCGGTCAGATCCTGGCCCGCATCCGCCTCAATGCCGCCATACGCAAGTCCGAGGAGCGCTACCGCCTGCTGCACGACTACGCAGGCGAGGCGATCTTTACCTTCGATCGTGATCTCGTGCTGCGTAGCGTGAACCACGCCACCGTCGAGAAGATCGGGTATGGCCGGGAGGAGATACAGGGGCGCAACGTGCTGGAGCTCGGCGTCCTGCACCCGGACGACCACGCGAGGGTGGTGAGAAGCATCGAGAGGCTCTTCGCGGGGGAGAGCCCCACCAAGAACAGATTACGCCTCATAGCCAAAGACGGATCCGTGAAACTGTTCGATGTCACTTCGGCGGGCATCTTCGATGACGAGGGTAATATAGTCGCCGTCTCGAACGTCGCCCTGGACATCACGGAACAGGCGAAGGCGGAAGAAGCCCTGAGGCGGAGCGAGGAGTATTTCCGCGCTCTGATCGAGAAATCAACCGATGTAATAACCATCCTCGATGCCACCGGGGTGATTATCTACGAGAGTCCATCCCTGCAGCAGTTCCTGGGTTACCGTCCCGAGGAGTTGACAGGCAGGAACGTCTTCGACTACCTGCACCCCGATGATACCCCCGTGGCCCTTGCCGCCTTCTGGAAGGGACTGGACATCCCCGGCGACTCCTCCTACATAGAGGTACGTTTCAGGCATAAGGACGGGTCCTGGCGCTGGTTCGGGGGGACGGGAAGAAACCTGCTCGACGATCCGGCGGTGCACGGTATCCTGCTCAATTCCCACGATATAACGGAGCGCGTGGAGATCGAACATGCGCTCTTGGACAGCAAGAGGGCGCAGGTCACGCTCTTGAGCAACCTTCCCGGCATGGCCTACCGCTGCCGCGTCGACCCCGACTGGACCATGGAATTCGTCAGCGAGGGAAGCTTCGAGCTCACAGGGTACAGACCCGAGGAACTCGTCGATGATCCGCAGGTCGCTTTTGGTTCGCATCTCATCCGGCCGGACTTCCGTGAATACGTGCAGCGTGAGGTGCAGGAGGCCCTGAAGATGGACCGCGCCTACGAGTTGGTCTACCCGATAACAACCCGGCAGGGTACGGAGAAGTGGGTGTGGGAGCGGGGGAGAGGTGTCCACTATCCGCGGGGGAACATCTTCATCGAGGGATTCATCAGCGATATAACCGACCGTAAGCAGGCGGAGGAAGCATTGCGCATCCAGCGCGACCTGGCTTTCAGATTGAGCGGGGAGAGCGATCTTGCCAGTGTTTTGAAGGTGTCTCTCCGGGCAATCCTGGATACGAGCGGCCTGGAAAGCGGTGCCGTCTACCTGGTTGACGAGGAGACAGGGGCGCTTGACCTCGCGTTCTCGCTCGGGCTCTCGAGAGATTTCGTGGAGAGCGCGAGGCACCTGGAAGCCGACTCGGCCCAGGCAGCCGTCGTCAGGGAAGGCCGAGCGGTATTCGGCAGGGTAAGAGGCGCCGAGCTGGCCATGAGCGATAGGTTAAACGCAGAAGGCATCAAGTCCGTCTACATTGTGCCTATACTCCACGAGGGCCGTGCCGTCGGATCGGTTCTCGTATCCTCCCATACCTCTGAAGAGATCTCCCAACACGTACGGGATATCGTAGAGATCCTGGCGGGCCAGATCGCCCAGGCCGTGGCGCGTGCGAGGTTGATCTCCGCCCTGGGAGATTCTGAGAAAAAATACCGGCTCCTCCACGATCATGCCGGGGAGGCCATCTTCACCTACGACCGGGAATTGAGGCTCACGAGCATCAATCGCATCGCCTGCGAGGAGATAGGCTTCTCAGAAGAGGAGTTGCTTGGAAGAAGCGTCCTGGACCTGGGCATAATCTATGACGAAGATATGGAGGTTACGGAGCGCAACATAGAAGAGTTGCTCTCTAAAGAAAGAGAGGTTGTGCGAGAGGAGATCAGGTTCCGCCACCGGGACGGCAGCATCATCATAGCCGACGTGTCCTCGGCGGCCCTCTATGACGATAACGGCGAAGTGATGGCCATTACCAACATCGCGACGGACGTGACCGAGCAACGCCGAGCGGAGGAGGCTCTGAAGACATCTGAGACTACATACCGGGAGATCTTCAATGCCGCTAACGACGGTATCTTCGTGCACGACCTGGAGACGGGAGCCATCCTGGACGTAAACGAGAAGATGGGCGAGATGTACGGGGTCTCCCGGATCGAAGCGTTAGGTATGGGCGTGGAGGACTTGAGCTCCGGCGTGCATCCGTATACCGGGAAAGAAGCCGCGGAACTGGTCCGTAAAGCTGCTGCCGGAGAGCCCCAACTCTTCGAGTGGCACGCAAAAGATGCGAACGGCCGTCTTTTCTGGGTGGAGGTCAGCCTCAAGCGGGCGGTCATCGCGGGAACGGACAGGGTTCTGGCTCTGGTGAGGGATATCAGCGAGAGGAAGAAGTCAGAAGAGGCACTGAGGAGCAGCGAGGAGAGATACCGCGCCACCTTCGAGTCCACCGGCACGGCCATGGGTATAATCGAATCGGACGGCAGTATCTCCGTGACCAACTCCGAGTTCGAGAGATTAGTCGGTTATACCCAGAAAGAGATCGAGGGCAGGAAGAGGTACTGGGAATTCGTGCACCCTGATGACGTAGGGACGATGAAAGCCTATGCCAGGGATATGGTCAGCGGGGAGTTGCCCATGCCGTTCCAATACGAATGCAGGTTGCGGCATCGGGAGGGAGGAACGCTGACGGTACTGGTTAGCGTGAACGCCCTGCCGGGCACCACGAAGAGCGTGGTCTCCCTGATAGATATCACGGACCGCAAACTCGCGGAGGAAGTGCTGCGCAAGAGCGAGGAACAATACCGCGCCACCTTCGAGACCACGGGCACGGCGATGTTCCTGGTCGAAGAGAACGCCGTCCTTTCGGGTGCCAACCGGGAGATGGAGAAGATCTTCGGTTACTCTCGCGATGAAGTAGTCGGCAAGATGAAGTATATGCAGCTCGTGATGCCCGAGGAAGTCGATAAGGTAAAGCGAATGTCCTCCAGGATATTGCGGGGAGAACTCGAGGGCCCCATACAATACGAGATCAAGGCGAGGCATAAGAGCGGCAGGGCTGTCGACGCTCTGATTAATATAAATACAATACCAGGGACGGGCAAGAGCGTGGTATCACTCATCGATATATCCATGAATAAAGCATATGAACGCCAGCTAGAGGAGAACGCGGAGCAGATGCGTGACTTCCTGGATGTCGCGGCCCATGAACTGCGCCATCCGGCCACTCTGCTCAAGGGCTACGCCATGACCCTGGAGAAACGGGGAGCGGAGATCGGTGATGAAAACCGGCAGGCTTGCTTGCAGGGGATCGAGGCGGGCGCCGATCGCCTCGTATATGTTGTGGATGAGTTGTTGAACGCGTCCCGCCTCCAGCGCGGCAGATTCTCCATCACCAGGGAGGAAGCGCCTCTGGAAGCTATCGCCATGAAAGCGGTAGAGGAGATAAGGCTGCGGGGAACGGGCCGGGACATATCGCTGGAATTGCCCGACGACATGAGTATGGCCAGCGTCGACACCGACAGCATGATGCGCCTGTTCATCATACTCCTGGACAACGCGGTCAAGTATTCGCCTCATGGATCGGCGGTCGAGCTGAAGGGAGAGGTGGGGAGCGGAGAAATGATCTTCTCGGTCATGGACCGGGGTGTGGGCATCCCACTCAAGGACCGGGAGAAGGTCTTCGATCGCTTCTTCCAGGTCGGCAGCGTGCGGCATCATAGCGGCCCTGGCCTGGGGCTGGGGTTGTACATAGGCAAGCGCATCGTCGAAGCGCACGGGGGCCGCATCTGGTATGAGCCGCGGGTGGGCGGCGGCTCCATCTTCAGATTCTCCGTGCCCACCGCCCCGTACCCGGGGAAGAGCCGGTAAGAGGACCCGCCCGACGGCGCTCGCGCTAACGGCGGCTGGTACCGGCATTATCCTGCTGAATGTCCTGTAGAGGGAACGGGGTCAAGGCTTCTTGTTTGTTACATTCCACCTGACGTATCTACAAGGTCCCAGGATACACGAATGCAAGAAACAAGACCCCCGACCAACGGTGAACAGATCGCAGCGTATCAGTATGAATCCGGCACCACCGGGAGGATGACGCGCGACGCCGCCCCCGCACGGCTGTGCAGCAGTATCATGCTGTACCCCCAAGACGGCCAGCAGGTGACGAGGTCCGCCGTGGAAACCACCAGCCTGATGCGGCTTCCGGCCTCGAAGCGATGGTAGCACGCCTGCATCTCCACCGGGCTCTGCGGACTCATCAGCTTCCATACCTTGCCGGCATCGGCGAGCCCCTCGTAGTTGTGCCCCTCGTAGAAGCCGCGGCTTATGAGTATCTCCTCGCCATCCGGGGTGACCTCGTAGAGCCAGGGTATCAACTGCGCGAACACGGACGATGACTGGTAGTAGGGCTCGAAGCGGGGGGGACCCATGATGGTCACGTCCTCCCGCAACGGCTCGCTGGTGAAGTCCGTCTCGGTGAAGGGTATCTCCAGGAGCTTCAACCTGCGCGGCATGTCCATGACCTCTCCCCCCATGAGCTGCGGGGCATCCTGGAAATAGGGGAGGGAGACGGAGCCGGTGAGCCCCATGTTCAGAAGCAGGTTGTACCCGAAGGCCCGCGTGGGGCCGGAAGTGGTGAGCGTGGCGCGGCCGTCGCGGCCCGCTCCCCCCAGGAAGTACGATACCTGCTCCGTGCCCGGGACGGGATAGGCCCCCGCCTCGCCGTAGTCACCGGGGGCGTGGTCGCGGTAGAAGGCCACCGGCGCCTCGTCCTCGACCCCGTTCTCGATCCCCTTGAGGAAGCGGTCGAACCACTTGTCCACCTGCTCCAGCACCCACGCGCTCTCGGGGCTGCCCAGGCCCTCGACCGGGTAGGGCCCGGGGTAGCACCCCAGGTGGCCGTGGTTGGTGATGATGATGCGCTTGGGGGCTTCCGTGTATTCGTAGGCCATGAGCCCCTCGTTGGCGTAGAAGAGGTCGTCGTTCCACCCGGCCAGGATCAGCATGGGTGCGGTGATGGGATGCTCCACCACCCCGTCGTACTCCTCGTCGCACCAGTACCGCGCGGAGCGCTGCTTGAGCCAGCCGCGGGCGAACCACTCGTCCTTTACGCGCCGCTCCATGGCTATCCCGTAGACGTAGGGGAGGTCGTTGCTGAGGCTGGTGACGGGCGGGATCAACTTCCACATGGCGGCGAGGATCGCCTGCAGCTTCTGCCAGCCGTCGGACCTCTGGTCCATGGAGATGGCCAGCATGTTCATCATGAACCCCGACAGCTCGCCCATATAGGTCATGCCCAGCAGGCCTGAGACCCAGAAGAGCTTGAGCACGTCGTTGGGATAGAGGGAGAACTGCAAGTCGAAGGAGCCATGCATGGGGACCACGGCCCGGATACGCTCGTCCCCCGGGTCACCGGGGCGGGGGTCCTTGCGGGGGGCCATGAGATAGGAGAAGCAGCCGCCCATGGAGGCGCCGGTGATGCCTGCCACGGCGCCCTTGTCGTCGGTGAGGAGGGGGAAACGGCCGTCGCCCTCGAGCAGGCTGATGATATGGCTCACGTCCTTCATCTCGTGCTCGGGGTCCATGCACCCCACCTCGCCCCCGGCCCCGAACCAGCCCCTCGCGGTGAAGGCCACGCCCACATAGCCCTTGGCGGCGTAGTACTCCGCCGCCCACTCGGCCATGGACTTGTCCATGGTCCAGCCGTGGACGACGAGGATGGCCGGGAAGACCTCCCCGGGGTCCGCGTCCTCTGGATAGTACACGGACACCGGCAGGGTGATGCCGTCCCACATGGTCCAGTCCTCGGTGATCTTCGCCACCTCGTGGCCGGAGGCCGTCTCGGAGGCTGCTTCCGTGGGCGCGGCAGCCGCCGGCACGACCGTGCCGCCCAGCGGCAGGACCAGCAACAGGACCAGGAACAGGACAAGGATGGAGCATGGCCGGAACTTCGTCATCATAATCCCCCCTCATGCGCGCAAGCTTGCGTCCTCAAAGCCGGAAAGGTGCAGGGCTCTGGTGCGACTCGATGGTATTCCCCCGCTCCCAGGGTAGCAAAACCCCGCGGCGAAAGGAAGCGTTTTCAGACATATCGCGCCGCCGTATTCAGGCGTGCCGGCTAAGCGCCGCGGCGGCGCGAGGACCACACCTTGTAGGTGTTGAAGAGGTAGTTGTGTCCGTAGCGCGCCAGGTAGGCCGGGATGTGCGCCGGCGGCTCCCGGTAGCCCGGCACCTCACGCATGGTAACCGCGTTTTCCGGGCAGGCGACGGCGCACAGGCCGCAGCCGATGCAGCGCTCCACCTTCTGCTCCACCCTTTTTAAGTCGCCTTCGCCCGCCACTTCCACCGCCTTCATGGTGCACACCCGTGCGCACTTGCCGCAGGCGTTGCAGGCCCGCAGGTCGATATGGGGCAGGTAGTGCGGGGGGGCGATGAAGCCGGGGACGTTGAACTCTGTTATCTGGCGCAGGGCGTCGCAGCAGCAGCCGCAGCAGGAACAGGAGCACCGGAAGGACTTCGAGCTGCGGTCGTTGAGCATCCAGGTGATCAGGCCCTCCTTCTCCGCCGCTTTCTTTATCTCCACCGCCTCCTGCCTGTCCACCCTGCGCGCGCGCCCCTCACTGGCGAGCCTGGAAGTGAAGCTCCCCATGACCATGCACACCTCCAGGGGCCTCCCGCACCCCTCGCCCAGCATGGTCTTGGTGAGGCGGCACTGGCACACCCCTACGGCGAAATCGTCGTAGTCGTCCATGATGGCTTCCAGGCGGTCCGACGGCATGGCCATGGGTATGGCCTCCACGGCTTCAGCCACCGGCAGGTAGCGCACGGAGTGCGTGGGCCTGCTGTTGTATTCCGCCACGTACCCGGTGGCGAACAGGGCCTCGAAGAGCTCCGCGAAACGCCGGTGCCAGGGGGTGACGCTCTCCGGCGATCTTCGTATCAGCACGTGCTCGAAGGTCCCCGGCACGATAGGCAGGATGGCGAAGCGTTCACGGTGCTCCTTTCCCACCGAGATGAGGAGGTATTTCTCGTGGGCCAGGCGGTGCAGGATCTCTCTCACCTCGGAGACGGGCCTGCCCGATGCCGCGGCTATGGATGCTGCGCCCTTGAGTCGCCACGGCTTGATGTGCCGCACTATCTCCGCTTCCTCTTCGGTGTACATGTGCTCGACCAGGGCGATGAACTCGTCGCAGATGGGCGGACCGATCAGCAGCGGGCTGGAGTAGGACCTCGCCACGTCGAGGTGCGCTCGCGACACCCCCGGATAGTCCCCGAGCTTCCTCATGGTCGCGCGGACGCCACCGTCCATCTTCTTCCCCCTTCTTCCGTCCAAGGCAGCCGTGTCTCGATTATGACACAGGATCTTCAAACGGACACCTGCACCCGCTCTCCCCCGCGGGCCGGATGTTATAATCTGCATGACGAGGGGAGGTTTCGCGGGATGAAGGTCTTTCTCAATGGCAGCGTCATCGACGAGACCGAAGCGTTCATCGCGGCTAACGACCGCGGGGTGCTATTCGGCGACGGTGTCTTCGAGACCTTACGGGCCTACAACGGCAGGCCCTTCCGTATGGACCGCCACCTGGACCGCCTGAAGGCGGGTTGCCGTGAACTGCGGATAACACCCGTCCCGTCCGACGACGGGCTGGCCGACGCCATCGACCAGCTCTACCGGCTCAACGTGGTCAGCGGCGACGCCTACGTGCGTATAACCCTCACCGGGGGCTGGTTTGACGGCAGTCGCAGCCTGGAGAGGTCCTCCGACCCAAACGTCCATATCGTGGTCAAGCCTTTCGAGGGATACCCGCGGGAGTGGTACGAGAGCGGCATACGGATCGTCGTGTCTTCCGTCCGCAGCAACGAGGGTTCGCCTCTCTCGCGCATCAAGAGCACCAACTACCTGGACAATCTCATCGCCAAGCAGGAGGCCCGGGAGCGGGGCGCGGACGACGCGCTTATGCTCAACTGCGGCGGCTACCTGGCCGAGGGCACCTCCTCCAACCTCTTCCTGGTACGGCGGGGCAAGCTGGCCACCCCGGGAGTGGAGTGCGGGCTGCTCCCCGGGGTCACCCGCGAGGCGGTCATGGAGCTGTGCGAGGAATACGGGGTGGCCTGCGATACCGCCTTTCTCTCCCTGGAAGACCTCCTGGGGGCCGACGAGGCCTTCTTCACCATGAGCACGGGGGAGATCGTGCCCATCGCGGAAGTGGAGGGCACCCCCATCGGCTTGAGATGCCCCGGACCCATCACCATCCGGCTCTCCGCCGCCTACCATGACCTGGTGAGACGGGAGCTGGGGGGCTGACCCCATCCGTTACCCCATCGGAGAGGGCGGCGAAGATGGCCTTGCCCTTGTCCAGGGTCTCCTGGTACTCGTCCGCGGGGTCGGAGTCCGCCACGATGCCCCCGCCCACCTGGAAGTACGCCATGTCCCCCTTGCAGATGATGGTGCGGATGGCGATGTTCAGGTCGTACTTGCCGTTGTACCCCAGGTAGCCGATGCTCCCGGTATAGACGCTGCGCGCCGTGGGCTCCAGCTCGTCGATGATCTCCATGGAGCGGATCTTGGGGGCGCCGGTGATGGAGCCTCCCGGGAAACTCCCCTTGAGCAGGTCGATGACGTCGCGCCCGGGGTGGAGTTCGCCCACCACGGTGGAGACCAGGTGGTGCACGGTGGCGTAGTGCTCGATTACCGCGTGCTCCTCCACCTCCACGCTGCCGTATTCGCATACCCTGCCCAGGTCGTTCCGCTCGAGGTCGACGATCATGGAGAGCTCGGCGCGGTCCTTGGCGCTGGCCAGCAGCTCCTCGGCCAGGCGCCGGTCCTCCCGGGGGTCGTCGGAGCGCCGCCGCGTGCCCTTGATGGGGCGCGTCTCCACATGCCCGCCCTCTCCTGCGAGATAGCGTTCCGGGGAGGAGGAGCACACCTGGCCGTCCACGGCGTTGAAATAGGCGGCGAAGGGCGCCGCGTTGAGGCGGCGCAGCCTGCGGTAGAGCACCCAGGGGTGCTCGCGCAGGGGGGCCTGGAAGCGCTGGGAAAGGTTTGCCTGGTAGATATCCCCGGCAAGGATATATTCCTTCACCCGTCCTACCGCCTCCATGTATTCGTCACGGCTGAAGTTGGAGACGAAACTCGCCTCTGCGGGATGCGGCGGCGAGGGGTATTCCGGCGCGGTCCCCTCCAGGCGGCTCTCCGCCTCGGCCAGCACCTTCCCGGGGTCCTCGGGATGCGCCGCCGCGATCCAGGTCCTGCCGCTGGCGTGGTCATGGGCCAGCACGCGGTCGTAGAAAGCGAAACACATCTCGGGCAGCCCAAGGTCGTCCACCGCCCGTTCCGGCAGCTTCTCCAGGCAGCGGCCCAGCTCGTAGGAGAGGTAACCCATCCCCCCGCCGAGGAAGGGCGGAAGGCCTCGCGCCGCATCCTCCAGGCGGTACTCCCCCAGGGCCGCTCTCAGGGCGTTGAAGGGGTTTTCGCTGGTCTCTTCGGTCGTGCCTCCGCGACGCCACCAGCGGCAACCGCGCCCGCGGGTGGTGAGCACCAGGTAGGGGTCGAAACCGATGAAGGAATATCTTCCCAGTCTCTCCATGACCAGGCTCGAGTCCAGGAAGCAGGCGTAAGGGGAAAGGGCGATGCGGTGGAAGATGTCCTCCATGGCCGGGGCGCCCGCCAGCTCGCGCACCTCGAGGCGCAGCAGCGTCCCCTCCCCCTGTCCGAGCGCGGTCATGAGCATACCTCCAGGAAGTTGGCGAGGAGCCGCAGCCCCTCGGGGGTCATGAAGGATTCCGGGTGGAACTGGATGCCCTCCACCGGGTATTCGCGGTGCCGCACCCCCATGATCAACCCGTCATCGGTGCGGGCGCTCACCTCCAGGTCCGGCGGGAAGCCCTCCTCCAGGATGGCCAGGGAATGGTAGCGGGCCGCCTCCATGGGGCTGGGCAGGCCGGCGAACACCCCGCGTCCGTCGTGCTCCACCCGCGAGGTCTTGCCGTGCATGACGTAAGGGGCGCGGTCCACAGTGCCGCCGTAGACCTCGCCGATGCACTGGTGCCCCAGGCACACGCCCAGCACCGGGATGCGGGGGCCGAACGCGCGGATGATGTCTTTCGAGAGCCCGGCGTCGCGCGGGGCCTTGGGCCCTGGCGACACCACGATACCCGCCGGGGCGAGCGCCGCAACCGCTTCCAGGTCGGTGTGGTCGTTGCGGAAAACCACCAGGTCCGCCCCCAGCCGCCCCAGGCACTGCACCAGGTTGTAGGTGAAGGAGTCGTAGTTGTCGATCATCAGTATCTTGCCGCCTGCCACACCATCCCCTCTTCTTATGTAAAAAGAAAAACCCAGCCTTTCCTCCGGCTGGGTGCCGACTTCAAGAGTCGCCTGACATACCGTTGCATGCGGATTATAGCACAATGTTGGGTTATCATTAAGGAGGTAAGATCTTCGTCTCCGGCTGTGTCAGACGGGAGGTTGCGGTGATGTCCAGGAAAACGGCGGCGTTCTTGACTATCCTGTGCGTGCTGGTCGTGGTGGCCCTCTGCGGGGCCGGTTGCGGCGGCACCAGCACCAGAACCGAGACGACCATGGAGGTGCCGCAGCTGGACGACGGGCCCATCAGCGGCGTGCTCGAGGAAGGGGTGTGGACGTATAAGGGCATACCCTATGCCGCCCCGCCCGTGGGCGATCTGCGCTGGAGGGAACCCCAGCCGGTGGAGCCCTGGCAGGACGTGCTCGCCTGCGACTCCTACGGGCCGTCCTGCCCGCAGCCCAATGACGACTGGACGGGCATGATGGACGTGGGCTACACCGACGAGGACTGCCTCTACCTCAACGTATGGACCCCGGCTCAGGACCCCGGCGAGGGTTTGCCGGTGATGGTGTGGATCCACGGCGGGGCCTTCCGCAGCGGCTCCGGCTCCCTGGCCATCTATGACGGACACAACCTGGCGGAGAAGGACGTGGTGGTGGTGACCATCAACTACCGCCTGGGCGCGCTGGGGCTCATGGCCCACCCCCTGCTCTCCGAGGAATCGGAGCACGGGGTCTCGGGCAACTACGGCCTGCTGGACCAGGTGGCCGCGCTGGAGTGGGTGAGGGACAATATCGACGTGCTCGGGGGAGACCCGGACAACGTCACCGTCTTCGGGGAATCGGCGGGAGGCATGAGCATCCTCGACCTCATGGTCAGCCCCCTGGCCGAGGGGCTCTTCGACCGCGCCATCGTGGAGAGCGGCCCCATGCTCGACCTGGGGCTGCCCATCAACGAGTTCCCGACCCTGGAGGAGGCGGAGAAGACCGGCGAGGAGATATCGCGGGAACTGGGCTGCGACGAGGAGGAGGACGAGCTGGCCGCCCTGAGGGAGGTATCCCCGGACGAGCTCCTCGCGGCTTCCTCGGGCGAGAACGAGTTCTTCAGCCCCATCAACCTCAGCCCCAACGTCGACGGCTACCTGCTCCCTGAGGTCCCGTCCGAGGCCTTCGCCGCGGGCGGGCAGCACGCCGTCCCCCTGCTCACCGGGGTCAACGCCAACGAGGGCACCATCTTCCTGCCCGACGTGACCCTCAACCAGTACCAGCTGATGGGAAACTACCTCTACGGGGAATACGCGACGGAGGTGGAGGCCCTCTATCCCGCCCAGACGGAGACCGAGGTCAAGGCGGCCATGGACCGGCTCATTACCGAGATGGGGTTCGGCGCTTCCGCCCGCTTCACGGCGGACTGCATGGAGAAGGTGGACGAGCCCGCATACCTGTACCTCTTCAACCAGGCCCCGTCGGACCCCCGCGTGCAGCAGTTGGGCGTCTTCCACGGCCTGGAGATCATGTACGTCTTCGGCAACCTGGACAAGGTAGCCATGGAGGGGGTCACGGAGGCGGACCATGCCCTCTCGGAGGCGATGATGGACTACTGGACGTCTTTCGCCAAGGAGGGTGACCCCAACGGAGGAGCGGCCGCGGCGTGGCCCGTCTACACGGCGGCGGCATCCGAATACATCGAGCTGGGAACCCCCATCACGACCGGGACGGACCTCTTCCAGCCCGCCTACGACATGGTGAAGAAGATAAGCGGCCTCTGAGCCAAGGCGGTCCAACACGTTGATGCTTCCTAGCGCTAAGGCCCGGCGCAGTAACTTCTATGGTATTCGCGGCTCCGGTTCACAGAGGTCGGCAGCTTGACGGATGGGCTGAAGCGAACTCATTGTAACCGACTGGGGCCGGCACCCATGCCGGCCCCAGTCGGTTTATTGCTGCGCTCTTATCTTTTTTTTGCCATCCTTCTGGCCAATCCGCCGCCTCCGGCCAGGGACATAAGGCCCATCAGGAGGCCGAAGAGCAGTACTCCCATCCCCGCGCCCATGCCGCAGGGCAGCGCGGGCGAGGTCACGGAGAAACCGCCGCTGAACCTGCCCTCGGTCCCGTCCGGGTTCCTGACCACCACGTCATAGGCGGCGACGGGCGCGCCTTGGAGATCGAGGTCACAGGTAATGAGCAGGCCCGAGACGACGTTAACATTGGTCGCGTTCACGACCGTGCCGCCGCCTTCAAGCCTGACCGAAGCCCCCGCGACGAACCCGCTGCCGGAAAGGCCGCTGATGCTCATACTCGAGTTCTGCACACCGGAAGCAGGTGCGATCGCCTTCACCACCGGCACGGGATGGCCATCTCCTCCGTCAACGGTATGCAGGATGGTGCCGTTCTCTCCCACCGCCCAGGCGATGTTCGCATCTAGCGCGGAGAGGTCCCTCAAGCTGGCCTGGCTGCTCCAGGACTGGACCCCCCAGCTAACCCCCCCGTCGTATGTCTTGGCGATGCCAAACAGGTTGGTGGTCCAGGCCGTGTTGGCATCGAGGAGCTGCGTCGTGTCGCCATTGGGGCTGGTCCCTGCCGGGACGGATATCCAGTTGACGCCGCCGTCGTTGGTCTTCTCAAGGGCGGGAAATGTCAAGGGAGGGAAGTAATTCCCCGAAGATGCAATGCCGAACGCCCAGGCCGTATCGGCATTCAGTGCGGATACTGAAAACCAGTGGGCGGTGCCCATTTTCGCCGACCAGTTAGCCCCGCCGTCGGAGGTCCGCAGTATAATGCCCCCTGTCGGAGTAACGGGCATGTTCCCGCCAGCCGCCCAGGCGGTGTTGACACCGATGGCGCATATCGAGAGCAGCTTGTTGGCGGGGTCGAAATAAACGACCGACCAGTTGACGCCCCCGTCAACGGTCCTGATGATAAAGCCCCCGCCCGACGAGTTCACACTGCCGCCCGCCGCCCAGCAGATATTGGCGTCCACCGCCGAGATCGCGGTGACCACGTAGTTGCTGTCGGCAGCCTGGGTGACCCAGCTCTGGCCCCCGTCGCTCGTCTTCATGAGCACGCCGTTACCGCCTATCCACGCGGTGTTCTGATTCACGGCGGATATGCAGGCCATGAGGGTAGACGCGCCCGAGCTCCGGCTCGTCCAGCTTGACCCTCCATCGGTAGTCCTGAGTACGCTCCCATCCGCTCCCACCGCCCAGCAGGTATTGGCATCCACGGCGTCGGCGCCCAGCAGGTGTATATTGGTGCCCGAATCCTGGTAGATCCAACCCTGCTGCGGCCTTTGGACGCTAAAGGGAAGCGCGTTAGAGGTCCCCTCCGGGGTATGCACGGTCACCTGCACGTCTCCGGCGGGCAACACCGGAACCTTGCACTTGATCTCCGTATCGGACCACGACACGTACTGAGTGACCGCAACCGTACCGAAGGAGACATAGGACGATCCCTGCGTCGCCCCGAACTTCGTTCCGCCGACCCGGATAACCTGCCAGGGCTGCCCCGATGTGGGGCTTACGACGCTTGCGTTGAGCACGGGATCGCCGCCGTTCACGGTATGCAATATCGTCCCGTTGTGTCCGACCGCCCAGACCAGGTTCTTGTCGGCCGCGTCGACCGAGAAGAGGCCGAACGGAAATCCCGATTTCTGTCTCGTCCAGGTAGCCCCACCGTCGGCGGTCCTGTAGATGACGCCTAGGTCCCCGACCACCCAGGCGTTGCCGGCGTCGGCGGCGGCTACGTCGCTGAATGCATCGTAGGTCCCCGCGCTCTGGCTGATCCAGGACGCACCTCCGTCACTGGTTTTAAATACAGTCCCGCTGCCGCCCACCAACCATGCCGTGCTGGCATCTATGGCGCAAATAGAGGAAGCCGGAGCATTGATGGAATCCTGTATCGCCCACGTACTGCCCCCGTTGGTGGTCTTGAGGATGACGCGGTGGGTATAACCGTCCGTCGCGTTATAGTCACCTCCCACGGCCCAGGCGGTATTGGCGTCCACCGCACATACGCAGTTCAGGATGTAAGCGATGCCGGAGGTCTGTTTTTTCCAGGTAGAACCCCCGTTGGTGGTCTTGAGTATCATGCCGTTATTTCCAACCGCCCAGGCCACCGAGGCGTTGGCGGCGGATACCGACATGAGCAGGTTGGTGGTCCCGGAGGTCTGCTTGCTCCAGGTGCTCCCGGCGTTAACGGTCTTGACGATGGTCCCGTACCCCCCCACGGCCCAAGCGACGTTCTTGTCGGCCGCGCACACCTCCTGCAGGTCCTCCAGAGTCCCGGAGGACTGGGTAGCCCATGTAGCTCCGCCGTCCGCGCTGTGGCGGATGTAGCCGGTGCTGCCCACCGCCCATATATTCTGCGCATCGGCCGCGGCCACGGAGAAAAGGAAGCTGGAGCCGCCCGTATCCTGCTGGTACCACCCCCCGGTGACTTCCGACCTTGCCGGTGGACTCGCAATGCCCAACATGGACGTGAGCACCAGCGCGACAAGCGCCAGGAACAATGGGCCCCTCACCCATCTGGATGTTTCTTTCATCGCATTCTCCCCCTTATCACGCAAACAGCGAGCATTGAGAACCCTCATCCGAACACCCTTCCACCGTCCTGGATACGATGTCCTCGTAAAACACCATGCATGGAATATACCGAAGAGGTTTCAGCGTTCTTCTCTTGGCGGACTACAGCGCGGACAATCCGACAGACACCCCCCATACGCCGCCACCGTGCCCTATTAGGCGACCCATGCTTCGGATATACACATTCCCAGATAATATTCAAACATATCTGGATGAAGCTGTAAATCTTCACCCCCATACGCATCTCCCAATCCCAATTCGCTACTATCGAGGATAGCTGATACATGGATGACCCACCGGAAACATCTCTATTGGATTTGCTATGATAAGCACGGGATAGATATCGCGCTCGCTCAGTGCCTTAAGGGGGAGAGACATGTATATAAACCTCAGCCGGGACCTGTTGGGCATCGACCCCCGGGACGGCACCACCTTCCAGGCCTCCAGTTTCGGCAGGCGCGGGAGGAACGTGCCCGGGGTGGCAGGGCGATTCCAGGAGAAGTGCCTGGACCTGGCGCCCGGTGAGCCCTTCACCATGGCCGACCTGGAGGGCCCCGGCGTCATCACCCGCATCTGGGTGACGGTGCCGCGCAAGATAAACCCCGGGGTGCTCCGCAACGTGGTCTTCAAGGCGTGGTTCGACGGCGAAGAGGAGCCCTCGGTGCAGACCCCGCTGGGAGACCTCTTCGGCACCACCTTCGCGCGTCCTCGCCAGTACGCCTCGGCATATACCGCCATCACCTCCGGCGCCTACCTCTGCTTCTTCCCCATGCCCTTCCGGCGCCGGGCCGTGCTCACCCTGGAGAACCAGGGTAAGCTGCCGGCGCGCCTCTTCTTCTACCAGGTGACCTGGCTGAGCCTGGAGCGCGACCTGCCGGAGGGCACGCCTTATTTTCACTGCAGCTGGCACCGCGAACGGTGTGCCCGCAAGGACCCGCCCTACACCGTACTGGATACCGAGGGGCGTGGTTTCTACCTGGGATGCCACCTGGACATGCAGGGGAAAGGCTGGCCGTGGCGCCTCAACCCGGCGCGCATCTCCCTGCCCGAGGGCTACGGCATGGGGGTGCTGGAGGGCTGGGAGACGATGTGGATCGACGGCGCGGAAGAGCCCAACGTGCACGGCACCGGGGGGGAGGACTACTTCAACGGCGCCTGGTACTTCACCCGGGTACCCTCGACCTGGCCCACCCACGGGGTGACCCAGAGGCGTTACGACACGCGGCGCGTATCCTGTTACCGCCTCCACGTCGAGATGCCTGTCCATTTCCGCGAGCGCATCCGGGTGACCATCGACCACGGCCTGGACAACCTGCTCCCCGCGGACATCGACGGCACCACCTACTGGTACCAGGAGGAGCCGCATACACCTTTCCGCCCCCTGCCGCCCGCGCGGGAGAGGCGCCCCGTCTCGACCATCCCCAACCGCCTGATCATGGCCGCCCCCCTCGCCATTACCTTACCTATCCTTTTTGGTGTTGTTTTGGGCAAACGGGATTCCGATAGTCCGGCTGCCAAAACACCTCAATCAAATTATCTTGCAGGTTGTCACCACATGGGTGTATCTTAGGATTAATCCGATTTATCGGAGGTGGATAGCCCGTAAAGGGCTAGCGTGGAGAAGCCGTCACAATGGCGGCTTCTCCATTTCATCCCAGAAATATCTTCCCGTATCCATCGATACGTCCCGAATATGGTTGACGATTGTACTTGGCCTGCAGAACAGGTGTTATTCTCCTGCAGAAGTTTCCCAGATCATCTTCCGAAATCCTGTTTCCATCCATTAGAATCTCTTGCTTGCTAGGGTGCGCCAACAGCTACGGTCATGCAAAGAAGATGCGCTTGCCCTGGCCCTATCCACGGATTAGTGTGAAGACACCTTTACTTCACCAAAGGGTAGCGGCCGTAGGTGTGCGCCGCCTCCATCATCCAGCGCAGGCGCTCCACCGAGACGGTGAGGTGGCTGTGGTTGGGGGCGAGGATGTACCCTCCCCCCGGGCCGGCGTCCCGGATAGCCTGCCGCACCGCGCCTTCCACTTCCTCCCGGCTGCCGTCGACGAGGACGTGGGATACGTCGATGTTCCCCACCGGGCACATGCGGTCGCCGACCATCCGCTTCACCTCCGCCAGCTCCATGCCGGCGGTGGGCTCCAGGGGGTGCACGCCGTCGAAGCCGCAGTCGGCGAACCACTCCAACAGCTTGTAGGTGTTGCCGCAGGAGTGGACGATGATCTTCATGCCCTGGGCGTGGGCCGTCTCGGTGACCCGCCGCAGGGAATCACCGAACAGCTCCTCGAAGGTGCGCGGGCTGAACATGGGCCCCGAGCGGTAGGCCATGTCGTCCCCGTAACAGTAGCCGGGGATGCCCGCGTCCGCCGCGGCCTCGATGAACATGCAGCAGAGGTCGGTGTTGAAGCGGATGAGGCGGCGCACGAACTCTCTCTCCTTGCGCGCGGCCACGGCGAAGCGCTCGAAGCCCAGGGGTTGCCAGCTGTTCTCGAAGATACCTGCGCTCACGGCGGTGAAGATGAAGAGGTCCTTCCCGAAGTCCTTCGCCAACCGCTTCATGAAGCGGTTGGCCTTCTCGGGGAGGCGCAGCAGGTCCCGCTTGTCCCACGCGTTCCAGTCGGAGGGGCTCCCGATCAGCCCGCCGCTGTACATGGGGGTGCTCATGTTGCCGCGCCCGTCGGGCACCAGGTCCCAGAGGCGGCCCCCGTAGTCCTCCGACTGCCTGGCGCCGCGGAAGCGCCACATGGGGGCGTAGATGACCCAGGCCGCGTCGCTGCCCAGCTTTACCGACGCCGCCGTGCGGTCGTGGGTGAAGCGCTCCACCTCCGCCTCCATCACCCGCAGCCGGTTGAGCAGGGGGTAGAAGCGGTCGATGGCCCCGGTTACCAGGGGGTTGGCGAGCAGTTTTCCCATGGGGATGTGCTTCTTCCCCAGGATCTCGTAGACGGCGTCGTACTCCGACACCAGGTCCAGTACGGGGACCCGGTCCGGCTCGCGCAACTCCAAAGCGTCGATGACCCTTTCGTGTACCGTAGACAATCCGTGCTCCTCCTCTTCATGAGTTGTACGGGGTCAAGGCCCCCGACCACGCCGTGCACATCTACACCGTGTGCGCCAACGGCCTTGCGGGCACTTCGAGGTAGCCACGTCGGCGAAGACGCCTCCTCGCGATGACATCATTGGCCCACACTCGGGGTCCTGCTCCGGTCAGGAAAGCCCCTCGTGCAGGACGCCGTTGCGGTCGTAGACGCGGTAACCCATGCCCAGCCGTGACGCCAGCTCCACCAGGTGCGGCGTGTAGTCGCCGTAGACGAAACCCAGGTGGTTGCAGGGCCACAGCGCGATGAGCTCCTCCCCCGAGATGGGGGTCACGCCCCGGATTATCGGCCAGGAGAAGTTGTAGCGCTCGTGCTCCCGCGGGTCCACGTCCACGGTGTCCAGCACCGTGCCGACCAGGAAATAGCGCAGGTTCTCCCGCGCCACCCTGGCTATGGTCATCACCTGGCCTCCCCCCGTGCGGCCCCGCACCGCCGCGCCTCCCGCGTCGTAGAAGACCTCCTGCCCGACGAACTCGGTGCGCGCCAGCTTCTCCTCCGCGCTCTCCTCCTCCCAGCCGAAGAAGGCGGGCGGGTGCTGCCCGCAGTTTACGATGGCCAGGGTATCATCCTCCACGTCGCGGAAGTCGCCGAAGCCCGCGCTCTTCCCCCCGCTGAGGAGGGAGAGCATCAGCTGGGTCAGGGACGAGTCCATATCGTTCTCGCAGGCGCAAGGCACGACCCGTTTTGCCTCTCCCAGCGGGCCGAAATCGCATGAGAGGAAGGCGGTGGCCAGGCACATGGTGCACTCGTGCGCGGACAGCTCGTCCTGGCACTTGATGCCGGTGAAGGTGCCTCCGTACTCCTCGAGCAGGTCGCAGGCCGCATAGTAATAGCTGAGTTGATAGGTGAGCTTGTTCAGGTCCCTGAACTTCTCGCGCGAACAGTCGAGCACGCAGTGCCGCTCCAGGCTCTCTATCCCCGCGGCCACGCGCGCGTCGCTGATGGCCACGGGATCGCTCTCGCCCGCCTTCCCGCTCCAGCTCACGTAGCGCAGGGCCCTCGCGGTCAACTCCGACTGGTCAAGGGCCTCGTAGCTGATGCCGAAGAGCTTCGCCCAGGCGTCCACGTCGGCGGTGGTGGTGCACATCTTCAGGGACATGCCCCCGAAGGCCACGTACTTCTGGCGGCGCAGCTCATCCCGCGCCGCTGCCGCGCGCGCCGAGGCCTCGCGGCGGCGGTCGCAGAAGGCCAGGATGTCACGCATGCGTTTCCGCACCGCCCCGTCTGAATCTATCCTGCCATAGACGAGATGGTAGGGGATGCCCACCCTCCTCAGCGCCCCGGCGACGGCCATACCCGCGACCATGCCGGGGACCTGCGTGTCCTGGTAGGCGAAGATCAGCGCCGCGGGACCGCACCAGGGGTCCTCGCGGCGCTTGAGGTCCGTGAAATGCTGCACGGCGTCGCGGGAATCGTAGGGGAAGGTCCAGGAGCCCTGGTTGAGGACGAGCACGTCCGCTCCCCCCTCCACGATGTGCTCCACGTGCTCCCGCACCAGCGCCGTGTTCCAGGCGATGCTGTCCATCTTCCCGTGTCCTTCCCCCCCGCGCACTACTTCGTATCCTTCTCCGCGCAGGAAGTCTGTTAGGAGCTTCTCGTGTCCAATCATGAGGTCTATGTTGTCCGTCCTCACCCACTCCCTGAAGTCGTTGGGGGAGAAGACCCCCACCCTGCCTTTAGCGCTTTCCATGCCGCCTCCTAACCGTCAAGGATCTTCCTGATCTCGATCTGGTTGCGGTACATCTCCTTGAAGACCCGGTATTTTTTCTCGTAGAGAGCGCGCATCTCTTCCCGGGGCTTTATCTCCCTGCCCGGGGTCGACATGGCGGCCATGGCTTCGATCAGGGACGGGTATTCCCCCGCCGCGGCCGCCGCGTTTATCGCTCCCCCCAGGAGCATGTTCTCCGTCTCCCCGCCTAGGTAGATGGGGCGCCCCAGGATGTTGGCATGTTCCTGCAGTAGTAGCTCGTTCTTCGTGTGTCCGCCGGTAGCGACGATATTCTCGATGCGGTAACCATGGCCCTCCATCTCCTCGACGATGTGCCTGGTGCCGAAGGCCAGCGCCTGCACCGTGCTCAGGTAGAGCTTGGCGTAGGAGACGAGTGGGTCCTCCAGCCTGAGGCCGTCGATGGTCCCCCAGAGGTCGGGGTCGGCCCGCGGCGAGCGGTTGCCGTAGAAGTACGGCAGCACGTTCAAGTACCTGTTGAACTCGGGATCGCTCACGCGCAAGTCCGCCACCTTACGTTCGAGGACGTCGAATATGGTCTCGCCTTCCGCGGTCAGCTCGTCGTGGACCTTCCTCTCCCGCAGCAGGAGGTCGAGGAGGGAGCCGGTGGCGTTCTGCCCCCCTTCGTTAAGCCACATCCCCGGCACCATGGCACCGTAGTACGGCCCCCAGACGCCGGGGATGAAGACGGGCTCCCGCGAGGTGGCCATATGGCAGTTGGAGGTACCCATGATGACCACCAGGGTCCTGGTCAGGGCCTCCACCCGGTCTTCCGTCTCCCCCGGCGCCAGGGCCGTCCCGGCGCTGCCAACCCCGCCGCTGTGCGCGTCGATGAGCGGGACGGCCACGACGCAGTCGGGGCTCAATCCCAACTCCGCCGCCAGGCCCGGCGACACCCTGCCCGCCGCCTCTCCCACCCGACCGATCTCGTAGCGGGAGAGGTGCTTCTCGTAAAGGTCCTCCAGCCCGGCCGCCGCGAAGAACCCCCGGTCCCAGCCGGCATCGCTCCGGTGCGCCAGGTAGCCCCACTTGCAGACCATGGTGCAGTTGCTGCGCACCCGCGAGCCCGAGGCCATGTGGGTGAGGTAGTCGGCCAGGTCGTAGACCTCGCCCATGCCGTCGTAGGTAGCGCGCATGTGCCGCTTCAGCCACAGCAGCTTGGGCAGTTCGTGTTCGGGGCTGACCGTGCCCCCGAGGTAGCGGACCGGCTCCCCCCGCGTGGAGGTGATGTCGGCGGCCTCCGCGGCGGCGCGGTGGTCCATCCACATGATGATGTCGCGCTCGGGTTCCGCGCCGGGAGAGACCGGAAGCGGCCTACCGTCCCTCCCCCGCACCACCAGGGAACAGGTGGCGTCGCAGGAGATCCCCCGGACCTTGCGGCGCTCGGCCCCCTCCAGGACCTCGTCGCAGGCCTCCAGGGCCTTGGCCCATATCTCTGTCGAGGACTGCTCGTAGTGGTCGCCGGCGGGGGAGAAGACCTCTATCTCGCGCGACGCCGCGGCCCGCATCCCCCCCTGGGAATCGAAGAGACCCGCCCGCAGGCCGTGTGAGCCGACGTCGAGAGCCAGGCAAAGGGAACCTTTTTCGGAGACCCCAGGAGCTCCCATCGCCATCACCCCACAACGCCGGCTTGGTCCGTATTCCCGCCTATCTTAACATACAACCCCGGGACAGGAAGGCGGGGATGGAGGTTACAGTAAAGGAGCGAAGGTGTCGGAAAAAGCGGGGTCGTGTCTTCAGAATCCAATTTCTTCGCAGGCAGGCGGGAAGACCAGCCGTCTCCTGAAACGGAATTCGTGAAGACACGACCCTTCACGCGCCGTATCCGAGATTGCGCAACAGGCTCCTGACCCCTTAAACCCTAGAAGCCAAGGCTCTCGCCGACCAGGAAGACCTTGTAGTCGGTGATGATGGGTTTCTGGCGGATGATGGTGGTGATGCGGCAGATGCTGGAGGGCCTGGTGCAGTCGTAGCACCTGCCCTTCTCCACGCAGGGGGCGTCCGCCTTGTAGCGGATGGCGTTGGCCGGCGCCGCGACCTCGCGGATGCGCTCGAAGGCCGCGTCCAGGTCGGCCACCAGCTTGTTGTAGCCGGCCACGACGATCACCGTCCCCGGTCCGAAAGAGAGCCCCGCCACGCGGTTGCCCATGCCGTCGGTGTTCACCAGCTCGCCGCGCATGGTGATGGCGTTGGAGCTGGAGAGGTAGAAGGGGCTCACCAGCGCCTCCCTGCGTACACGCATGGCCTCGGCGAAGTCCATGCCCTGGTCGTGGGCGTAGACCTGGTTTCCCCGCTCCATCAGGGCCTCCAGCAGCCCGATCTGGCGCATGGTCCACGAGCCGCCGCACCCCACCGCGGCGTCGGGGGGGATGATCTCAAGCACGGCGCGCACGACCTCCTCGCGGGTGGGATAGAAGCGCGCGTCGAAATCCCTCTTTGCGAGGTGCTCCACGGCGTTGGCGCAGCGGACGCGCACGTATTCGCTCCATACCTCGCCCATCTCGGAATAGCTCATGCCTCCTCCTCTCCTCCATATATATTCATGGGAATCGGCTACAGGCCTTTAGGATAGCTTTATATCGCTCGGGCGGGAAGCGCCCGCGCCGTTGCGCCACGCAGTCCAGCGATGTCTCAGCAGCAGGCTGCCTCGTCACGGCGGAGCAGGGCCGCCTTGATCATCGCCGTGGCGCACCCCACGTCGCTGTCCACCTTGATGGCCCCCGCCTCACAGTTCAGGCGGCAGGCGCCGCACTCCATGCAGGAGTCACGGTCCACCAACCTCGCCGGGCCGTCTCCGCCGTTTTCGAAGACACCGTGGGGACAGACGACGGCGCAAAGGCCGCAGCGGTTGCACCGGGCCGGGTCGTACTCGAGGGTGTTCACCTTGCTCTTAGCCATCTTTCTCTCCTCTAAAGGCATGCGCGACGCGCGCCGCGACGTTCGCGAGCAAGCCGGCGCCGGCCATCCCCGCCATCACCGGGATGTAACGGTTCATCTCCCGCCGCACCCCGCTGGGCGAGGTGTAGGTGGTGCAGCCGGTGAAATTGAGCCCTATGAACGCGGTCACCGGAGGGAGGGCAAGGGCATAGGATGCCGCCTTGATGGCGCGCAGGGGCAGCGGCATCGCACCGTCCCTCGCGAGAGAAGCGGCCGCGGCGCCCAGGCCCACCAGGCCGCCCAGGGCAAATCCCTTGAGGCTGAAGTCCTCGCCCGGCAACCAGGGCAGCAGCAGGGGAAAGGCCACCAGACCGGCGGCCGATGCCGAAGCGATCCCCGCGGCACCGACAGCGTCACCGGCGACAACAGCCAGGGACGAAGCGCCCGCCGCAACGGGGAAAGCGTTTACCGCCTCGACGGGCACGAGCACCGCCCGGTCGCGCAGGCCGAAGCGGACGCGGCGCATCTCCGGCGTGGCCTTGCCGCCGTTCGCCATGTTCGCCATGTAATCCTTTATGTCCTCCGCCCGCACCGGGCCGAACTTCACCCGGAACCCCGAGCGCCTGCGCACCTCGTGGGCGGCGACACCGGTGGCGCACAGCTGCGGCGCGATAAGGGTGCGGTGGGATACGACACCGGCGAGCCCGGTCTTCTCGATCCTCGCCACCAGTTCCCCGGTGCCGAAGCTGCCCTTGCCGGCGGAACACCATACGTTGACCCCCTTGGTGTCGAGCACCAGTATGTAGGCGTCCATCCCCTCAAGGGCCTGGCGGAGGGCGTCGAAAGAAAGCCGGTAGTTCGCGCTGACGAACACCGGGGAATCGGGACCCGCGTCGCCGAGGGCGTACAGCCCGGGCCTCACCCTCCATTCGTTCCGCTTGACGCCGAGGCGCGCCAGCAGGTGGACAAGACGGTCGGCGGCGCCGATCCGCGACGTCGCTATACCTGTTCCCTCCAGGTCCGCGGGACCCGCGGTATCCGGGGGGCCTCAACAGGTGGGCTTTTCCGCCTCGCAGACAGTGTCGGCACAACCACAGCCCATGGTGGCGGCCTCGTCATGTCCGGTCATCTCTCTCCTCCTAAGCTATAATGTCCTTCATCATCGGACCCAGCACTCCCTTGACCATCTCGGTGAGCGACTCCACCTTGATGAGGGAGATGCAGCAGACCTCCCCTTCCCTCTCGTGGCTGACGACGGCCAGCTTGTCGCCGGGGCCGATTCCGGCGCGCGTCCGGAGCTCCTTGGGCAGGACCATCTGCCCCCGTTCGTCGACGCTGAGGATGGACTCCACCCTCGAGTTGGCCCCGTCTCGCGAAACAGCGCAGCAGTCGGTCTCCTTTTTGCCCATGGGTCCGTCCTTTTCTATCAGCTAATTCAGATGTTACTGATATGCCTGATTATGTGCTCCCCACGGCCATATGTCAAGGCGGGCGGCCGCCGCATGCGCCGCCCCGATATGGCGGGGAGGGCCGCACCGCCACGGTGCGGTCCTTTACTTGTGCGGTTTTAAGCCGATAACAGGTATAGTGTCAGGACATGACGGGCCGGCGGGCCCGCAGGCGAATGACGGGAGAGAGACCTTGAACCGGCGCGATATCCTCATGGCCGCCCTGTCCGGGCAGAGCACTCCCCGCTTTCCCGTGCTCGGCCCGGGCGGCTTGATCAACGTGCTCACCCGTACCGTCCTGGACCGTTTCGGTATCCCCCTCCCGGCCGCGCATTACAGCGGGGTGATGATGGCGGAGCTGGCCGCCGCGGCCTACGACATGGCCGGCTTCGACAACATCGGCGTGCCCTTGTGCCTGACCGTGGAGGCCGAGGCGCTGGGGGCCAAGGTCTTTATCGGGGACAGCACGGCGCTGCCGCGCATCGTCGCCTTTCCGGAGCTGCCCCTGGAGGAGATCATGGCCAAGTCCCTCTCCGGCCTGCTCCAGCACGGGCGCGTGCCCCAGGTGCTGCGCTCCATCGAGCTCTTGAGCGAGATGCGCCGCGGCATCCCCATCATCGGCAACATCGCGGGCCCTGCCACCCTGGCCGCATCCCTCATCCGCCCCTCCGCCATGATCGAGCTGGTCAACCGGGACCCGGGTTTTCTCAACCGGCTGCTGGAGGGGATGGTGTCCTTTCTCTGCTCCTACGCCGAGGCCATGGTGGAGAAGGGCGCCTCCATCATCATGATCCACGAGCCCGCCGCGAGGTCCGGCTCCTACACGGGCTTCGACCTCTTCCACAACGTCCTTCCCTATTTCAACGAACTTAGCCGTTACGCGCACCTGGGCGGCGCCAAGGTCATCCTCCACGTCTGCGGCGGCCGCATGGACCAGGTGAGGATGTGCCGTGAGGCCGACGTGGACGCCTTTTCATTCGAGGCCGAGGTCCACCCGGGCGAGGCCCACGCCGTTCTGCGCAAGCCCATTATCGGCACCGTCCCCTCCTCGCTGGTGCACTACTTCCCGCCGGAGATGGTGCTCGAGGAGACCCTGATGGCGGTGAGGAACGGGGCGGCCATCATGTCTCCGCCCTGCGGCCTGGGTCTGGACACCCCTTTTCAGAACCTGCGCATCATGAAGGAGGCCTCCCACCGCTTCGGCGTGTGAGCTACGGGTACCCCAGGGTCATCTCTTCTCCCCCCAGGCGGCGCAGGCGTATGGCATCGTCGATGACCAGGTAGGTCATCCCGGTCTCGTCCCCGGACCCCTCCACCCAACAACCGCTGTTGACCAGCAGCAGCGGGGCCCCGCCGACCGCGATGCGGGAGAAACCGGCGCGGTGGGTATGGCCGAAGACGAAGACGTCGGGTATGAAGCCGGGCAGGAAGTCGCGCAGCAGCTCCTCCGCCTCGCCGTTGTTCTGCTGTACGCTGGTGAGGCGGCGTGGGCTCCCCCCCGATCTCGACTGGAAACGCAGCAGGCGGGCGAAGAAGCGCAAGCATGCGTAGAAGCGGTACTCCCACTCACGCAGCTCCGCCACGTGAGCCGTCTGCGTCAGCAGCTCGAAGAAGGGCTTGTTGAGGCGGTCGATATCGGAGAGGGCCACTCCGCGCGCTCTCCCGAGCATCCAGCGCGCCAGCCACGCCGTCTTGGCCCACCAGAAGGAGGCGCTGAAGAAATCGAGGTGGTGCCCGTGCATGAAGAGGACGGACCTGCCGCCCACCTCGACGCGCAGCAGCGGGTAGTGCACCCACAGGGGGAGGTCCTCGAACAGGCAAATCCTCTCGCTGCAGGACTCCTCCTGCACCAAGCCCAGGGAGACGCCCTCTACCTCCTCCCATCCCGCTTCCCGCCGCGCCCGCCGGTCCTCGCAGGCCGTCCAGAGGTGATAGTCGTGGTTGCCGGCGACGAACACGCATTCGCGTGGGGCCTCCCAGGCGGAGAGGGCGCGGAAGAACGGAGCGCCCGCCGCCGCGGCAGCGCCGAAGCCGCTGCTCCACAGGTCCCAGATGTCCCCCAGCAGTACTAGCAGGTCGATCTCTCCAGCCTGCCCGAGCTCGGCGAGGAGGCGCCGCACCAGGTCCTCACGCGTGAGCAGCGCGCTGCCGTCGCCGAAATGGCAATCGCTGAGCACTACCAGGCGCCGCAGTCCTTTTTCGCTCATCCCTGCCCTCCTCGTATCCCCATCTGCCCCGGATAGATCTCCAGGTACAGGATAACAGGTCCACCGCCGAGAAAGGATCGTCCTGTTGCGCGGAGACGCCTTGAGATATAATCTCGATTGACCGGTGAATAGGCCAGGCGGACAGGGCCGCCGTGCAGTGGAAAGACGGGACTGGTCCATGGAAACAGGGAAAGGGGCGCTCGACCTCATCGGCCGGACGCCGGTGGTGCGTCTCACCAAGGTGACTCCCCGCAATCCCCGCGTGGAGATTTTCGCCAAGATGGAGGGATATAATCCCTGTTCGTCCGTGAAGGACCGCATCGCCAGGTACATGATCGAGGGCGCCGAGGAGCGGGGCGAGCTCACCTGCGACAAGGCCATCATCGAGGCCTCCAGCGGCAACACCGGCATCGGGTTGGCCATGGTCGCCGCACACAAGGGTTACCGCCTCAAGATCATCATGCCCGAGTCCATGAGCGTGGAGCGGCGGCGCGTCATGCAGGCCTTCGGGGCGGAGGTGGTGCTCACCCCCAGCGCGGAGGGCATGAACGGGGCCATAGCCCTGGCGGAGGAGATGGGGAAGGACGCCCGTTACTATCACACGAATCAATACGCCAACCCCGATAACGTGCGGGCCCATTACGAAGGCACGGGGGCCGAGATCCTGGAACAGGTCGAGGGGATCGATGCCCTGGTGGCGGGCCTGGGCACCGGGGGGACCATCATGGGCGTGGGCAGGAGGTTGCGTGAGGCCTACCGGGACCTGCGTATCGTGGGGGTTGAGCCCTATCCCAACTCGCTCATCCAGGGCCTGCGCAACCTGCAGGAGTTCGTCCCCCCCATCTTGGACCTCTCCATCATGGACGAGAAGGTGAACGTGGAGGACGGCTGCGCCTTCAACACCGTGCGCGTGCTCGCCAATATCGAGGGGCTTTTCGTGGGGATATCCTCGGGCGCTGCGGTTCACGCCGCCCTGCAGGTCGCGGACGAGATGGACGCGGGCAGGATCGTGGTCATCCTCCCCGACCGCGGCGACCGTTACCTGAGCACCGACTGTTTCACCTGCACCAACCTGGAATGCGTATACCGGGACTTCCTGCAATCCCTGCGGGCTGGACATGAAAAATAGCTGCTAGGCATCCCTATAGGAACTCATCCCAGCCGCCGATTAATCCATTGAATGCGTTGAATCCGGTTATTATCTCCTTCCTTTTGCGAAGGGACGAGGAGGAGCAGTGGCACCTTCCGCGACGGACAGGCTCTCGCAGCTGTTGATCAAGAACAGGGTGATCAACGAGCAGCAGCTGGCGAACGCCCTGGAACGCCAGAAGGAGACCGGCTCTTCCCTGGGCAAGGTGCTGCTGGAGATGGGCGTGGTCAAGGAGAACCAGCTCGCCGAGGTCATTGCCCACGAGCTTGGTCTGGGTTATGTGGACCTGCTGGAGTACAAGATCAACATCCAGGCCACCACATCCATCGACGAGTCCACCGCCGAACGCTACACCTGCATCCCCATCGACTTCGATGCGGGGAAGCTGGTGGTGGCCATGGCGGATCCGACCAACATATACGCCCTGGACGACATCCGCCTGAGCACCGGCTACGAGGTCAAACCGGTGGTGAGCGCGAGGGAAGACATCATCAACGCCATCCAGCGTTACTACCACCTGGACACCGACGTGGTCGAGGAAGCCTTGGAGGGAAGGGACTTCGACGAGGGCGAGAGCATCTCCGGCGTGGTGGAGGATACACCCCTGGTGCGTTTTACCACCACCATGATATCCGAGGCCATCAACCGCGGGGCCAGCGATATCCACGTGGACCCCCGCGAGAACGAGGTGCTCATCCGCTACCGCATCGACGGTGTTTGCCAGGAGATCAAGCGCGTGCCCAAGAACATCCACCAGGGCATCGTCGGGCGCATCAAGATCATCTCGGACCTCAACATCGCGGAACGGCGCGTCCCCCAGGACGGCCACTTCGGCATGGTCTCGGGCGGCAAGTCCATTGACTTCCGCGTCGCCATCCTTCCCACCGTCTACGGCGAGAAGGTGGTCATGCGCATACTGGACAGATCGAGCATCATGCTCAGGCTGGAGGACCTGGGGTTCCTGCCGCAGGCGCTGGAGAAATTCAAGAAGGCTTTCATGCTGCCCCATGGAGCGCTGCTGGTGACGGGGCCAACCGGTAGTGGCAAGTCCACCTCCCTCTACGCCACCCTCAACGTGCTCAACACCGAGGAGAAGAACATCACCACCGTCGAGGACCCGGTGGAGTACCGCCTCTCCGGCATCAACCAGGTGCAGGTGAACCCCAAGGCCGGGTTGACCTTCGCTAATGCCCTGCGCAACATCCTGCGTACCTCTCCGGATATCCTCATGGTCGGCGAGATCCGCGACCGCGAGACCGCCAAGATCGCCATCGAGGCCGCCCTCACCGGCCACCTGGTCCTCTCGACCCTGCATACCAACGACGCCCCCAGCGCCCTGCCCCGCCTCATCGAGATGGGGGTGGAATCGTTCCTTGTCTCCTCGGCCATCAACTGCGTGCTGGCACAGAGGCTGGTGAGGAAGCTTTGCCCCAACTGCAAGGTCCCGTACGAGCCCGACCCGGAGGTGCTCAAGAACCTGCGCTTTCCCGTCGACCCATCCGACGGCGACCTCATCCTGTACAAGGCGAACGAGAACGGTTGCGCCAAGTGCAACTCTACCGGTTACAAAGGACGTGTCGGACTCTATGAGGTCATGCCCATGAGCGACGCCATCCAGCGGCTCACGGTGCAGGAGTCGTCCGCCACCGTCATCATGAACAAGGCCGTCGAGGAAGGGCTTCTGACCATGCGGGACGACGGCTTCATAAAGGTCAAGATGGGGTTGACCTCAATCGAGGAAGTCATGCGCGTGGTGGCGATCTAAGCTACTGTATGGCCGCGATGGCCTCCTCGAGTCCCGGGTAGAACTCGATGATCTTCTCGAACTGCGCCACCTCGAAGAGCTCGCTCACCATCTCGGAGGCCCTGGCGATGACCAGCTTCCCGCCCTGCTTTTCCGCGCGCTTGTAGGCGTCGATGATCACCGAGAGGCCGCCGCTCGAGAAATAGCTGGCGTACTGCATATCCAGGACGATGCGGTTGATGCCCTGCTTGAAGATGAGGTTGATGAAGGCGAAGAACTCCTCGAGGTTGGTCGTGTCCACTACCCCTTCCAGCTCGATGACCGCTTTGCCGCTCCCCGGCTCGAGCTCGTTAACCCTCCAGGCCATGGCTCGCTTCCTTCTCCTCCGGCACCTGTCCCCTGAGGGCGTGCCAGACCTGGAAAAATATCTCCGGGATAGGGGGCATGCCGAAACCCACGATGAAGGCGGTGAGGGCGGGCAGCAGCAGCAGCCAGATGAAGGCCATCGGGAACATGGCATCGATTACGTTTTTCATGATCTCGGCCCCGTTCTCCCACAGGAACCGGAATGAGATGAGGTCGAAGAAGATGGTGCGGAAAGCGCTATACTTGGTGACGATCAGGAACCAGTGCAGGAACTCCCCGATGAAGAGGGCGAAGAAGGTGGTCAGGGCGGCCTGCACGGCCAGCTTGGTGCTGTGCTTCTTGCCCGCCTTCCACCAGAAGGCCAGGCCCAGGATAAGACCTACGAGCACGGCATGTATGCCGTATTCCTGATCCTTGGGGACGAGATAAGCATTGGGGACAGCCCAAAGCACCGCTCCCGCCAGGAGCATAAGAGCGATGAACAGTGCGGCCCTCCACCAGGAACCAGCGATGAGAGTGTACTCGGAGGAGCGGGGCTGGGCCAGGAAAGACCAGCGCTCAGCGTCCCTCTCCTTCGGCGGCTTCTCCCGGGCGGCAAGGGCACGCTCAGCCCTCTTCTCACGGCGGGCGGCAGACCTCTCCTCGCGTGCCGCCCTGGCCGGCGGCGCCGTGTGGACCGCGGCCGGGGGCTCCGGTTGCGCGGGAGCCTCCGGCCCCCTGTCCGCCACCGCCGGCTGCGGGACGGCCCCTGCATCCGTTGAGAGCAGCGTGGACATGACATCCTGCAGCAACCGGTCCTCTGACGGGGCGTCCTTGGCCCGTGGGACCTCCCGGGGTGACTGCGCCTCCACGCTCCCCCCCGCGGGGGGGACCGCGGGTATGTCCTCGACGGCGTGGACCGCGGCGGGCTCCTGCGTGGGGGGCTCCTGTGCGGCCCCCGCCGGTTGGGGGGCGGCGGCTCCGTCGTGGCGTGGGCGCTTGCCCAGCCGCCTGGTCCCTGAGGCGATCTGGCTGAAGTCATCGTCCGGGCCACGGGAGAGGAAGTCCTCGCTGGGCGGCTCGGGGGGCGCGGCCGGCGCCTTGACCTGCTTGTCCCTGCCCCGCCTCCCGGCGGCCCTTTTCTTCTCCCGCGGGGCCGCGACGGTCCCGACCGTATCGTCATCGAAGGGGGCCGGCTGCGGTGGCCGTGACGGCTCCGCTGCTTTCCCCGGCGACGGTGGCTTCTCCGACCCCTCTCCGGGGAGCGAGGACACGGGCGCCGCGCCCGGTACCCTTGTCTCCTCCTCGGGCTCGGTGAACTCCCGCGCGATCTCGTTCAGCTTGCGCCGGTAGCAGTCGGGGCAGAGGGTGGTCTGGTCCGTCTCCCGCACGCATTCTATGCAGAAACCCGTGCCGCAATCCTTGCACGAGGACACCACCCGCTTGTTGGGATGCCAGGGGCAGTTCAAGCCCGCACCTCCATAACGTCGTGAAACATATACAGCTTACGTCGGCCTGTCCGCTTAATATATTAACCCAAATAGGGAAACGATGGCTTGCTGCCGGCAAACCAGCCGTGCGGCCGCTCCGCTACCGCTCTTCCCCCAGGAAGAGGCGGTTTATCTCCAGTTCAACCTTCTCCACCTGGGGATCGATGCGGTATATCTCCAGGCCTTCCTCGATCTTTCCCACTACCCCGGGGTAATCCTCCAGCTGTTCCTGCAGACTGAGGAAGTCGGGGTTGTTCTCCGGGTTCAAGCTGGGAGCTTGTCCCGTGGCCATGGCGATGAGGTCGAGGACCACCTTGTGCAGGTCCGTGAAGATGCCCTCCAGTAGGGCCTTGTATTCGCGAAGTCGGTCCGGGACCTCTATCCCGGGCAGCTCGGCCAGCGAAGCGGCCAGGGCTGCGTCGAGCCTCCTCAGCCGCTCCAGCAGCTCGGCGTCATCACCAGGCGCCTCCAGCTGGGTGATGACCGCCTCCTCCCGCAGCACCGGCTCGATGGCCTCGAGGATGCCCTGGAGGCCGACATAGATGCCGTCCAGCTCCTCCACCGCCTCGACTACACGGGGCACATACTCCTCCACGTATTTGCCCAGGGGGGCAAGGCCGCCGCCGTAGTCGAAAGTCCCCATCTCCTCGACGCTGGCTAGGAGCTTCTGGGCCGCGGCGCGGCTGGAGTCCAGCGCGCTCATGGTATCCGTATAGAAGGCGGCGTTCTCGAAATCGAACTTTTCCAGGGCGGCGATGAAGGCGGTGGCCTCTACGATACTGCTGGTGCCGGCGCGGAAGGTCGTGTCGATCCTTTCCACCTCCTCGCGTGAGGGGACTCCGCCACATCCCGAGAAAGAGAGGCAGAGGCATGCCGCCAGGAGGCATGCCGCCGCAACCGTTGCCACACCGCCTTTCGAGATACTCATGACACCTCTATTGACGCATCCTGTCACAGTTGCAGTTCCGTGCAAGGCACAGGTGAATCGTCCCACACGAAGGTGATGAACACAACCACGGCGCCGGGGGTATCACTGCCATCATGATGTCCATCGGTCCGCGGCGATATGGAAGGGCCGGCCACGACCGGCCGGCCCTTTTCTCCAGTTGTCGGGCTCGATTTTACGGATCCCCGCCGTTGGCGTCCCAGTAGAACCCCTCGATTTTGCCGCGCAGATGGTGGCCGAGTCCCAGCACGTTGAGGTCCGAGTGCAGCAGGAGCACCATCTGGTCGAAGAAGGTGATGGGCGCGGTGTCGTTGTCCATGTCCACCCCGGTGGCGTTGAGGGCATTGATCAGGGCCTGCCCCCGGGCGCTCTGGGTGGGCCCGCCCAGGTTCAGGATGAGGTTGGTGAGGAAGGTGCCGTTGGAGGCGATGGCACTCGCCAGCACGTTGGTGTCCAGCGCCCCGATGAGGCTGGTGAGGAAGGTGCCGTTGGCGTTGATGGCACCCGCCAGCACCGCGGGGTTCAGGTTCCCGATCAGGCTGGTCAGGAAGGCCTGGTTGGTGTTTAACGCGCCCGCTACCACCGTGGGCGAGAGGCTCGCGACCAGGCTGTTGAGGAAGGCTCCGTTGGCGTTGACCGCAGCGGCCAGGGTCGCGGGGTTGAGGTTGCCTATGAGGTTGGTCACGAAGGCCCCGTTGTTGTTGACGATATAGGCGACCTGCACCGCGTTGAGGCGCGATACCACGTCGGTGAGCCAGTTCCTCACCGCGTTGGAATTGAGCACGTTCGCGAACACCTGCGGGTCGAGGCTGGTCAGCAGGGTGCTTAGGAACACCTCGTTGGCGTTGATGGCGTTGGCCAGCACGCTGGGAGACAGGTTGGTCACCATGTCGGTGACGAAAGCCTGGTTGTTGTTGACCGCCACCGCCAGCACCGACGCATCCAGGTAGCCGATGAGGTCCTCGACGAAGGCGCCGTTGGCGTTGATGGCGTTGGCCAGGATCTGGGGATCGAGGGCTCCGACCAGGGCGTTCACGAAGGCCGGGTTGGCGTTGATGGCCGCCGCGACGATGGTCGGGTTGAGAGCTCCGATCATGGTGCTGAGGAAGGCGCCATTGGCGTTGACTGCCGCCGCGACCACGTTGGCGTCAAGGGCCCCGATCAGGGCGGTCACGAAGGCGCCGTTGGCGTTGATGGCGTTGGCCAGCACTACCGGGTTGAGGTTCTGTATGAGGGCGGTCACGAAGGGCCCGTTGGCGTTGACGGCCTGGGCCACGATGGACGGGTCCAGGTTGGCCAGCAGGTCCTCGACGAAGGTGAGGTTGGAGTTGACGCCACGCGCCGTGGCGATGGCGGTGTCGGAGTTCAGGCCTCCCACCAGGTTCTCTATGAGGGTCGTGCCCGCGGGAAGGGCCGAGTTGGTGTTGACCGCGCCCGCGAGCACCGCCGCGTTCAGGTTGGCCAACAGACCGGTCAGGAACGGACCGCTGCCGTTGACGATACCCGCGATATTGGCGGGATCGAGGTAGTCCAGCAGGGCGTCCACGAAGGCGGTGAACTGGGGCGAGTTGGCGATGTTGCCCAGCACGCCCAGGCTGGTGGCGTTGTTGAGGGCGGTGAACAGGGCGCTGGTCCACGCCGGGTCCAGGTTGTCCACCACGTCCACCACCATGCCGGTGCTGAGGTTGGAGATGAGGTCGCCCACCCAGGCGCCGTTGTTGTTGACCACGCCCGCGAGGGCCGCGGGATCGAGAAGCGGCAGCAGGCGGTCGAGGAAGTCTATGGTGTTGGGATGGTTGACCATGGTGGCGATGATGTTCTCGTTGAGGCCCGGCATCAGGCTCCCCAGGAACCAG
>JBFLWJ010000005.1:110845-149745 GCA_040757835.1 Actinomycetota bacterium
CCAGGTTGGGCAGGAGGGTGCCGGTGATCCAGGGCTCGAGGTCGGCGATCATGGTGTTGATGGTGGCCGGGGTGATCCCCGATACCAGGTCGGCCACCCAGCCGCCGTTGCCGTTGACGATGCCCGCCAGCGTCGTCGCATCAAGGACGGGCAGCAGTCGGTTGATAAACGCTACCGTGTTGGGGTGGTTCACGATATTGGCGATGGTGTTCTCGTTGAGGCTGGGCATCACCTGGTTCACGAGCCAGGGACGGACGTCGTTGAGCAAGCGGTTCACCGTCACCGGCGCTATGCCGGAGACGAGGTCGCCCATCCAGTCCCAGTTGGCGTCGACGATGCCGGCGAGCACCGTCTCGTCCAGGATGGGCAGGAGCTGGTTGATAAACGCTGCCGTGTTGGGGTGGTTCACGATATTGGCGATGGTGTTCTCGTTCAGGTTCGGGATCACGTCGTTCACGAGCCAGGGCCGCAGTCCGCTCAGCAGGCTGTTGACGGTATCCGGGGTGATGCCTCCCACCAGGTCGGCCACCCAGCCGCCGTTGCCGTTGACGATGCCCGCGAGGGCGGTGGCGTCCAGCTGCGGCAGCAGGGCGTTTATGAAGGCGATGGTCGCCGCGTCGTTGGCGATGCCCGCGACGGCGCCGGTGTCAAGCTCGGATACCAGGCCTACGACCCATGCCGGGTTGTCGTTGACCACATCGGCTATGGTGGACGGAGAAAGTTCTCCCACGAAGTCGGAGAGGAAGGCCGCGTTGGAGTCCATGATGGATCCCAGCTGCGCGCCGTCCAGCTCGCCTATGAGCCCCTCCAGCCAGGCGGCGTTATCGGAGAGCGCGCCCGCGAGCACCGACTGGTCCACCTGCCCGATGAGCTCGGTGACCCAGGCCTGGTTATCGTTGACGATGGAGGCCACGGTACCGGTGGAGAGCTCGCCCACGAAGTCGGTGAGGAAGGCGGCGTTGGAGTCCATGATGGACCCGAGCATGGCGCCGTCCAGCTCGCCGATGAGGTCCTCCAGCCAGGCGGCGTTGGCGCTGACCGCGTCCCCTATAACTCCCGGATCCATCATGCCGAGCAGCGAGGTCACGAACCCGCCGTTGGCGTTGACGGAGCCGGCTATCGCGCCCGGGTTGAGATAGCCGATGAGCGAGGTCACGAAACTCTGGTTATTGATGATCGAGGCGATGAAGGAGGGCTCCAGCATGCCTACGACGTCGTACATCAGGTCCTGGTTGCTGTTGAGGACGTCTGCCAGGACCGCGGGGTCGAGATAACCGAGCACGTCCACGAGGAAACGCCCGTTGGAGTTGACCGCGCTCGCCAGTACCCTTGCGTCCAGCATGCCCATGACCCGGGAAAGGAAGGGCCCATTGGCGTTGATGGCCATGGCGGCGACCTGGGGGTTGAGCCGCGACACCACGTCCGCCAACATGCGCGGGTTCTCGTTGAGGGCCTGCGCGATAACATCCGCGTTGATCAGCCCGACGATCTTGGTGACGAAGGTGGGGTTGCTGTTGACGACGTTGGCGATCACCTGGGCGTCGATGTACTTGATGACCTCGAGGGCGAAGGCTTCGCTGTTGTTGACGATGTTGGCCACGGTCACCGGGTCGAGCGTGTTGACCATCTCCACTATGAGGTCCTGGTTGGCGTTGAGGATGTCGGCCAGCATCTCGAGGTCGACGAGGCCGAGGAGCGAGTCGACGAATTCCGGGTTCTCGTTGATCACCGTGGCGACAACGGCGGGGTCGAGGGAGCTGACCATCACCACCAGGAACTCCTCGCTCTGGTTCACGGCATCGGCGATCTGGCCCGCATCGAGCAGCGAGAGCAGCTCCACCACCAGTTCGGGGTCTTCGTTGACCGCCTGGGCCACTTCCTTGGGGTCGAGGGTGCCGACGAAGTTCACGAAGACATCCTTCGAGTTGAAGACCTTCCCCATCAGCGGCCCCAGGGGGCTGTCTGAAGGAATGACCATCACCATCCCCAACGCCGCCATTCCGAGCAGCGCGACGATGACGATGATGTTGACCGCCTTCTGCAAGTTCCTGTTGAGAAGCATCTTCCTCTCCCCCTCGCTTCCTATCCTTCGGATCCCTCGACCCGATGGGACCCGCTAGCACCGATATCGGAAAAGCAGGACACGGGAGCTGATGTCATGCCCCCGGTCTTCGAACCAGGTGACGTGGGCAGGCGCACGGCAAGGATCGAGCCTCGCTCGCTTTCGGGAATCGAATACTGTGCGGACCGGAATGACCCGGTGATCGGGGTCCGCCCTGTCTGCGTTTTCGTCACTGCCATCGCCTCGCCTCCATAACAGGGCTCATCTCATATTCCTATAGAAATACTCTGTTAAATAACTCCTATCCTCAGCCATCTCGTCCATATATTTAGGCTCGCTTTAGTTATCGAAATCCAGGGGCGGCATATTGAATCCTTACGCTCGAAATTTCGGGATTGTAACAAGATCGTCACACTTTTGTAACATGACGAGTAACATAGCCGGCCATAGAGATTGAAATCGCCCTGGAGCTGCTGTTTTTCACCAGGCGCAATGGTCCTGGAGGGACTTGCGGGGGGCGAAAACAGCTCGCGCCTCATACCTGGTCGCGACGCGAAGGGCGCACGCGGGACGCCGTGATGCCCAGTGGACTTCCCGTTGCCCTCCCCGCCCCCCGCCTGGTATCATGCGCGAAACGGCGCCCCCGTGAGGGCGCCGAGCAATTACTCGTGGTGCGCTTATGGTCTATACCGGGGGCGTTATCGCTATCGGCTCGTTGATGCTGGTGATGGTGGTGACCACCCGTATGTCGCCGTAGCCGATCTGTTCGGTGATGTTGGCGTTCTTCACCAGGGCCTCGTACTTCACCCTGTAGCCGCTTTCCTTCTCCACCCAGACATCGACCTCACCGCCCGCGTTCGCCGCCAGCTGCGAGGCCTCCACGCTCTTGAAGAGGGTCTTGACCTCGTCCGGGGTGAGGGTGAAGTGGAGGTGGTAGACCTCCACGCCATTGAGGGTCTCGACCCCGAGGTTCTCCGAGGAAGAGGCTACGGAGGGGAGGTTGGCGAAACCCTCCACCTGCTGGGTGACCGTCTCCCGGCTGATGGTGGCGGACTGCTGTGTCCATTCCTCGCTGCCCATGGTCCGGCTGTATTGCATGCCGTTGACCACGATGACCTCGCTGAAGCTCTGCCCGAACAGCGCGCTCGAAGCCTGGACGTTGTTACCGCTGACGTTGATGGAGGTGGTCTGGATCTGGCCCCCGCCGAACTTGGTGTTCTCGTAGCTGATGGCTATCTCCATGTGTAACGAATTGATGTTCTTCTCGGCCCCCTGGCTCTTCTCCCAGATCTCATCGACGCTGGGCTCCCCTCCGAAACAGCCCGGGAAGGTGAAGAGCATCCCCGCTGCCAGCAGCAGGGAAAGTGCGCAGACACCAAGGCGCGTTCTCCTCGCTTTCATCAATACCATCCTTTCCTGTACTCGGCCCCGCAGCATGCCTTTACATCTTTATCGTTATGCCCGGCCATTTCTTGACCCCGCCGCCGTCGCCCCGTATATACTTCTATTCTCCATAGCAATAGACCTTGCGGGAGTCGCTGCCCGCCAGCACGTAGTCCTCGGTTATGGTCATGGTGCCCGGCAGGACGCCCTCCAGGTCCCTCTCCAGGCTGGGTATGCCGGACTCAATGGCCACGGCGCGCAGGCCTCCGGCGCCGCCGTAATACGCGTCCTCGTTGCTTGCGTACAGCCATGTCCATTCCGCGGCGGCACCCGCCGAGGTCTGCCATAACAGGTCACCGGTGCGGTCGTCCAGGGAGACGATGCTGGCATCACCGCCGGGGACGCCGTACAGGACCAGCAACTGGTTGCCGCGCACGGCGAGGTTGGAGATGACGGCCGCGGCGGTGGGATACTCCCACAACACCTTGCCGCTCTGGGCATCCGCACAGTGCAACTCGAACTCGCCGGCCAGAAAGACCTTACCGTCCGCGGCGGCGGGACATGCCACCGGCACGCCCTGTGTCCTGTAGGTCCACAGCAACCGACCGTCCCGCTCGTCGAGGGCAAAGAGGTCGCCCTCGACAGAGACCGCGAATACCTGCCCCGCATCTATGCATGGAGAGACCTCCACCGGCCCCAGCGCCTCGAAAGACCACAGGACGGAGCCGCCCGCGGCGTCCACGCAATAGAGACTGCGGTCGCTCGATCCGAAATAGACCCTGTCGCCCACGGGGATCGGGGTAGAGTTGACGGTACCCCCGACCACCACCTCCCAGTTCGTCTCGCCCTCCGGGCTGACGCTGAGCACCCTTCCATCCTGCGTGCCCAGGAAGATGCCCGCCCCGGACACACTGGGCATGGAGGAGAGGCCGGCGGCGGCGTCATATCTCCATACCGGCTTACCGCTCTCCAGATCCAGGCAGTAGAGGTATCCGTTCTCACAGCTCACGTAGGTCCTGCCGTCCGCCACAGCCGCAGGGCCCACCTGCTGTCCCTCCAGGCGGGTGTTCCAGCGCTCCACCAGGGGCCCCCGCGGCGCGAAGGGCAGGTAGAAAAGGTGGGCCGGCCCTCCGCCGGGCATGGTCCAGCTGCCCTCGTCCACGACGATCTGCTCGTGCGACGGCCAGAAGAGCAGGAGGGGGGTGAGGATGGCTGCCAGCGCCAGGATGACCGCGACAACCGCCGAGATCATCCTCTTTCTCTTTAACCGTGCCATCAGCTGATGCCGCCTTCCCCGCTGCGCGCGGTGCGCACCTAAACCGGCGGTGTGATCTCGATCGGTTGGTTGATATCGCGTATGCTCACGACGAACCTGATATCGCCGTGGCCGATCTTCTCCGGGATGATCACGTTACGGATCAACAGCTCGTAGCGGACCATGTAGTAATCATCGCTGTCGATCCACACGTCCACTTCGCCACCGGTGTTCTCGCTGAAATCGAAGGAAGGTTGGGCGGAGAACATCTCTTTCACGCCGTCGCTGTTCAGGGTGAAGCGGAAGCGCTCGGCCTCGACCCCCTCGATGGTCTCGCTGCCGACGTGTTCCTGGGTGGCCGCGACGGAGGGGAGCTCCAGGAACCGGGAAGTATACTCGGAGGCGTCCGTGGACGGCTGCTCGGCAGACGCCTCGTTCCAGGTGCCGCTGTCCATGTCCTTGACGTACTGCCTGCCCCCTGTGCGTATGTACTCGAAGTAGACCTGCCCAAGCAGCAGGTCCTGCTCGTGGAGGTCCTCGCCGCTGACGTCGATGATGATGCTCTGTATCTGCCCGCTGCCGTACTGGGTGTTCTCGTAGTAGCTGGCTATCTCCATGTGCCAGGACTCGATGGCCGAATCCGCCTCCTGGGCCCTGGCCCATAGTTCGTCTATGCTCAGCTCGCCCGCCTTCTCTTCCCCCTCCGGGCTCCCGCCGCACCCCAGGCCGGAGACCACGAGAAACAGCGTGAGAGCCAGGACGGAGATGAAGGTGGGCCAGCCATTGATGGATCGCATCCGCATGTCCGTTTTATCCCATCCTTCCAGGTAACGGTCGGCGCAGCTTCAAGCCTTTTTTATCACAGTAAAGCGCTCTTTTTCAAACAATGACGCTCTGCCGCCGTCCCCGGTTCCGTATCGCCCCCGCGGTCGGTGCGATTTGGCGACGGCGCTCGTTGCCGCGGCGGAGTATATTTTATATGTTGACAATCTTTGTTATGTTTAATATTATGACTAAAAAATCGAGGTGGTGAGTATGGAAGCTATTGCGGTCGCGGTGGCCGTGCCGAGCGGCGAGATGGTCTCGGACGTCATCGCCTCCCTGGACAGCCACCCCCTGCTGGACCTATGCGGGGTCGCCCGTTCCATCCCGGACTTGCTGCGTCTCCTCGAGCGGTTCCATCCCGCCGCCCTCCTCATCTCCCCCTCCCTGCTGGAGGAGATCGGGGCTTACCGTCTCGAAGCCGGTGACACCGCCAGGTTGTGCATGCCGGTATCCTTCCTCATCTCCCACCAAGACGCGGAGTGGGGCGCGGAGAGGCTGGCCGGCATGCTGCGCCTGCCCCTCAAATACGGCGGCCTCATCGGATGGAACGGGACCGACAGCCACGACCTCTTCCAGGAGATCAAGAGCAAGGTGCAGATCCATCACACCGGAGAACGCTCCCCCGCCGCCGCGCCCACGTGGGAAGGAGGACGAGGAGAAAGGTCCCGCCTTATCGCCCTCATGGGCTGCAAGGGAGGGGTCGGGACCACCTTCCTCGCGTGTGCCCTGGCCGCGGCCATGTCTTCCACGGGGCCGCGCGTGCTGCTCATGGAGATGCCGCGCGAGTTGTCCCAGCTGCTGTTCCTGAAGTCCCGCGGCGAGGGAAAGACCGTATGCGAGCTGCTGCCCCTGGCGGAGGAGATATCCTGGGACCTGGTCCGCCTATCCGTGCACCGCCACGCCGCCGGCTTCTATCTGCTTCCATACGGCAGCGGAGGGCCGGCGGCGGAGACCGCCTCCCCGGTTGTCCTACTGCGCAACCTGCTCTTCCTCTTCGACCTGGTCATCCAGGACTTTCCCGCTTGCCGTCCCTCGGCCATACCCGCCCTGTTGCATCACGATCCCGAGGTGATTATGTTCACCCTGCCGGACACCCTCACCGCCACGTGCGCCCGCGCCATCGCCACCAGCCTGCGCGAGACCGGGCTCGATCACGGCCGCCTGCGGCTGGTGGTCAACCGCTGCGGTTCCCACCACACCCTGGGCCCGGACGAACTGGCCCGGGCCGCCGGTATAGAGCTGCTGGCGGCGCTGCCGGACGATGCGCGGTCCGGCCTCGACTTCGCGGAACTGGGCGAGTTGCCGGCCGCAGACTCTCCCCTGGGAAGGGCAATGGCGGACATGGCCGCGGCCCTCACCGGTGGACAAGTAAGCGGCGCAACCACCCGGAGGCGGCTCAGAAGGCTGCGGGACCGTACGGACGGCCTGCCATGACCGGGAGACATGCCGTGCAGGAGGCCTACGCCAGGCTGAAGGAGAGGATCAGGGAGAGGCTCCCCGACTGCGGCGCCACGCCAGCCCAGGGCAGCGACGCCGCCGCGCACAGGAAGTCCCTCATGCGCGCCGCGCGGGAGGTGGCCTGGGAGGAGGGCCTGGTGCTCGACCCCCTCGAGATGCAGGGCGTGCTCGAGAGGCTCCTCGACGACATACTCGGTCTCGGGCCCCTGGAGGCGCTGGTGCGTGACGAGGAGATCACCGAGATAATGGTGAACGGGCCCCACGGGGTCTACACGGAGAAGGACGGACGCATCTCCCGCTGTGACATCCGGCTGGCTGGCGACGAGGAGCTCTACCGCATCATCGACCGCATCATCGGTCCCCTGGGCCTGCACGTCGACGAGGCCTCTCCCTACGTCGATGCCAGGCTGCCCGACGGTTCGCGGGTGAACGTCATCCTGCCCCCGCTGTCGCTGCTGGGGCCGGTGCTGACCATCCGCAAGTTCAGGCGGCGCCCCTACGGCATGGAGGAGCTCGTCTCATCGGGCAGCATGGCTCGCGGACAGGCGGCCTTCCTGGCGGCGGCGGTGGAGGAGAAGAGAAACCTGGTCATCTCGGGCGGAGCGGGCACGGGTAAGACGACCCTGCTGGGCGCCCTTTCGTCTCACATCGGCGCGGATGAGCGCGTCATCACCCTCGAGGACGCCGCGGAGCTGCGCCTGCAGCAGCCCCACGTCATCCCCCTGGAGACGCGCGCCCCCAACCTGGAGGGAAAGGGAGAGGTGACCCTGAGGGACCTCTTGCGCAACGCCCTCAGGATGCGCCCCGATCGCATCATCATCGGCGAGGTAAGGGGCCCCGAAGCGCTGGACCTCCTGCAGGCGCTCAACACCGGGCACCGCGGCTCCATGACCACGGTGCACGCCAACTCGCCCCTCGACGCCCTCTCCCGCCTGGAGACCATGGCCATGACCGCGGGCGTAGGGTTGCCAGCACGCGCTGTGCGTGACCAGATCGAACAGGCCGTGGACGTCCTGGTACACATGGAACGAACGGCAAGCGGCATGCGGCGGGTGAGCGAGGTCGCGGTGATGGTGCGCGGCCGCGAGGGCGGTGCCCGGCTCATCCCTGCCCCCACCTCCGCGTCCCGCCCCCCCGCGGAAGAGGTCGCCTGCCTCAAGCCCGTCCCATCCCTGGCGGAGGGGGACGCCGAGCCAAAGGTGGTGAAAGTCGAGGTCTCGACCTCGATGTCCGGATGATGCCCCTTGTCGCCTTCTGCATCCTGCTTCCGGTCAGCCTTGCCGCCCTGCTCTGCCGGATCCCGGCGCGGCGGCGAGAGCGGGCCCTCGCCGCGTTTTCGCCGCGCAGCACTCCCGGAAACGCGCTGCCGGGCGGACTCCGCCGCCTCCTGCTGGCCGGGTATTCATCTTCCGCCAGGGGTTCCCAGATATATATCCTGGCCGCCGTGGCTGGAGTCGCGGCCTTCGCGCTCACCCGCAGCGTGCTGCTGGCGTCGGTGGCCTTTCCGGCCGCAGCCATGGCGCGGCGCCTCGCCACGAGACACCGCGACAGGCGCGCCCGTGGCAGAAAGGAGGAGCAGGTCCTCGAGTTCATCGACTCGCTCTCCCAGTCCCTGCGCGCGGGTCTTTCGCTGCGACAGGCCCTGGAAGTGAGCCTGGAGGACGTGGGGAACGAGCTGGGCGAAGACGTGCTCGATATCCTGCAGGACATCCGTTTGGGGAGCGGCATGGAGGAATCGCTGGCGAGGGCCGCCGCCGCGTCTTCCTCCCCATCGCTGCGCCTCACCTTCAAAGTGCTGGCCCTGCTCCACGGCAAGGGCGGCGACCTGCCGCGTATCCTGGAGAGGTTGCGCAAGCGCGTAGCGGACGGGCTCGAGGCCAGGCGCGAGGCGCGCATCCTCACCTCCCAGAGCCGGGCTTCGGGTTATCTCGTCTCCTCCCTGCCCGCCGTCTTCCTGCTCCTGCAGGCGGCGCTCAACCCGGGCTCTCTGCGGCCACTCTTCACCACGCCCACGGGCAACCTCATCATCGCCCTGGCGGTCGCCTTGAACACGGCGGCCTTCGTCCTCATCCGCAAGATGGTCGACCAGGAGGTCTGAGATGGACGTTATCGCGGCGGCTCTCGCCGCCATCGCACTGGCCACCCTGGCGGGCGCCTGCGCCGTGCGCCGCTCACGCCGCTCCAGGGTGCTGGCCGCCGCTGGCCTTGAGGAAGGCGGCGGGCCTGACCCGCGGCCTGGTTTTCGCCCGTTCCCGCCGTTCGCCGTGTTGCTGGCCGGCCTGGGGCACGCCGCCGCCCCCCGCGTCAGCGACGATACGCTGCGATTACTCGAAGCTTCCGACTCGAAGTGGACTCCCGACCGCCTGCAGGGCCTGCGCATGGCGGTGGGAGCGGCACTGGCCTTGGCCTCCCTGCCGCTGGGGCTGGCGGCGCTGCCCCTCGCACCCGTTCTCTTCGCAGCCGGGTACCACTTCCCCATCATGACATTGAAGAGACGGCGCGGCAGGCGCTGGGAGTCCATCGCCTCCGACCTCCCGGAAGTCGTCGACCTCATGGCCGTGCTGTGTTTTTCCGGAGAGAGCCTGCTTTCGGCCTTCCGCCATGCCGCCGCCGCCAGCGGTAATCCCTGCTCCAGCAGGGAGATGGAACGCGTGCTCGAGCATATCGACCTGGGCGAGAGCACCGTTGGAGCGCTGCGCCTCGCCTACGATCATCCGTGCCGCGAGATGCGACGTTTCGCCCGCACATTGATCAGGGCCGAGGAGTTCGGAGCGCCAGTGGCGGACACCCTGGAGGAACTGGCGGTGGAGCTGAGAAACTCGCGGCGTGAGAAGGACCGCGCCAGGGCGGCACGCGTCTCGGTGCTCATCCTCCTGCCCCTGGTCTTTCTCATCCTCCCCTCGTTCCTGTTGCTCACCGTGGGAGGCATGATCCTTGGCTACACCCTCTAGAACAGCGCGAAGGAGGTGAATCAACATGCGCCAACCACTGGAGATCGTCGGCGATGAGTCGGCACAGACCACGGCGGAATATGCGCTTGTCATCCTGGGCGCAGCGGCCGTCGCCGGCGCGCTCATAGCCTGGGCGGGCGGGACGGACGTCATCAAGAGCTTCTTCAACAAGATATTCCAGCAACTGATGAGTGCCCTGGGATAGGCTTCGTGCGCAAGGTCAAGGGAGGCGGGACAAGGTGTGGACGGTCAGGTTGTTCTTCTTGTGGGTCTTCTCGCTCGCCGTGATCTACTGCGACTTCCGCCATCGCCGCGTGCCCAACCGCCTAACCCTGGGTGCGGCGGCGGCGGGCCTCGCGCTCTCCGCCGCGGGCGGCTGGAGCGCCTTCCGCACCTCTCTGTGCGGCATGGTGCTGGGCTTTGTGCTCCTCTATCCCGCCTTCCTCCTCGGACTGGTAGGGGGCGGTGACGTGAAGACACTCGCCGTCATCGGCATCGGCACCGGCCCCGATCTCCTCTGGGTATCGTTCCTGTGCGGCGTCGCAGCCAGCGGGGCCATGGGCGCGGTGGCGCTGCTCGCCGGCCGGCTGCGACGTGCCGCCGGGAAGGCGCGGCCACCGCACCCCGGCAGCCGCGCGCGCACCCTGCCTTACGCCGCCATCCTCTCCCTCTGTGCGGCCGTCTCCGCCCTCTTTCTCTGACCCCCCTCCAGGGACCCGGTGATATCCACGGGCCTACCTCCGCCGGGGTGCGCCCAGGGTGGGGGTCGTCCCCAGCGCTTATAATTGGCTCATGCCCGGCTCAAGAGAACGCGAGGAGAAGGCGGAAGCCTACGTAAACGTCGTCATCGACGCGCCCGCGCGACAGCTGGACCGCCCTTTCACCTATTCCGTGCCGGGCCACCTGGCGGACAAGGTACAGACCGGGAGCGTCGTCCTGGTGCCCCTCGTCAATTCCGTGCAGGTCGGCTACGTGCTGGGGTACTGCATGCCTCCCGCATTGCCGCGCATCCGCGCCCTGGAGGCGGTGGTGGATGAGCCACCGGTCTTCGACGCGCTGACGGTACGCCTCTGCGAGTGGATAGCCGCCCGCTACCTCAGCTCCCTCTCCCAGGCCATCCGCCTGGTGGTGCCCCCGGGCCGTTCTCGCCGCGTGGTCGAGCTCATCTCGCTGCGGCGCGGAGCGGATGAGGCCCTGGAAGGGCTGCCGGCCCGCGCCGTCCGCCAGCGCGAGGTGGTCGGGGCACTCGCGGCGGGGGGCGAGATGCCCCTCGCGACCTTGAAGGCGGGGCTCGGGGGGAGCGTGTCCTCCTCCACCCTCAGGTCCCTGGAGGAGGGGGGATGGATCGAGCGGAGGTTCGTCATGCCCCAGCCCAAGGCATCCCGCGTCAAGGTGCGTGTAGCCGAGCTCACGGACGCGGGCAGGGAGGCGGCTGATGACCCCGAAGTGGAGAAGAGGTCGCCGGCGCGCTTTCGCCTCGTCGCGGCCCTGCGCGACCACGGCGGCAGCATGACCGCGTTGGAGCTGCAGCGCCGCGCTGCATGCTCGGCGTCCTCCCTGCGCGGCGCCGGGGACGCGGGACTGCTCAGGGTGCGGGAGGAGGAGAGGCTGCGCGATCCCTTCGCCGAACGTTCCTTCCCGCCCGTCCCGCCCCATGACCTCAACCCCGAGCAGCGGGCCGCGCTGGAGGCGATAAACGGAGGCGTCGAGGCGGGAAGGGGCGAGGTCTTTCTCCTGCACGGTATAACAGGAAGCGGCAAGACCGAGGTCTACCTGCACGCCATAGAACACGCCCTGCGGCGCGGACGCACCGCGTTGGTCCTGGTCCCGGAGATCGCCCTGACCCCGCAGATGGTACAGCGCTTCAAGGGACGCCTGGGAGAGGACGTGGCGGTGCTCCATTCCCGCCTGGGGCTGGGTGAGCGCTACGACCAGTGGAGGGGGATCAGGGACGGCAGGTACAAGGTGGTCATAGGGGCCCGATCCGCCCTCTTCGCCCCCCTCGTGGACCTCGGCCTCATCGTCATCGATGAGGAGCACGAGACCACGTACAAGGAGAACTCGGCCCCCCGTTACGTCGCCCGCGACGTCGCCGCCGAGCGGGCGCGGCTGGGCGGCGCGGCACTGGTGCTGGGCAGCGCAACGCCGCAACTCGAGAGCCGTTACGCGGCCGCGCGGAAGGACTTCGCCTACCTCGTACTGCCCAGGCGCGTGGACGACCGCCCCCTCCCCGGGATGGAGGTAGTGGACATGCGCGGAGCGGAGGACGGCGCGGCACCCGCCATCATCTCCCCCCGGCTGGTCAACGCCCTGGGCCGTGTCTACCAGGCTGGCGAGCAGGCCATCCTCTTCCTCAACCGGCGGGGGTTCGCCCGCTTCATGCAGTGCCACGCCTGCGGCCACATCCTGCAGTGCCGCAACTGCTCCGTGAGCATGTGTTACCACGCCCGGGGTGAACTCCTTTGCCACCACTGCAGCTGGGTCCTGAAGCCTCCCTTCACCTGCCCCGAATGCGGCGGTCAGGTGCGACGCTATGCGGGCATCGGCACCGAGAGAGTGGAGGAGGAGCTGCGGCGCCTGCTGCCTCCGCTGCGCTGCATCCGCATGGACGCGGACACCACCCGGCGCAAGCACTCCCACTGGGACATGCTGGAGGAGTTCAAGTCGGGGCGCGCCCAGGTGCTACTGGGAACTCAGATGATCGCCAAGGGCCTGGATATCCCCAACGTCACCCTGGTGGGCGTGATCAACGCCGATACCTCTTTGGGGCTTCCCGATTTCCGTGCCGGGGAGCGCACCTTCCAGCTGCTCACCCAGGTGAGTGGAAGGGCGGGAAGGGGCGACCTCCCGGGAAGGGTCATCGTGCAGACATTCAACCCCGACCATTACGCCGTCGCCGCGGCCGTGCGTGGCGACGCCTCCGCCTTCTATCGCCAGGAGACCGCCTACCGGCGCGAGGCCCTGTACCCCCCATTCTGCCGCCTGGTCAACCTGGTCGTTTCCGCGCCTGAAGAGGGCTATGCCCGCGACGCGGCCGGCGGTCTCGGAGAGCTGTTGCGCCAGTCGCTGCGCCCCACGGACGCGCAGGTCCTCGGTCCCGCCCCCGCTCCTCTCGCGCGCCTCAAGGGCAGATACCGTTACCACCTGGTCGTGAAGACCACCGCTCCGGAGAGGGCAGCGGGCGGCCTTGAGGGGTCACTCCTCGCTTACGAAAAGTTCCGCGCCTCCTACTGTCGCTGCGAAAACATCTCCCGCGAAAGCATCTCCCTGGCCGTGGACGTCGACCCCGTGACTCTTCTCTAGTGCCGCTCGCTCTCCGTTTGGGGGTCAGTTCTTGTTTCTTGCATTCTTGAAGCCTGGGTCGAGGTCGTTGCCTTTGGTGGGACGCAACAAACAAGAAGCCTGACCCAGGTCGAGGTAACAGCCTCCGGTGGAATGCAATAAAAAGGAAACCTGGTCCACATGATCCCTATCAGGTTGCTTGGTTAAACATGGCTTATATTGGGTAAAAAGGTTATGTAAGGAGCTTGCGTCGCTGAACATGATCTCCTGCAGGGCTTTCTAGACGAGGGGGGATTACTCATGGCGAGCCGGAAACTGACCAGAAGCGAAGCGGGCCGCAAGGGGGGGAAGACCACTCTCAAGAAGTACGGGACGGAGTTCTACCAGAAGATCGGACAGAAGGGCGGTCGCAAGGGCGGCCAGACGACCAAGCAGAGATACGGGACGGAGTTCTACCAGGAAATAGGCAGAAAGGGTGGCCTCAAGTAGGACGTCGCTTCCCCCAGACCCACCCATCGACCTCACGTGCCGCGTTAGCTTCCTATGCTATAATACGCGCGAGACCCCGGGCTTTCGTGCAGGGGTGGTCTTGTATCCGCCGCCGAGGATGAAGGAGTTAGCCTTGCTCAGCAGCGTAGATGTACATAACTACCTGCAGACGGCCAACATCCCTCACGAACTTTCCAGGATGCCGGAGCCCGCCCGCACGGCGTCGAGCGCGGCGGCGGCGCTGGGGCTCCTGCCACACCAGGTGATAAAATCCGTGTTCTTCGCCGCTGCCGGGGAGCCGCTGATGGTGATGATACCCGGCGACAGCATGGTCGATTACAACAAGCTCAAAGGCGAGGTAACGGCATCGCGCCTGCGACTGCTCAACGCCGACGAGGTGCGCATGCTCACCGGTTACCTCATCGGCAGCACCCCTCCCGTCGCGCTCAGGACCGAGATGCCGAAATATATAGACCTCCACGCTCTGCGCGAGGACGTGGTCTACACGGGAGGAGGAGAACCGTACATGATCCTCAAAATCCGCTCCTATGACCTCGTGCGGGCTACCGATGCCGATATCGTGGATATCATCCGCTGACCTCGCCGGGAGGTTAGGCCTTGACTGAAGCGGCAGGTTATCTCTTTATGGCCCTCCTGGGCTTCGCGTCCGGCTTCACTTCAGGGGCTTTCGGAGTCGGTGGGGGGGTCATAACCACCCCCGCCATCCGCATGCTCCTGGACCAGTCATCGGACATCGCCCTGGGTACCCCCCTGCCGGTCATCCTGCCTTCCGCCATCGTGGGGGGCTTCAACTACTGGAGGGCGGGCAAGATCATCCCACGCGTCATCCTCTATTGCTCCCTCTTCGGGCTGGCCGGGACGGCGGCCGGCTCCTATGCCACTGCCGTCATCGACACCCGCTACATCATGATCCTGACCTCGCTTATCATCTTCTATCTGGCCTGGCGGACCGCGGCGACAGCCTTGGGCAAAGACCCCTACCGGCGCCTGGAAGTCGAGGTGCCGAGGCGCAGGTGGCCGGCATGGCAGCTCGCCCTCATCGGTTTCTCGGCGGGTTTCTTCTCCGGCTTCCTGGGGTTGGGCGGGGGCGTGGTCATGGTCCCGGCGTTCTTCTTCGTCCTGGACCTCGAACTCAAGGAATGCCTGGGCAATTCCCTGGTGGTCATCGCCATCCTTGCCGTGCCGGGCAGCATCATCCACGCTCAACTCGGCCATGTCGACTGGACTATCGCCCTGGCCATGATGCTGGGGGTGATACCCGGCGCCTACCTTGGCTCCTTTTTCACCCTGCGTGCGCGCAACCGCCGTGTGCTGCTGCTATTTTCATGCTTCCTCGCCGCCATCGGTATAATATTCTTGTTCAGAGAGATACAGGGGCTCGTCTAGCCCCGTTTCAAGCCGGGAAGGACGTGGTGGAGATCATAACCCCAGAGACGCGGGACGATCACGACAACCGGGACATCGTGGCAGCCTCCCCGGAGATGTTCAAGGCCTTCTGGCCCGAGGTCAGGGGGAGCTACTTCTTCCGCAGCCGCCGCCTCTTCCTCGATTTCATGCGGGCATACGGGGGCAGGATATATTTCCCCCGTGACGTAACCGGCTCCAGGCGCCCCTTCATCCTGGTGGGGAACTGGAGAAGCCGCTCGGACATCACAGCGATGTGGCATATCAAGGGGGAGGGACCGATAAAGAGACGGCTGGTGACCACCGCGGCGGCCCGCAGTTTCGGGTCAGGCAGTGACGCCTTCGTCACCAAACCGCTGGCGGAATACGAGGCGGAGGAGTATGGAAAATGGGGTTTCGAGCCCGCTTACGGGATCGTCCTCTTCGAGATGCAGTTGCGGCGGGACCCCGTGAAGACGGAAGCGCGGGACGGCGTGGAGATAACCCGTTACAAAAAGAAGTATCTGGGTGATGTACTGCGCGTGGACACGACGGCGTTCGATGATTTCTGGCAGCTGGACGCGCGCACCCTGGAAGCTATCGCCACCACCTGTTACCACAATGTCTTCCTGCTGGCGCAGCGCGGCGGAGAGATCCTGGGATATGCGGTGGGAGGAACCAACGGCCGCTTCGGGTACCTGCAGCGTCTCGGGGTTGACTCCTCCCACCATGGAGAAGGCCTCGGGGGGGCACTCGTGAGGCAGATGGTTTCCACCCTGCAGAACATGGGAGCGACATCGGTGATGGTCAATACGCAGGAGGAGAACGTCTCCGCCATCGGGCTCTATCTGAAGATAGGCTTCGAGATCCTGCCCGACCGCCGCCAGATCATGCGCTGCATCCCCCGCGACCTGGAGCCGGCAAGATGATGTGCCGCCGTTTCATGGTGGCCTGTGTCGTCTGCGCCACCCTCCTCTCCCTCGCGGCGGGCGGAGCGCACCGGGCTGTTGCCCAGGAGAACGTGGCCGGGGTATCCGCCCGTATGAACGCCTTCTACTATGGCCCCGGGGACCGCGCTTACCTCGATGTCGACCTCGAGCTCTCCGTCGCCGCCAGGGCGGACGACCTCTACCTGGAACTCCTCGTCTATCCCCCGGCTTCCATGCGCTCGCAGCTCGCCTCTTTCCGGGAAGGAACGCGCCGCTATGCCATGGTCACCCGCGACCTCGAGACCATCACGCCCGAGTCGGAATGGACGAACAAGATGTACGAGGTAGACCTCAACTCGCTGGGGCTGAAGGCGGGCGTATATCCCTTCGAGGTGAGACTGCTGCAGGACGGAGAGACCATATCCGCGGACCAGAACTTCCTGGTGATCATGGACCCCGCCGCGGGCCTTCCCCTCAACCTCTCCACCCTGTGGAGCATGGACTTCCTGCCGTACACCGACGCGCAGGGAAACGAGCTGGACACCGGCCTGGCCTCAGCCTGCTCCTCCTCCCCCGATGAGCCGGGCTTCCTCTACGGCCTGGTGCAGGCCATGAAGAAGACGCCAGAGGTGCGCAGCAACCTGGTCCTGGCCAACGCCACTTACGACGATATCGCGGCACTGGCGGAAGCGTCCGGAAAGGACGGCAGCGGGTATGAGGAAGAAGGCGCGTCAGCGATCATCGCCGACCTCGAGGGGTCCATGACCGGGGGGGCAGTGGAACTCGTGGGCACGACCTATTCTTTCGCCGACCCCGACGCCCTGGCTTCCCAGGCATGGGAGAACCCGGAAACGGGGGGGAGCGAGGGACAGGACGACGCGACCAGGCAGGTGCAGCTGGGGCTCGATTTCCTGGAAGAGATGGCCAGCGGAAGCGCGGGCTTTGTAGCGCCGCTCTTCCGGCTCAGCGACCCCATCCTGCAGCGCCTGGTGTCGGGTGGCGTAGAATTCACCGTGGTCGGCAGGGAGGCCCTGGAGGCCAGCGCCGCCGGAAAAAGACTGCTGGAGGGGGCCACGCTCTCGCAGCCAGTACGCTTCGTCAGCTCCGAGGGCTATACCCTCAAGGCCTTTGTGCGGGACGAGACCCTCTACACCTACCTGGAGAGCGCGCAGGGGATGGACGCCACCCACGTCATCCAGAACATCTTCGCGGAACTCGCCGTGCTGCAGAGAGAGAGGCCTTACGCGGTGCGCTCGTGCGTGCTGGCCTTTCCCTCGACCTTCATGCCCCCACCGGAATTCCTGAACGATCTCTACACCGCCATCAAGGGCTGCCCGTGGCTCCAGACACGTCTCCTCTCGGAGCTCAGCACCGATCAGGCCCCCCTGGAGGGGGTGGCTCTGCAGTCTCCGGTATACACGGGGGCCGCCACCGATTACATGCAGGAGCTGCAGGCGGTGAGGGAAGATATCGCGGATTTCACCGCCAGCATCCCGGCCGATCACCCCATGCAGGAGAGCCTGGGCAGCAACCAGCTCGTCGCCGAGAACTACCGTTTCACGACGGGACGGGACAGCGCGGCGGCACAGGCTTACCTGGGGAGTATCGACGCCCTCATCCGGGGAGAGACGGCCAAAGTCACCATCGAACAGAAGCGCTCGGTGACCCTCTCCGGCACCGAGGGCAAGCTCAGCGTGGATGTCACCAGCTCCCTGGACTACCCCCTTAGGGGAGTAACCCTGCGGCTGGACAACGCCAGCCTCATATTCCCGCAGGGCAGTTCCATGCAGGTGACCGTCGAGCCGCGCGAGAACCGCTATATCTTCGACGTAGACACCCGCCGCAAGGGATCGTTCATAGTGGACATAGTCCTCGAGACGGGGGACCTGGTCATAGCCAACACCTCCACCACGGTGAACACCTCGATCATCAACACCCTGGCCATAGTCCTCCTGGTCTGCCTGGCCGTGATCGTGGCCGTGGCGGTACTGACGCGCCGCCTCGTGCGCAGATACCGCGGGGGCAAGCATTCGAAGGGGAGGGCGAAGGCGTGACCTCGGTGATGGAACCGGCCCCGCGCGAGGAATCTACCGTCTTCGCCGCGGACGCCGCCGTGATGGCCGTCGGCACCACCATCAGCCGCGTGACGGGATTTCTGCGTTACGCCGCCCTAGCCTACGTGCTCGGCCTGACCCTGCGCTTCGGGGAGACCAACCTCCCCAGCACCTACAACCTGGCCAACTCCATGCCCAACATGATCTACGACCTCGTCCTGGGCGGCATCATCGCCTCGCTCTTCATCCCAGTCTTCGTGGAATACCTGACCACGCGCTCGCGGGAGGAGGCATGGTACGTCGCCAGCTCGGTGACCAACATATCCGTCATCCTCCTGGGCGTGGTGACCGTGTTGGGCATCGCGGCCAGCCCTATCATCATCCGGCTCATGACCCTCTTCGGCTCCTACAACGCCGGCGACGTCACCACCCAGGTGGTGAGGGACCAGGCCACTTTCATGTTGCGCTTCTTCGTGCCGCAGATCATTTTCTACGGGCTGAGCGCCATCTTCGGGGGCCTGCTCAACTCCCACCGCCACTTCAAGGCACCGGCCTTCGCGCCCATCGCCAACAACCTGGTGGTCATCGCTACGGTGGTGGTATTCTACTTTCTGCCGGGACCGCGCGATAACTACCTGCACCTGGTATTCCTGGCCGTCGGCACCACCGTGGGCGTGGCGGCCCAGGCCTTCGTGCAGGTCCCCGCGCTCATGCGCATCGGGGTGCGCTACCAGCCGGTGCTCGACTTCAAGCACCCCGCCATACGCAAGATAGGGCGCCTGGCCGTCCCCCTGCTGGGATACGTGCTGTTGTGGCAGGTAGGCACGTGGTTCGTCTTCGCCCTGGCCATACAGGTCGACGGAGGGGTGCCTTCCTACCAGTACGCCCAGATGTTCTTCCAGCTGCCGTACGGCATCTTCGCCGTCTCCATCATCACCGCCATCTTCCCGGCCATGAGCGAGCATTCCGCCCTGCGCAAGATGTCCCGCTTCAAGGAGACCTTTAACCTGGGCGTGCGTTCGACCCTCCTCATCATCGTGCCCTGTGCCGTCATCTACCTGACCCTGAGCCAGCCCATCATCCGCTTCCTCCTGGAGCACGGCTTCTTCAAGGCCGGCGACACCGACCTGCTCGCGGGCGTGCTCTTCTACTTCGCGCTGGGGCTGATCCCATATTCCATAGACATGCTTCTCGTGAAGACCTTCTATTCCATGCAGGACACCCGCACCCCCATGATCATCAACTGTTTCGTGGTGGCCATAAACATCGGCGCCAACCTGCTCTTCTTCCACCTCATGGGCGTGGAGGGACTGGCCCTGGGGTTCGCCACCGCCTATGCCTTCTCCACGGTCATCCATGCCACGGTGCTGCGCCTGCGCCTGGGCCGCCTGGGGGGCAGGCGCGTGTTGGCGACCGTCACCAAGACCCTGGCCGCGGCCTCCGCCATGGCCCTGGTGATCTATGCCTCCCAGCAACTCCTCACCCGGCTCCATCCGGCCGCGGGATTCTGGACCGACCTGCTGGACATGCTGCTGCCCATGGCCGAAGGTCTCGTGGTCTTCTTCTTCGTGGCCCACGCCCTGGGCATGGAGGAGCTGACCATCCTCAAGGACATGCTCGCGCGCCAGCTGGGCCGGCTGGTCCCGCGCCGCCGGCGCGCCTGAGAGCGGCGGCGGCATTCGAGGCTAAAGGAAACCCGTATAAGCCGTCGAAGGAGATAATGATATGAGCTTGAACGCATTCATCTCTAGGCTGCACGATGAGGACGGGCAGGTCTGGAGCTACGTCCTCAAGATGGTCCTGGCCTTCGTGGTCATCGGGATCATCGTCACCCAGTTCGTCCCCATCATCATGAACTACGCGACCATCCACAATACCGCCGATGACGCCATGGACGAGGCGGTCCTCACCTACGAGCAGAAGCGGGGCAACATGCAGGAGGTGAACGCCGCGGTAAAGAAAGTGTTGGACGACCGCGACGTCCGGCTGGTGGGCAGCGTCAAGGTGGTCAAGGGCCAGGCCGGACAGCCGGACATGCTCAGCCTGTCGGTACGGAAGATCCGCAATACCTATCTCTTCGAGAACGTGGGCTACCTCTGCCGTTACACCGAGGCGTCCGCCTACGCCGAGCGCGCCGTCCCTTAGAAGGTGGGCTGCATCCCTTCCCGGGGTTCCTTGGCCTGAGGCTCCAGGGGGCGCAGCATTACGATATGGCTGCGGTTGACGTCTATGAAATCGGTCCGGAACAGTTCCTGATCGCCAGTGAGATCGTATACGACCACGTCGGTGAGGGCGAAGAAAGACGAAGTCTCCCTTGACTGCATGATGTCAGTGAGGCGCGCGCCGGCGAAGATGTGCAGATCGGCCAGGATGCGGTGAGCGGTGGTGTAGATCTCCACCCTTATCTTCTCTTTCTTTGCGTGCATTCAGGACCTCCCAACCTAGATCGCTGGCTTTAGCCACAGCTCTTCCCTCGGACTCAGAATAAATATACCACAACGACCGGCCATTCCCACCTCCCGGCGGGCCGTCCACGGCGTTCCGATTTCAGGGGGGAGCGTACCGCGCGATCATGGCGGCGGCGCGGGGCCGTGCCCCGCGAAGAGGCGGTGCAGCGTATACGAGCCCGCCAGCTCTACGGCAATCAAAGCCACGGCGAGCAGCGCCCTCCCCGGCGTCAACCCCCCTCCTTCGCGGGGGCGGAAGAGGTATACGAGCAGTAGGTTGAGCACCCAGAAGGTCCCCAGCAGGCACACCAGCAGCCACAGCTGTCCCAGCCTGTAGAGGGGACCCGGGCGCCAGAGGTAGAGGACGAGCACAGCGCCCCCCGCCGTTGCCGCCGCCAGCAGGTCGCCGGGGCGGGCTCCCACTTTCTCGGAGCGGTCTCCCCCGAAGACCTCTCCGTTCACCAGCGCCGCCACCGGAAAGGCAAGCCCCGCGCCGGCCGCGAAACCGCTCAGGAACCTCAGGGTATTGGTGCTCTCCCTGAAGCCCAGGTAGCTGGTGAGGCCGTCCCAAATCAGGAAGAGGATACCGGCCGCCCCGGCGGCCAGGACTGGCCAGGGCGGCGTCCCCGCCCTGTCCCTGCCCCGCAGCAGGGAGAGCACGAGCATGAGGGTGAAGAAGGAGACGAGCATGCCGGTATCGCGCGAACATACGAAGAGGGGGCGCCCGGCGAAGAAGAGCATGCGCTCCAGGCGCTGGTGGCAGATGGAGAAACCGAGTTCCCAGAGCAGGCTGTCCCACCACACCGCGATCATCCCGCTTTCAGGCCGGCCCGCTTGTTCACCGCCATCCCGCCCCGTGCTACATCTCATATTCCAGCGCCCGGTAAGGCCGCTCGAAGAAGCGGTGAAAAGGCGCGGGCAAGAGATGGTAGTCGATACCCGAGACCTGCGATGAGAGGTCCGCGGAGTTGTAAGTGTCCACGAAGAGGACGCTCTCGCCACGCCCCAGCGCCTTCCCCAGCTCCAGCGTGGCCGCCAGCGCCTTGCCGGTGTAGGTGCCCTCGATGAGCAGCCCTTCCAGTTCGCGCGCCTCCCTCACCGCCCTCACGTCCGCCGGGGTAAGGTGCGCGTATCCCCTCCCGAGTTCACTGTCTATATAGACAAGGTCGGACCGGCGTGCCCTGGGGACCGCGATCCCCGGGTCCAGCTGCGCAAGCAGATCCGCGGTCCGGTTCACGAGGCGCGCCCACCGGGAAGCGTTGCAGTATGCCGTCTCCACCACCGCCACACCCACGAGGCGCGAACGCAGGCCCGACAGGCGCAGCCCCAGCCAAAGCCCGGCGGCGGTGCCGTGCGTCCCCATGGCGGTCACCACGTAGTCGGGCTCCGGCAACATCCCCTCCTCCACCTGCTCCGCAATCTCCAGGCCGGCGTTGACATAGCCCAGGCAACCCGTGGGAGAGGAACCCCCCGGGCCGAGCCAGTACAGGCGTTCCCCGCGCACGCGAGACGCCGCTCTCTCCTTGACATAGGCCAGCGGGACCATGGGTACGGAGCGTGCCCACACCAGGCGCGCCCCGTTCTTGTAGTCCAGGAGCAGGTTGCGCCGCACGTACTCGGCACATGGCTGGTCAAAGAGGAGGGCGGTGGTGGAGAGGCCCAGCCTTGCGCCGTGGACCGTGGTCGCCAGTACGTGGTTGGAACCCGCCGCGCCCATGGTCATCACGCCGCTGCAGCCCTTGCGCGCCACATCCGCCAGGACGAATTCCAGCTTACGCACCTTGTTGCCGCCGTAATGACATGAGCTTAAATCGTCCCGCTTGACGTAGAGGGCGGGCAGGCCGTGCGCCTCCTCCAGCCGGCGCATGCGTTCCACCCCTGTCGGCCACTCGCCCAGTGACGCCCAGGGCAGGGTATCACGCAGTCGGGGGTAGCGGCGGAACAGGGGTATCTCTCTCTCCACTCTCATCACCTCAGCGGCGCGGCAGCGCGCGCAGGTCCCGCACGTAGGTATAAGCGGCCACCAGGCCCAGGGCGAGGAAGAGCAGGCCGCCGTACGCCGTCATCCTGCCATACTCCCAACCCACTCCCGGAGCCAGTTGCCAGACGAAGGCCCAAAGGCCCAGGGGGAGGTAGAGGGAGGCCATAAGCAGGGAGAGGTTGCGCTTTCTCGAGAGGACGATGACGGGGCAGACAACCACGGCGAGGGCGAGCACCGAGAGGAGGATGAACCACGGCAGGTCGCCGGTGCCGCTGAGATAGAGGACACAGAGAGCCGCGCAGGCAAGCGCGAGGGCAGCCAGGCCGAGTGAGAACACGAGCTTGAGGGCCGTGGAGCTGAGCGAGTGCTCCGGTTGCGGTCCGGTGACCTGCAGGTGATAGCAGTTCTCACACAGGACCTTGATGCCGTAGTCCATCCCCGTGGTCTCGATCTTTCGCCCGCATCCACCACAAGTGATCATATCCAAACGTTAATGGCTGCCGGGGGCCCGGTCAAGGAAGATCACCTGATCGCGGTCCGCACCCGTGCGAGCAGCTCGCGGTAGAGGACGTCCTCCGAGTCGAACTCCACCCGGATGGCACCGTTGGGGCAGGCGGCGGCGCAGCGGCCGCACCCTTTGCACAGATCGGGATCTATATGCGACCGGCCTTCCGCGAGGGATGTCGCCCCCACGAAGCAGGTCTCTACGCAGTTCCCGCACCCCACGCAGCCATCGCTCACGGTTACCCTCACTCCCTCGAGTTTCTTTATGGCATCCTTGAAGCCCGGACCGGCCTCCCTGATGTCCGCGCGCACCAGGCAGCAGCAGTCGCAGCAGAAACAGAGCACCAGGAAATTGCGGAAGTCGTGCAGCACTCCCATGGTAGTGGCGTCGAACCAGATGCGTCCGACCATGCCCGTGAGCCCCGTCTCCGAGGCCCTGTCCAGGTGCTCCAGGCACTCCTCCACGCTGGCGCGGTGCCCCAGCGACGGGTGCAGGCGCGCCGCCGCCTCGCCCAGGAAGATGCAGCCCAGGTCCCGGGGGTAGTTGACACAACCCTCCTGGTTGCGGCAGATGCAGCCGTTGTGGATGAAACGGTGAGAGGAGGCCTTGATGAGCTCGGCGATTACCTGGCGAGGGAGGGCGGTGCTCTCGGAGGAGGGGATATCCTCGAAGACCGGGATGAAGGTGACGTCGAAGATCCCGTCCCTTACCAGGGGGGCGAAGAGCTGCTTGAAGGGAGTGTAGGCGCTGAGCCTCTTCACTGTGTGCGTGAAGGGCCACAGCGAGAGGAAGGCCTTCACCACCTGCTTTGGATAGCCCATCATCGCTCCTTGCGATCCGGCGCCTGACCCAGGCTATCCCCATTATTGCGTCTAGGTGCAACCGAGGCAATGGGGTCGTATCTTCACTCCTCGGTTTTCCGTCAGGCGACCTCCTGATTGAAGAGTGAAGATTCGACCCCATGCTCCGGTTTCCGGCCGTGACCCCCGGGCTGGTAACCATACGCCGTAGCTCAGACCCCCGGCATCGTCCGCCATCCGAATATGGAAGAGCCGCTGGGATCGACGGAAGCCCGGGGTCATGTTTCGCAGCATGCCCGGCTTGGAGGCGAGGCCGGTTTCGGGGTGCGATCCCCGGCGCGATGACCTCCGATCAGGTCAGGGGTATTCCGGGTCGTCGGGGAGGAGCAGCTTCAGCTTCCCGTCCTCGAAGCTCAGCCTGGGGAGGATGGCGGTGACCTCCTTGCCCGTGGAGGAGCTCAAGGCGTCCTCGGCCGAGGCAAACGGCGCCAGCGCCATTAGGTTGATGGCGGTGGGCGGGAGCATGGGGAAAGTGCCGCTCTCGCTGGCGGCCAGGGCTTCCTGGGGGGAGAGCCATACGTGGCCGGTTATCTCGAGGTCATCGTGGAGCGCCTCCTGGCAGGGCGGCGCGGGGGCCAGGAAGAAACGGGTGTCGAAACGGATGGGCGAGACCTCGGGGGTGATCCAGTGGGCGAAGTATCTGAGGCTGCCGGTGGCCAGCTTCAGTTTCTCTCCTGCCACCATCTCCGCGAAGGATATACGGTCTTCCCTTGCCGCCTCGCGCAGATAAGCGAACCTGGCCGCCCTCTCCCCCCGGCAGGAGACGAACTCCCCAGTCCTCTCGCGGGCGAGAAGGATGCCGGTCTCCTCGAAGGTCTCCCGGATGCCCGCGACGAAGAGACCCAAAGCCCGGGCCGGGGAGGGCGCGTCCGCGAGGATGGACAGAGCGAGATCCGGCCCCATGCCCTCGCACAGTCCGGCGACGTTCTCCCCGCAGTCGCTCTCCTCGACCATCCCTCCCGGAAAGACGTACACGTCCGGGGCGAAGTCGCTGCCGGCGTTCCTCCTCACCATGAGCACTTCGAGCCCTCCGGTACCGGGAGCGTCGCGCAACAGCATTATGGAAGCGGCATCTCTGGCAGCTACGGGCATCATGATCCCTCTATCGCAAAGGCCCTCGACGTCCATCCACGGCATTATCTTAGCATCCCCCCGCATCCGCCCCCTGACGGGTCCCGGGCTCGCCCCCCCGCCTGGCCCCGGCCGGCCTCCGGGCTCGACTCCCGCGCCTCGACGTCTTTAGCGCATTCACGGCGCTGTATGTATAATAAAGAACTGTTGGACGGGCGATTATGCCCACTTGAAGACGACTACTCTATTCGGTCGGGGTGTGGCGCAGTTTGGTCAGCGCGCTGCGTTCGGGACGCAGAGGTCGGAGGTTCAAATCCTCTCACCCCGACCATTTCCATTACCCGGGCATACATCTTGACCCGGATCTCCCCTCGTATCGCGGGCGGGTATCTTCCGATCATCTTCCTCTATCACCTGCTGACCTCGGGGCGATATCCGGAAGATACTCCCCTGTCATGGCCTTAACGCAGGTAAGTTGGCATATAATACATTGACGGCACTATCGCTAGAGACGAGGAGGAGGTAATCTTCATGACCACGCCCCTCGAGGGAATCCGCATCCTGGACCTGACCATGCTCTATCCGGGACCCCTCTGTACCATGATCCTGGCCGATCTGGGGGCTGAGGTGATCAAGGTGGAGCCACCGGGCACCGGGGACCACGCCCGCGCTTTCCGTTTCCTCTTCAACCAGATAAACCGCAACAAGAAAAGCCTCGCCCTCAACCTCAAGGACTCGCGGGCCCAGGAGGTCTTCCGCAGGCTGGCGTGCACGGCCGACGTGGTGGTTGAAGGTTTCCGGCCCGGCACCACCGCCCGCCTGGGGGTGGACTACGAGACCCTCAGGGCGGACAACCCGCGCATCATCTACTGCTCCATCAGCGGTTTCGGGCAGGACGGGCCTTACCGCGACCGTCCCGGCCACGACATCAACTACATGGGACTGGGCGGCGTGCTCGGCCTCACCAGGGATTCCGGCGGCAGCCCCGTCGTCCCGGGCTTCGAAGTCGCGGACATAACCTCCGCCCTGAACTCGGTCATCGGCATCCAGGCCGCCCTGCTGGCACGGGAGAGGACCGGGGAGGGCCAGTTCGTTGACATCTCCATGCTGGACTGCGTGGTCGCGCTCCTCCACAACAGCATCGGGCCCTACCTGGAGACCGGTGAGGACCCTCCCGGTAACCTCATCCATATGCTGCCGCATTACGGTATTTTCGAGACCTCGGACGGAAAAGACCTGGCCCTGGGCATCGTCCACGAGGACTGGTTCTGGAAGGGGCTATGTGCCGCCACGGGCATGGAGGATGTAAAGGACATGCTTACGGTGGAGCGACTGATGCAGGCCAGAGAACTCCTTCCCAGGCTGCGGGAGGCCCTCCGCCAGCGTCCCCTCGCGGAATGGCTGCAGGTCCTCACGGAGAACGATGTCCCCTGTGCGCCACTGGCGACGGTCAAGGAAGCCCTCGAAGACCCCCAGGTCCGCCACCGCGACATGGTCGTGGAGATAAGAGACCATGAAAACGTGGTCAAACAGCTGGGCAGCCCGTATAAGCTCTCCGCCACCCCGCCCCGCTTCGAGATGCCGCCGCCGCGCCTCGGGGAACACACCGAAATCCTCCTGGCGGAAGCGGGCTACGATACCGAACAGGTAGCGGATTTAAAAGAAGCGGGCGCCGTGGCCTAGGAATTGCGGATAATCCGTCCATCGGATAAAATACGCCCAAATCGGTCGTTATTTTGCTTGCTTGGGGGAAAGCGCCCATGGTTAAGATCTTGGGGATCGCGGGAAGCCCGCGCCTGAACGGAAATACGTCCTTGCTGCTGGACGAGGCTCTGGCTGGTGCCAGGGAGGCCGGAGCCACCATCAACAAGATCATCCTCTGCAACCGGGACATCTACCCCTGCCAGGGCTGCGGGGACTGTAACAAGACCGGCGAATGCACCATCGACGACACCATGGACAAGATCTACAGCCTCGCCACCCAGGCCCACGGCATCATCATGGCCGCCCCCATCTACTTCAATTCCCTCAACTCCCAGACCAAGGCACTCATCGACCGCTTCCAGTGCCTGTGGATCCGCAAAGAGAAGTTGGGGGAGGGCATCACCGACCCCGAGACCAGGCACGCCAGGCGAGGGCTCTTCCTCTCCACCGCCGGGGCCGACGACCCCCGCGCCTTCGACGGGGCCCTCAAGGTAATGGACATCTTCTATGACCTCCTGGACATCAAGTACTACGAGCGGCTGCTCTTCTTCCGCATCGAGCAGAAGGGTGCCATCAAGAACCATCCTACGGCGCTGCGTAACGCCTATACGGCCGGGGAACACCTGGTGATGGAGATCTCCCGCAGCATGGGCGAACCCGTGGACTAGGGGCCGTATACTGGATCTTCCGTCACCAACTGGACGTTTCTTCCCATATATACGCTTCGCGGGGATTGAAGATCGAAGATGCGGCCCCATAAGCGGCCCATCATGGCATCATGGGCCGCCCCCAATATATAATTAGTTACTATAGTTACTATTAGGAGGATTTATGATGCCGGAGTCGATCAGGCTGACCCTGCTCTCCACAAAATCGGGGTGAGCGGCCAAGGTGGGTCCGGAGGACCTTGAGAAAGTGCTGCGCCTGCTGCCTCCGGGTGATGCGCGCCAGGAGATCCTCGTGGGCCTGGACACCCCCGACGATGCCGCCGTGTTCATGCTGGACGGGGAGAATGCCCTGGTGCACACACTGGACTTCTTCACCCCCGTCGTTGACGACCCCTACCTCTTCGGGCAGATCGCGGCGGCAAACGCCATCAGCGACATCTACGCCATGGGAGGCACACCCCTCTCGGCCATGAACATCGTCTGTTTTCCCTGTTCCTTGGGGATGGAGGTGCTGGCAAGGATACTGGAGGGAGGGCTATCCAAGATCCGGGAAGCGGGCGCCGTCCTGCTGGGAGGCCACACCGTCGACGACGATGAGCCCAAGTACGGCCTGGCGGTAACGGGGAAGGTACACCCGGACCGCATCATGACCAGCCTGGGGGCCGAACCGGGCGACCTGCTCGTCCTCACCAAGCCCCTGGGTACGGGCATACTGTCAACCGCCCTCAAGGGCGGTTTCATCACCGAGGCGGAGATGGCGGAGGCGATAAGCGGCATGGCCACCCTCAACGCGAAGGCCGCCGGTGCCGCCGCGGCGGCGGGGGCCCATGCCTGCACCGACGTGACCGGTTTCGGACTGGCAGGCCACCTGCTCGACATGCTCCCGGAGCACGGTCTGGGATGCTGCATCTTCGTTTCCCGCCTTCCCCTTTACAAGGGCACGCGCGAGATGGCGGGCATGGGCATGGTGCCAGCGGGGGCGCACAGGAACCGCGATTTCCTCTCGGATCGGGTGGAGATATCGCCGCAAGCGGACGAGGTCGACCGCGACCTGATATATGACCCCCAGACCTCGGGCGGGCTGCTGATCGCCATTCCGCCCTCGCGGCTGGAGGCATTCCGGGAGCATATGGACGGCGTTGAGGGCTGGTCCACCATCGGGGAGTTCGTACATTCGGACGGCCCCCCGGTCCGCGTCCTCACCTGATGGAAAAGAACGCGGAGCGGGGTTCCGGACGCCACGGGAGATGAGAGGTCCGGGGAACGGAACGAGGAGGAGCCATGAGCGAGGTCGTGGATGCGCGCGGGCTGGCCTGTCCCGCGCCGGTGGTGAAGACGAGGGCCGCACTGAAGGAAGGGGCTAAAGAGATAGAGGTGCTGGTGGACAACCCCACCGCCAGGGACAACGTATGCCGCTTCGCTTCCTCACAGGGCTGCGATGTAAAGGTAACGGAGGAGGAGGGCGTCTTCCGTATCGCCGTTACCGGCCAGGCCCCGGAAGAAAAGGACGGGACCGCGGCGGCGGGCGCGGACGAGGGGGGGCGCAAGGTGATCGCCCTCACCTCGGATATCATGGGGCGCGGCGACCAGGAACTGGGCAGCATACTCATCAAAGCCTTCCTCAATACCCTGGCGGAGAGCGAGCGACTCCCCTGGAGGATGGTCCTTTTCAACCATGGCGTGAACCTGGCCGTGGAGGGGACCGACACCGCCCAGGCGCTGTGCAATCTCGAAAACCTGGGGGTGGAGGTTCTGGTCTGCGGCACCTGCCTGGACTATTTCTGTCTCAAGGACAGGCTTGCGGCGGGTACGGTAAGCAACATGTACGACATCCTGGACACCATGCTCTCGGCCTCCAACTCCATCACCATCTAACTTGCTCGATCTTTCGTGCAACGCAGGACTGACTGCATCGCGTAGGCGACAGCGCCGTCTTCGGCGCGACGGTGTCCAGTGCCAGTCCTTGGCTAAGCCAGGCCTGGCCTGGCACGGGTACGCATCGACAGATGGTTTATGGCAAGCATCAACGCGAGCGATTACACTATAAGGATGGAAAAGAGAGACTACCTGCGGAGCCTGTCCTCGGTGAACGACCTCATCCAGGCCGTCTACCGCAGCCGCAGGCTGGGCGGGGGCGTGCCGCGAGAACTGGTGACCGAGGCCTCGCGGGTGGTGCTGGAAGGCGTGCGCGAGGCCATCCTCGCCGCCCGGGACGAGATGTCCCTGGAGAAGATAAAGACCGGCACCGAGGAGTTGGTGACGCTGGTGGAAAAGGAGGTCGAGGAGCGCATGCAGCAGAGCCTGCGCAGGGTGGTCAACGCCACCGGCGTGGTGGTCCATACCAACCTGGGGCGTTCCCTGCTCAGCGAGGGCGCCCTCGAGGCCATAGCCGAGGTGGGGGCGCACTACAGCAACCTGGAGTTCGACCTCGAGGACGGCAGGAGAGGTTCACGGCAGGTCCACTTGAGGAAGCTGCTGTGCGAACTCACCGGCGCGGAGTCGGCCCTGGTGGTGAACAACAACGCCGCCGCGGTGCTGCTGGCCCTCACCGCCTGCGCCGCCGGCAGGGAAGTAATAGTCAGCCGGGGGCAGCTCATCGAGATCGGCGGGTCCTTCAGGCTGCCCGACGTCATGTCCCAGAGCGGCGCCCGCCTGGTTGAGGTGGGCACTACCAACAAGACCTACCTCGAGGACTACCGCCGGGCCATAACTAGCGAGACGGCCATGATCATGCGCGCCCATCCCAGCAACTACCGCATCATGGGCTTCACCTCCGAGGCGGACATCGCGGAACTGGCCAGCCTGGCACGCGAATACGAGCTGGTGCTCCTGGACGACCTGGGCAGCGGGGTCTATATCGACCTCTCGCCCTACGGACTCGCCCGCGAGCCCACCATCATGCGCTCCCTCGAGGAGGGCGCGGACCTCGTCTGTTTCAGCGGGGACAAGCTCCTGGGCGGTCCCCAGGGCGGCGTCATCCTGGGCCGGGGCGACCTGGTGGAGTCCCTGGCCAGACACCCCCTGGCCCGGGCGTTGCGGCTGGACAAGCTGAGCATCGCGGCACTGGAGGCGACCCTGCGCCTCTACCTCGACCCGGAGCGTGCCCTCAGCGAGATCCCCACCCTGGCCATGCTCACCGCCGATCCGGAGGGCATGCGTAAACGGGCGCGGTCGCTGGCCAGGAGGATAGCGGCGGAGGGCGATTTCGAGACGGACGTGGTCGAGGACGTATCGCGCGCCGGGGGTGGTGCCCTGCCCATGGAAGACCTGCCCACCTGGACCGTGGCGGTCACCTCCGACACCTACAGCGCCAACCAGATCGAGGCGGGGCTGCGGGAGGCGAAGACCCCGGTCATCTGCCGCATCCGCGAGGACCGCGTCATCCTTGACGTGCGCACCATCGCCGACGACGAGACCTCCCTGGTGGCGGAGGCGTTCAAGTACGTTTCCGGCATGGACGCCGGCGTGAAAGAGGAATAGGGTCCCCGTCCACCAGCTGGACCGGCTGCGGAGAGATACCATGAAAAACTTCATCATCGGCACCGCCGGACACATTGACCACGGAAAGACCGAGCTGGTCAAGGCACTCACCGGCACCGACACCGACCGCCTCAAGGAGGAGAAGGAGCGCGGCATATCCATCGAACTGGGCTTCGCCGATATCGAGCTGCCGGGCGGGGTCACGGCTGGCGTGGTGGACGTTCCCGGCCACGAGCATTTCGTGAAGAACATGCTCGCGGGAGCCACCGGGTTCGACCTGGTGCTGCTGGTGGTGGCCGCGGATGACGGGGTGATGCCCCAGACCACCGAGCACCTGGCCATCGTCGACCTGCTGGGCGTCGAGGAAGGGGTCGTGGTCATCACCAAGGCCGACCTCGCCGACGAGGACATGCTGGAGCTGGTGAAGGAGGACATCGCCGGGGCGGTCGCGGGCACGGTGCTGGAGGGGGCCGAGGTGGTGGTGACCTCCAGCCGCACCGGCCAGGGCATGGACGGACTGCGGGAGGCCATCCTCCGGGCCGCGGACAAGGTGAGGCGGCGCGAGTCCGGAGGGCCCTTCAGGCTTCCCGTGGACCGCGTCTTCACCCTCAAGGGCATCGGGACGGTGATCACCGGCACCATGTGGGAGGGCAGCGTGGCTGACGGCGACGAGGCGGTCATCCAGCCCTCCGGCAGGAAAGTCAGGGTGCGCAACATCCAGGTCCACGGCGAGGACGTCGAGCGCGCCTACGCCGGCCAGAGGGTGGCCCTCAACCTTCCAGGCATCTCCATCGAGGAGATCGAGCGCGGCGATGTCATCGGCACCACCGGATACCTCCGCTCCACCTACATGGCCGACGGCCTGCTGCACCACATCGAGGGCGCGCCACGCCCCCTGAGGAACCGCACGCGGGTGCGTTTCCACCACGGCACCAGGGAGGTGATGGCGCGGGTGGTCCTCCTGGGCGGCCGCGAGGAACTGTCCCCAGGCGAGAGCGCCTATGTGCAGTTCCGCCTGGAGAGACCGGTGATCGCCCTCTACGGCGACCGTTATATCCTGCGCTCCTACTCCCCCATCACCACCATCGGCGGCGGGCGCATCCTCGATTCCCATCCCAGGAAGCACCGCCACCACCAGTCGGCGGTCCTGGCCACCCTGGCCAGGCGCGAGGCGGGCGAGCCCAGGGACCTGCTGCTACTGGTGGTCGAGGAGAAGGGGCTGCCCCTCTCCCGGCGCGAGCTGCTCTCGGGGACGGAGATCAGGGAGGGGGAGTTCTCCTCCGCCCTGTCCGCGCTGCTCTCGGCCGGAGAGCTGGTCGAGGTGGCCAGAGAAGGCGATACCCTGTACGCGACCCCCGCCCTGCTGGCCTCCCTGCGCGAGCGCATGGCTTCCCTCACCCGGGAGATGCACGAGGCCAACCCGCTCAAGGCGGGCATAGAGAAGGAAGCCCTGCGCCAGCGCATGGATGTGGGGCTGGCGCCGGATGTCTTCGAGGCGTTGCTGCGCAGCGCGGTCTCCGCCGGCGAGCTGGAGGTGGAGGCGGGACGGGTGCGGGTCGCGGGCGAGGGGAGGTCCCTTTCCGAACAGGACAGCCGGACAAGGGACGAGCTGCTGCGGGCCATCCGGGAGGGCGGCTTTGCCCCTCCCCTGTTCAAGGAGATGGCCGATACCTCCGGCCTGGAAAAAAGCAGGCTCCGCGACCTGCTGGGTATCCTCCTGGAAGAGGGTGAGATCGAACAGGTCAACCCGGACTATTTCCTAGCCGCGGGCAGGCTGGCGGAGGCGGAGGAACGCATACGCGCACACATTGAGACCCACGGCAGGCTGGGGGTGGCGGAGGTGAGGGAGATGCTGGGGGCCAGCCGCAAATACGCCATCCCGCTGCTGGAGCACCTGGACCGCAAGCGGGTCACGCGGCGCGACGGCGACTATCGCGTCCCGTATTGAGGATGGGTTATAACCAGGCATCCCTTTCTGCTTACACGAACGTACACGTGCCAGGCCTTGACCCTCGGAAGCGTCATGGCGGAGGGCACCGTCGCGCCGCCCTCCGGGCGTCACCATCGCATTCGCGATGCAACCATAGAACCGGGTTGATATTTCGTTACCTGTAAGCTGTGCCTCGGTTATAATATCCAATGGAGGTGCATTCGTCCTGGTGGGCGGCCCGGTCTTCAAAACCGGTGCGGTGTCGTAACGGGCGCCGGGTAAGTTCGATTCTTACGCATCTCCGCCATTTTTTACCCCATAAGAATATCTTATATAATGGTTGGAAGATGAATACCAAGAGCCTTCTCATCTTCGTGGAGGTGGCGAGCACAGGCAGCTTCTCCACCGCCGCCCGCAACCTGGGGCTGACCCAACCTGCCGTGAGTTCCCAGATACGCACCCTGGAGAAGGAGTTCGGCAACACCCTCATCGACCGCTCCACCGGCCGCAGCCGCCTCACCGAGGCGGGAAGGGCCTTCCTCGGGTATGCCCGGGACATACTTGAGACTGAGGAGAAGCTGAGACGGGAGATGGAGGGACGGCGCGCAGAGGTCGGCGGGCCCATCGCCATCTCCGCCAGCACCATCCCCGGCGAATATATCATGCCTCTCATCCTCGCCCGCTTCCGCGAGCGCCACCCCCTGGTCGACCCCCGCCTGGACATCTCGGACTCGTCCCGGGTCCTGGATAAGGTGCGGGCCGGCGAGGTGGACCTGGGATGTGTCGGCCTGTACGAGGAGGACGAGAGGCTGCGCTACGGGCAGCTGTGCCATGACCGCCTTGTCTTCATCGCCCCCCCCGGTCACCCACTGGCGCGCCGCCGCGACCTCGGACCGGCTGACCTGGAGGGAGAGCCCCTGCTCTACCGCGAGGAGGGTTCCGGGACCCGCTCCCACATGCTGAAGATCCTCACGGACCTCGGGCTGGATAAGTGCCCCGGGAGCGCCATGGTCCTGGGCAGCACCATGGCCGTGATCCAGGCCGTAGCAGCCGGGGAGGGCATCTCGGTGGTCTCACTGTGGGCGGCTAGCGCCTATATCGGGCAGGGGATTGTTTCCGCCCTCAGGTTCAAGGCGCCGGAGCCCCGGCGCGAGTTCTACTACGTGCTGCTGCGGCGGCGGCCCCTTTCCACCGCCACCGCCGCTCTCCTGGAGGAACTGGAGATGGAGCGGCCTGAAATGGAACGCAGGCTGGAGTCCCTCTCCCCCTGACCCCGCGGCAAACGCTCAGGGAGCCACCCTCTCCTCGCTGCTCGTGACCATGCCGCTGAGGCCTGGGGTCATATGAACGGTGCCGGATCTGTCGACGGCCAAGGCTCCCGTTGCCCCCGCTTCCCGCAGCCACTCCAACCCGTCCGGGTAACCCAGGATAAAAGTGGCCGTGGACATGGCGTCGGACCAGGCGCCGCTCCTGCCGCCGACCGTGGTGACCGCGATCATGCCCGATGCCGGATAACCCGTGCGGGGGTCGAGGATATGGTGGTAGCGGACGCCCTCGTACTCGAAATAGCGCTGGTTATCGCCGGAGGTGCTGATATAGGTCTGGCCCGGGATGGAGAAGGTCGCCAGGAAGCCCTCCGCGCGCGGGTTTGAGACCGCGATGGTCCAGTCAGGCCCGTCCGCCGCCTCCGGCTTCTCCCCCACGGTCATACTGGTGCTGATCATGTCGATGATCCCGGAGGCGACGCCGCGTGCCGTCAGGGCCGCTTCCGCCCTGTCCAGGGCGTATCCCTTGGCGATACCCCCCAGGTCGATGCCCATGCCAGGGCGGGAGAAGAAGACGCTCTGCGACGCCTCGTCCAGGACCAGCATGTCCGCGCCCACCAGCTCCATGGCTTTGTCTATCTCCGCCTGCGCCGGCGGCGCCCCGCCCCGCTCTCCGCGCCCGACGACGTCCCACACGTCCACCAGCGGAGCCACGGTGATATCGAATACGCCCCCGCTGTCCCGGTAGATCTCCATGGCCGTGGTTATCATCTCCCAGAGGTCGTCGGATACGGCCACTGGCCCCGCCGCCGCCGCCGCGTTGACCCTCGCGATCTCGCTCTCCGGGTCATAGCGGTCGGCGATGTCCTGCACGTGGTAGATCTCCTGGAAGGCGGCGTCCACCGCGCCCTCGACCTGCGACTGGTTCTTGCCGTAGGCGGAAATGGTCACCACGTCGTCAAGCACGTATTCCTGGCGCCGGAAGGGCTCCTTGGAATATCCCGGGTTCAGCCAGATCATCAGGAGCACGGCCAGCCCCGCCAGGGCCAGGGCCGCGAGGATGACCAGCAGGGTGTCGCGCCGGTTCTTCCTCCCGATACTCACTTCGCAGTTTGCGTTAGGTTTACTCACGCAAGGTAGTATAGCACCTGCGCCCGGGCGCAGGGTAAAGGGTTTCCGGTCTCGAAGCAGTCTGCCGCGCAACCGCGGGTGTGCTCAATCCTCGTCGCCGCTGGGGACCCCGGCTGGCAGCTCCACGTCACCCAGTTCCTCCACCGCCGGGGGGGCTTCCTCGCCCTGGTGGATGTAGCGTTCCATGTAGCGCATGGACAGCTCCAGGAGCAGCGTGAACAGGGCCGCGATGGCCAGCGACTGCAGCATGATGATCAAGCTGGGCAGGTCCAGCATGAAGAAGTCGCGGAACCACGGTATGAGCAGGACGCCCACGAAAGATCCCGCCATCACCGCGACCAGGGCGCCGCGCCAGGACATGAGGGGTCGTGAGAGGTAGGCGAGCACCGCCAGCCCCACGATGGTCAGCACGATCACCGCAACCGTGCGCGATTCCTCCAGGCTGGCCCCGTGAGCCCTGGCCATGGCGTTGGCGGTGAAAGTGCCCGCGGCCGCGATAAAGCCGGCCGGTACGGCGAAGTACAGTACCCGCCGCAACAGACCGGGACGGTACCTCTTCTTGCTCGGAGCGAAGGAGAGCACGAAGGCGGGGATGCCTATGGTGAGCGAGCCCACCAGGGATATGTGACGGGGCAGGAACGGGTAGGGCCAGGCGGCGATGGCGATGCCCACCGCCAGGAGGGCGGCATATACGGTCTTGGTCAGGAAGAGGTTGGCCACCCTCTCCATGTTGGCCATCACCCGCCGCCCCTCCGCCACCACCCGCGGCAGGGTGGAGAACCTGCCGTCCAGGAGCACCAGCTGGGCTACGGACTTGGTCGAGGGGGCGCCGGAGCCCATGGCGATGCCCATGTCCGCATCCTTGAGGGCCAGGGTGTCGTTGACGCCGTCCCCGGTCATGGCCACCACGTGGCCGTCCGACTGCAGGGCGTGCACCATCATCCGCTTCTGTTCCGGCACCACGCGGCCGAAGACCGTGCTCTCGTGCATCACCTCGGAGAGGTCTTCGGGGTCGGTGGGGAGCTTGCGCGCGTCCACCGGCTCATCCGCCCCCGGCACGCCCACACGCTCCGCCACCGAGCCCACCGTGCTCGGGTTGTCTCCCGAGATGATCCTCACCCCGACCCCCTGGTCCATGAAATACTCCAGGGTCTTGGCCGCGTCGGGGCGTATCTTCTCCTCGATGATCAGGAGGGCGGCCGGTTCCAGGCGCGGCGGCAGTTCTTCCTCCGCCACCGGCTTTTCCGCGCGCGTCAAGAGCAGCACCCTGAGACCGGAGCGCGCCAGTGAACCGGCTTTCTCGCGCAGCCCGCCATCCGCACCCCCCCGCAGCAGCACCTCCGGCGCGCCCAGCACCCATGAACCGTGACCTTCGAATGAGGCCGCGCTCCACTTACGGGCGGAGGAAAAAGGCACGGTGGCCTCTACCCTCCAGTCCGGCGAGGAGGGATAGGCGGTGGAGATAGCCAGCATGGTCGAGTTCTCGGATGGCGAGGCGGCGGCGAAAGCCCCAAGCACCTCGTCAAGGTCAGTTCCTTTCTCCAGCGGTTCGATGCGCCCGAACTGGGGCGTCCCTTCCGTGAGCGTGCCCGTTTTGTCCAGGCAGATGACGTCGACGCGGGCCAGCCCCTCCACCGCCGGGAGCTCCTGCACCAGCACGTTGCGGCGCGCCAGGGCTACGGCGCTCACCGCGAACACCAGGCTGGTGAGGAGGACCAGCCCTTCCGGCACCATGCCGACCAGGCCCGCCACCGAAGCCAGGATGGCATCGTCAAAGGTGTTGTCCGCCATGAGCTGGCTGATCACGAGCAGTACGGCCACCGGTACCATCACGTAGGTTATATAGCGCAGGATGGTGTTGATGGCATCGCGCAGGTCGGATCTGACCAGCGCATAACGCCTGGCCTCCGAGGCGAGCTTCTGTGCGTAGGCGTCCTCGCCTACCGCCGTCGCCCTGGCCCGGCCGGACCCCGCTGAGACGAAGCTCCCCGAGAGTATCCCGTCACCGGGCTGTTTATGGATGGGGACCGACTCCCCGGTGAGCAGGGACTCGTCCACCTCCATCCCCTCGGACTCGAGCACCTCGCCGTCCACCAGGACCTGGTCGCCGGCCGTCAGCACCAGCAGGTCGTCCAGCACCACCTCGTCGCGGGTGATCCCGACCTGGATCCCATCCCGGACGACCGTAGCCCTGGGAGCGCTCAAGAGCGAGAGCCGGTCCAGGGTGCGCTTGGCGCGCAGTTCCTGGAACACGCCGATAAGGGTGTTGAAGATGAGCACCCCCGCGAAGAGGGCGTCCCTGATGGGGCCGATGATGACAACCAGTATCGCCAGGGTGCCCAGGATGGCGTTGAAGCGGTTGAAGACGTTGGCCCTGATGATGGAGGACAGGGAGCGGCTGGACTTGTCCGCCACCTTATTGGTCTTTCCCTGGGCGACCCTTTCCATGACCTCGGCTTCGCTGAGGCCCCGCTCGCCATAGCCGCTATCGTTCGGCCGCGAAACGGGCTGCTGCGGCACACCCTCGGCTTCCCTGGAGCTATCCCGCCCGTTATCAATCATGCGCTCGCACCCTAAACCGGATCCTGCCCGCCTTGCTACGGTCTATTCTTACATCAAGTCCTGATACTTACCACCTGCGACCCGATCCATAACCCGCAGGTCTGCGTACCCCGCCCCGATCTATCACTCACCTGGCGGATCAGCGTTGCGTTCAGAGCCGCAGGCGAGAAAAGCCACGGCTGCCCTGAAAATAGCGACTAGCATTTTCGTCCTCGGTGGTGTCGCGGCCGCGCGACATGGGTGACTGACCCCTGTCCAGCAAAGGCGGCCGGCGACGCGTAGCGCTGTGGGCCAGCATTTTTACTGGCGCCAGCTGCCTTCAACTCGGACCTGCGTCGCGATGCTCGTCCATACCTGCAGCCTTAGACCTGTGCTTATTCCAAGGCTGATGTTTATTAGAGAGCACGGTGCCAGGTCTTATCTCGCGCTGTAACACCGCTGGTGCGAACAAGCAACATAACGCGGTATCTAAAACCCAAGACCTGCCCTGAAAATAGCGACCAGCATTTTCGTCCTCGGTGGTGTCGCGGCCGCGCGACATGGGTGACTTACCCCAAGAAAAAGGGCCGGGAAGCCCGGCCCTTTTTGCTTCTCTTGCCGTCAGGCTGCGGCCACCTCGCCGAACCGCTTCGGCTTGAACACCTTGTCCCATACGGGCACGAAGCAGTTGGCGATGATGATGGAGTAGGCCACGGCGCCGGTGGGCGCGCCGTAGACCCGGATGAGCACGATTAGCACCCCGATCATCAATCCGAAGACCACCTGCCCCCAGGTGTACATGGGGCTGGTCACCCAGTCCGTGGCCATGAAGAAGGCGCCGAGCATGACGCCGCCGGCCAGGATCTGGTAGAGCCCGTCCGAGCCCACGATGTAGGCGAGGATGAGCACGGTGGCCAGGATGGTCACCGGGATCACCCAGCTGATGACCTTGCGGTAGATGAGGTAGGCGCCGCCCAGCAGGATCCAGAACGCGCCGACCTCGCACAGGGCACCGCCGTAGTTGGCGAAGAGCAGGGCGCCATAACTGGGACCGAGGCTCTCCAGGCCCGGCTTGATGTAGGCCAGGGGGGTGGCGGCCATGACGCCGTCGAACCCTCCCGCGAGCATGCCCAGGTTGCCGGTCCAGCTGGCCAGCAGGCCCGAGACGGTGATGATGAACACGTAGCCGAAGAGCGCCGGGTTGAAGATATTGCGCCCCAGGCCG